>NZ_JBICYQ010000008.1:0-406882 GCF_043201055.1 Streptomyces sp. NPDC048338
GTTGATTTTTGGCACGCTGTTGAGTTCTCAAGGAACGGACGCTTCCTTCGTACTCACCCTCTCGGGCTTTCCTCCGGGCTTTTCCCTTCGGTCTTTCGTGTTTCCAGCTTAGCAGATCCGATTTCCGTTTCTGCCACCCGCTGGAGCGGGCTGCCTTTCGGGAATTCGCTTTCGCGCTTTCCTTTCCGGCGGTTCCGACTTTATCAGAGATTCTGAGTCGGATTTCCCGCCTCCCGTTCGGCCGTTCTGGCACACAACGGTGCCGGGCTCACGTTCAGGCGGAGATGTCAACGTACTGGAGCGGGGCGCCCCGATGCAAATCGAGGGGCCCCGCTCCAGGTCGTGCGCGTGGTGGTGCCGGAGGATCAGACCTCGACGACCACCGGAAGGATCATCGGACGCCTGCGGTAGGTGTCCGAGACCCACTTGCCGATGACGCGCCGGATCAGCTGCTGGAGCTGGTGCGGTTCGACCACACCGTCCTGGGCCGACTTGTTCAGGGCCTGGTCGACCTTCGGGATGACGGCGTCGAACGCCGAGTCCTCGATGCCGGAACCGCGGGCGTGGATGTTCGGGCCGCTGACGATCTTGCCGGTCGAGGAGTCGACCACGACGAAGACCGAGATGATGCCCTCGTCGCCGAGGATCCGGCGGTCCTTGAGGTGGACGTCGGTGACGTCGCCGACCGAGAGGCCGTCGACGTACACGTAACCCGCCTGGACCTTGCCGACGATCCGGGCCTTGCCGTCGACCAGGTCGACGACCACACCGTCCTCGGCGATGACGATGTGGTCCTTGGGGACACCCGTCATCGCGCCGAGTTCCGCGTTGGCGCGCAGGTGTCGCCATTCGCCGTGGACCGGCATCAGGTTCTTCGGCTTGCAGATGTTGTAGAAGTACAGGAGCTCGCCGGCCGAGGCGTGGCCCGAGACGTGGACCTTGGCGTTGCCCTTGTGGATGACGTTCGCGCCCCAGCGGGTCAGGCCGTTGATCACGCGGTAGACCGCGTTCTCGTTGCCGGGGATCAGCGACGACGCCAGGATCACGGTGTCGCCCTGGACGATCCGGATCTGGTGGTCGCGGTTCGCCATGCGGGAGAGCGCCGCCATCGGCTCGCCCTGGGAGCCGGTGCAGACGAGCACGACCTCGTCGTCCGGGAGGTCGTCGAGCGTCTTGACGTCGACGACCAGGCCGGCCGGCACCCGCAGGTAGCCCAGGTCACGGGCGATGCCCATGTTGCGGACCATCGAGCGGCCGACGAAGGCGACCCGGCGGCCGTACTCGTGGGCGGCGTCCAGGATCTGCTGGATGCGGTGCACGTGGCTGGCGAAGCTGGCCACGATGATGCGCTTCTGGGCGTTCGCGAAGACGTTCCGCAGGACGTTGGAGATGTCCTTCTCCGGCGGGACGAAACCGGGGACCTCGGCGTTCGTCGAGTCGGTCAGCAGGAGGTCGATGCCCTCCTCGCTGAGCCGCGCGAACGCGTGGAGGTCGGTGAGCCGGCCGTCCATCGGGAGCTGGTCCATCTTGAAGTCGCCGGTGTGCACCGCCATGCCCGCGGGGGTGCGGATGGCGACGGCCAGCGCGTCGGGGATGGAGTGGTTGACCGCGATGAACTCGCAGTCGAAGGGTCCGAGCTGCTCGCGCTGCCCCTCGACCACCTCGAGGGTGTAGGGGCGGATGCGGTGCTCCTGGAGCTTGGCCTCGATGAGCGCGAGGGTCAGCTTGGAGCCGATCAGCGGGATGTCCGGCTTGAGCCGGAGCAGGTACGGGACGGCGCCGATGTGGTCCTCGTGGCCGTGCGTGAGCACGATGCCCTCGACCTCGTCGAGGCGGTCCCTGATGGTGGTGAAGTCGGGCAGGATCAGATCGATGCCCGGCTGCTCCTCCTCGGGGAAGAGGACGCCGCAGTCGACGATGAGCAGGCGGCCTTCGTACTCGAAGACCGTCATGTTGCGGCCGATCTCGCCGAGCCCGCCGAGCGGGGTGACGCGCAGGCCACCCTTGGGGAGCTTCGGCGGGGCGCCGAGTTCGGGATGCGGATGACTCAAAAGACTCTCCTCACCACACGCGCCACGTACCGCTCGGGCACGTGGCGCGCGTGACATTCGTGCACTTGCTGTTGTCTGTCGGTCGGCCTCGTCGGACGCGGGATGCGCGGTTCGTGCTGCGTGGTGCGTCCGCAGGCCGGTATTCACTTGTGAAGTCCGATGTCAGAGATCTACCCCGCCGGCGGCGAGATCGATCTTGAGCTGGGCGGTTTCCTCGGGCGAGAGCTCCACGAGCGGCAGCCGCAGGGGGCCGGCCGGGAGTCCCTGGAGGGCGAGGGCGGCCTTGGTGGTGATCACGCCCTGGGTGCGGAACATGCCGGTGAACACCGGGAGCAGCTTCTGGTGGATCTCGGTGGCCTTCTGCACGTCGCCGTTGAGGTGGGCGTCGAGCAGGGCGCGGAGCTCGGGGCTCACGACGTGGCCGACGACGGAGACGAAGCCGCAGGCGCCCACGGAGAGCAGCGGCAGGTTGAGCATGTCGTCGCCGGAGTACCAGGCGAGGCCGGACCGTGCGATGGCCCAGCTCGCGCGGCCCAGGTCGCCCTTGGCGTCCTTGTTCGCGACGATCCTGGGGTGCTCGGCCAGACGGACGATCGTCTCGGTGGCGATCGGGACGCCGCTGCGGCCGGGGATGTCGTAGAGCATCACCGGGAGGCCGGTGGAGTCGGCGATGGCCGAGAAGTGCCGGTACAGGCCCTCCTGCGGGGGCTTGTTGTAGTACGGCGTGACCGCGAGCAGGCCGTGCGCGCCGTCGCGTTCGGCGGTGCGGGCGAGCTCGAGGGAGTGGTGGGTGTCGTTGGTGCCGATGCCGGCGACGACGTGGGCGCGGTCGCCCACCGCCTCCAGTACGGCCCGTACGAGCTCAGATTTCTCCGCGTCGGTGGTGGTCGGGGACTCGCCGGTGGTGCCGTTGACGACGAGGCCGTCGTTGCCTGCGTCCACCAGATGGGCCGCCAGTCGCTGCGCGCCGTCGAGGTCGAGTGCGCCGTCCGCCGTGAAGGGCGTGACCATGGCGGTGAGGACCCGCCCGAAGGGGGTCTGCGGAGTGGAGATCGGAGCCATGGGTAACACGCTACTCGCTGCTCAGCGCCCGGTCCCCCCTCGGGGGACGTGTGAAGAGGAGCCCGGCACTGCCTGCTCGGGGGTTCAAGCAGTGCCGGGTCCGTTTGATCAGCCTAGATGAACTTCGTGAAACGCCGCAATACGGACACTTCGTGTGAGGGTTCGTACTGGTGTGCCTTACGGGGCCACACGGCCGTTCTGATTGAAGGCCGCGTAGGTCAGCGGCATGAGCTCGGCCCAGTGCCGCTCCATCTTCTCGCCGACCATCTCGATCTCCCGCTGCGGGAACGACGGCACCTTGGCCAGCTCGTGCTGGGTGCGCAGGCCGAGGAAGTGCATGAGCGAGCGGGCGTTGCAGGTGGCGTACATGGAGGAGAAGAGACCGACGGGCAGGACCGCGCGGGCCACCTCGCGGGCGACGCCGGCGGCGAGCATCTCCTGGTACGCCTCGTACGCCCGGACGTAGGAGTCCTCCATCGTGCGGCCGACCAGCTCCTGCTGGGCCTGGCTGCCCTCGACGAAGACGTACTTGCCCGGACGGCCCTCCTGGACCAGCTTGCGGGAGGCGTCCGGCACGTAGAAGACCGGCTCCAGCTCCCTGTAGCGGCCCGACTCCTCGTTGTACGACCAGCCCACGCGGTGGCGCATGAACTCGCGGAAGACGAAGATCGGGGCGCTGATGAAGAAGGTCATCGAGTTGTGCTCGAACGGGCTGCCGTGCCGGTCCCGCATCAGGTAGTTGATGAGCCCCTTGGACCGCTCGGGGTCCTTCTGCAGCTCTTCGAGCGACTGCTCACCCGCGGTGGAGACGCGGGCCGCCCACAGCACGTCGGAGTCGGCGGCACTGTGCTTCACCAGCTCGACGGTCACATCGCTGCGGAAAGCGGGCTTGAGGTCTGCGGTGGGGGTGTCGGTCACCGACGGGTCCTTCCGATGGCATCGCACGGGCGGCGCCCACTCTACGGGGACCCACCGACAGCCCCGGGACGCACCCGCCCGGACGACGTTCTTTGGCCGATTCGGGGAAAACTCAGGGAAAACGGCACCGAACGGCGACTTCGCTCGTCTGTCTCTGTGACACCGCACACCACGCACACAGCCCTGAGGAGTGTTTCCGATGTTCCGCCGGCGAGAGCCCGTCCCGTTCTCCTTCGTCGCCGAGGCCGACCGTTTCCGCAGTAACGTCACTCCGCCGCCCAGGGAGCGCCTCGCGGCCTCCGAGGTCGTGGGCCGTACGCTGGTCGGGCTGACCGTCGTGGCCGGGCTCGTCGGGTCGTTGCTCTTCGGCATGCCGTCCCTGCAGTCGGGCGCGGCGGAGGGGCATCGGCAGCAGTCCGAGGCGTCCGACGGCCGTTGATCTGTACGGCCACCCTGGGGTGGCCCGGTCGGGACCATCTGGGTAGCCTCACCGGGCACAGCCCCTTCGAGCGTGCTTGTGAGTGAGGATCAGTCGTGCCCCTGCCCTTCCTGACGGCAGACCGCGCTTTCGACGCGACGGACGACGTCGCGCTGCCCTTCGACGACCACGACCAGTGGCGACGTCCCTACCGACCGGGCCCCTGGCGGGTCGGCGCCGCGGCGCTGGCGCTGCTGCTCGCGTCCTTCGTGCTCTTCGCCGCGGTGATCATCGCCGCCGCGGGGGCGATGTCCGGCTCGATCGCCACCTTCGGGCTGGCCACGCTGATCATCGCCGCCTCGCTGCGGATGCTGCGCGTGGGCGCCTGGGTCAGTCGGCACGGCGTGCGCCGCGTGGGGTTCTTCTCCACCACGACCGTCGCCTGGCAGCAGGTGACGGCCGTGCGCACGGCCCAGCAGCCGGTGCGCTGGCTGGGACTCCCCCGCACCGTGCAGGGCCAGGCCCTGCTGCTCGACTGGCGCGGCGGTGAGCAGGTCGCCCTGCTCACCGACCACAACGCCGACTTCCTGTCCCGCATCGAGGCCTTCGACCGCGCCGCCGACACCGTCGAGGCGTGGAGCGCCGAGTACGGCGCCCCCGCTACGCGCTGACCGAGGGGGCCGCCGGGCGGCCCTCGTGGAGCGCGATCGCCCGCTGCATCGCCTTGCGCGCGCGAGGGGTGTCGCGGGCGTCGTGGTACGCGACCGCGAGCCGGAACCAGCAGCGCCAGTCGTCGGGCGAGTCCTCGGTCTCCGCGCGGCGCCGCGCGAAGACCTCGTCGGCCGAGTCCCGGTCGATCCGGCCGCCGGCCGTACGCCTGAGCTCGTCCACCGGCAGGCCGCCCTCGGCCTCCAGCTCCTCGGCGAGGTGCTGGGCCCGGCGGGCGAAGCGGGTGTTCTTCCAGAGGAACCAGCCGCCGACGCAGGGCAGCAGGAACGCTATGGCGCCCATGCCCATGGCGAGCGGCTCGCCGGTGAGCAGGAGCAGGACCCCCTCCATCGCCACCACGCCGAAGACGAGCACCAGCACGGTGGCGAGGAAGAAGTACGTGATCTTTCCGCCCATGGCCGTCAGCCCAGGTCCAGGAAGTGTTCCAGGCCGAAGGTGAGGCCGGGAACGTCGACGACACGGCGGGCGCCCAGCAGGATGCCCGGCATGAAGCTGGAGTGGTGCAGGGAGTCGTGGCGGACGGTGAGCGTCTCGCCCTCGCCGCCGAGCAGCACCTCCTGGTGGGCCAGCAGGCCCCGGAGCCGTACGGCGTGCACGGGGACACCGTCCACGTCCGCACCACGCGCCCCGTCCAGCGCGGTCTGGGTCGCGTCCGGCTGGGCGCCGAGGCCGGCCTCGGCGCGTGCCGCCGCGATCAGCTGCGCGGTACGGGTCGCCGTGCCGCTGGGGGCGTCGACCTTGTTCGGGTGGTGCAGTTCGACGACCTCGACGGACTCGAAGTACGGGGCCGCGAGCTGGGCGAACCTCATGGTCAGGACCGCGCCGATGGAGAAGTTCGGGGCGATCAGGACGCCGGTCCGCGGAGAGCCGTCGAGCCACGTCCGCAGCTGCGCGAGGCGGTCCTCGGTCCAGCCGGTGGTGCCGACGACCGCGTGGATGCCGTGGCGCACGCAGAAGTCGAGGTTCCCCATCACCGAGGCGGGGGTGGTCAGCTCGACCGCGACCTGGGCGCCCGTCTCGGCGAGCGTCTCCAGCTTGTCGCCACGGCCCAGGGCCGCGACCAGTTCCATGTCCTCGGCGGCCTCGACGGCGCGTACCGCCTCGGATCCGATGCGGCCCTGGGCTCCGAGGACCGCCACACGCAGCTTGCTCATTGCTCTGAACTCTCTCTAGGAGACGGATTCGTGCAGGCGTGCCGCCTGCTTGTCCTTCAGCGGCCCGATGACCGACAGCGAGGGGCGCCGGCCGAGCACGTCGCGGGCGACCTCCCGGACCTCGTCCGGGGTGACCGCGGCGATCCGGGCGAGCATGTCGTCGACCGACATCTGCGTGCCCCAGCACAGCTCGCTCTTGCCGATGCGGTTCATCAGGGCGCCGGTGTCCTCCAGGCCGAGGACGGTCGAGCCGGAGAGCTGCCCGATGGCGCGGGCGATCTCGTCGTCGGACAGTCCGTCGGAGGCCACCTTGTCGAGCTCGTCCCGGCAGATCCCGAGCACGTCGTGGATCTGGTTGGGGCGGCAGCCCGCGTACACGCCGAAGAGGCCGCAGTCGGCGAAGCCGGACGTGTACGAGTACACGCTGTACGCCAGGCCGCGCTTCTCGCGCACCTCCTGGAACAGGCGCGAGGACATGCCGCCGCCGAGCGCGGTGTTCAGGACGCCCAGCGCCCAGCGGCGCTCGTCCGTGCGCGCCAGTCCCGGCATGCCGAGGACGACGTGGGCCTGCTCGCTCTTGCGGCCGAGGACCTCGACCCGGCCCGCGGTGCGGATGGTGCGCCGGCCGTCGCGGGGGGCGACCGGGCGGGCGTCGGTACGGCCGAGGGCGCCGGCCTTCTCGAAGGCGCCGCGGACCTGGCGTACGACCGTGGCGTGGTCGATGTTGCCCGCGGCGGCGACGACCAGGTGGGTCGGGTCGTAGTGCTTCTTGTAGAAGCGGGCGATCCGGTCGCGGTCGAGGGCGTTGATCGTGTCGACGGTGCCGAGCACCGGGCGGCCCAGCGGGGTGTCGCCGAACATGGTGTGCGCGAACAGGTCGTGCACGACGTCGCCCGGGTCGTCCTCGGTCATGGCGATCTCTTCGAGGATGACGCCGCGTTCCGCGTCGACGTCGCTCTCCAGGATCAGTGAGCCGGTGAGCATGTCGCAGACGACGTCGATCGCCAGTGGCAGGTCCGTGTCGAGGACCCGCGCGTAGTAGCAGGTGAACTCCTTCGCGGTGAAGGCGTTCATCTCGCCGCCGACCGCGTCGAGCGCGGCGGAGATGTCGAGTGCGCTGCGCCTGCCGGTGCCCTTGAAGAGGAGGTGCTCCAGGTAGTGCGTGGCGCCGTTGAGAGCGGGGGTCTCGTCACGGGAGCCGACGTGCGCCCAGATTCCGAAGGTGGCGGAGCGCACGGAGGGCAGGGTCTCGGTGACGATCCGCAGGCCGCCGGGGAGGGTCGTGCGCCGGACCGTGCCGATGCCGTCCTTGCCCGGGAGAAGCGTTTGGGTACGGGCGACGGCCCGCCCCTCCGAAGAGGTGCGGGCCGTCGTCACGGAACTACGGGACGTCACTGGTCGGTGTCGTCCTTCTGGTCGGTACCCTCGGCGGCACCCTCCTCGTCCGCGATCACGGGGATCAGGGAGAGCTTGCCGCGCTGGTCGATCTCGGCGATCTCGACCTGCACCTTGGAGCCGACCGCGAGCACGTCCTCGACGTTCTCCACGCGCTTGCCACCGGCGAGCTTGCGGATCTGCGAGATGTGCAGCAGGCCGTCCTTGCCCGGGAGCAGGGACACGAACGCACCGAAGGTGGTGGTCTTGACGACCGTACCCAGGTAGCGCTCGCCGACCTCCGGCATGGTCGGGTTGGCGATGCCGTTGATCGTGGCGCGGGCGGCCTCGGCCTGCGAGCCCTGGGCGGCACCGATGTAGATGGTGCCGTCGTCCTCGATCGTGATGTCGGCGCCGGTGTCCTCCTGGATCTGGTTGATCATCTTGCCCTTGGGGCCGATGACCTCACCGATCTTGTCCACCGGGATCTTGACGGTGATGATGCGCGGCGCGTTCGGGGACATCTCGTCCGGAACGTCGATCGCCTCGTTCATCACGTCGAGGATGTGCAGACGCGCGTCACGGGCCTGCTTCAGCGCGGCGGCCAGGACCGAGGCGGGGATGCCGTCGAGCTTGGTGTCGAGCTGGAGCGCGGTGACGAAGGTCTTCGTGCCGGCGACCTTGAAGTCCATGTCGCCGAACGCGTCCTCGGCGCCGAGGATGTCGGTGAGGGCGACGTAGTGCGTCTTGCCGTCGATCTCCTCGGAGATCAGGCCCATGGCGATACCGGCGACGGGGGCCTTGAGCGGCACACCGGCGTTCAGCAGCGACATGGTGGAGGCGCAGACCGAGCCCATGGACGTCGAGCCGTTGGAGCCGAGGGCCTCGGACACCTGGCGGATCGCGTAGGGGAACTCCTCGCGCGTCGGCAGCACCGGCACGATGGCGCGCTCGGCGAGCGCGCCGTGGCCGATCTCGCGGCGCTTGGGCGAGCCCACGCGGCCGGTCTCACCGACGGAGTACGGCGGGAAGTTGTAGTTGTGCATGTAGCGCTTGCGGGTCACCGGGGAAAGGGTGTCCAGCTGCTGCTCCATACGGAGCATGTTGAGGGTGGTGACGCCCAGGATCTGGGTCTCGCCACGCTCGAACAGCGCCGAGCCGTGCACGCGCGGGATGGCCTCGACCTCGGCGGCGAGCGTACGGATGTCCGTGATGCCGCGGCCGTCGATGCGGACCTTGTCCTTGATGATCCGCTCGCGGACCAGCTTCTTGGTCAGCGCGCGGTAGGCGCCGGAGATCTCCTTCTCGCGGCCTTCGAAGGCCGGGAGGAGCTTCTCGGCGGCGAGCTCCTTGATGCGGTCGAGCTCGGTCTCGCGCTCCTGCTTGCCGGCGATGGTGAGCGCCTGGGCGAGCTCGCTCTTGACCGCGGCGGAGAGCGCCTCCAGGACGTCGTCCTGGTAGTCGAGGAAGACCGGGAACTCGCCGGTCGGCTTGGCGGCCTTGGCGGCGAGGTCCGACTGGGCCTTGCACAGGACCTTGATGAACGGCTTCGCGGCCTCGAGACCGGCGGCGACGACCTCCTCGGTCGGCGCCTCGGCGCCGCCCTTGACGAGCTCGATCGTCTTCTCGGTGGCCTCGGCCTCGACCATCATGATCGCGACGTCGCCGTCCTCCAGGACGCGACCGGCGACGACCATGTCGAAGACGGCGTCCTCGAGCTCGGTGTGCGTCGGGAACGCGACCCACTGGCCCTTGATCAGCGCGACACGGGTGCCGCCGATCGGGCCGGAGAAGGGCAGGCCGGCCAGCTGCGTGGAGCAGGAGGCGGCGTTGATCGCGATCACGTCGTAGAGGTGATCGGGGTTGAGCGCCATGATCGTCTCGACGATCTGGATCTCGTTGCGCAGGCCCTTGGCGAAGGACGGGCGCAGCGGCCGGTCGATCAGGCGACAGGTGAGGATCGCGTCCTCGGAGGGGCGGCCTTCCCGGCGGAAGAAGGAGCCGGGGATCTTGCCGGCCGCGTACATCCGCTCCTCGACGTCCACCGTCAGGGGGAAGAAGTCGAGCTGGTCCTTCGGGCGCTTGGACGCGGTGGTGGCCGAGAGGACCATCGTGTCGTCGTCCAGGTAGGCCACGGCGGAGCCGGCGGCCTGCTTGGCCAGGCGGCCCGTCTCGAAGCGGATGGTGCGGGTGCCGAAGGTGCCGTTGTCGATGACGGCCTCGGCGTAGTGGGTCTCGTTCTCCACTAGCAGTTTCTCCTACGTGTTCGTCTTTGCGTCCGGGGCCCGTGTGGCCGGGGACGGTGTGAGGAGAAGCCCGCCTTCGGTGCGGGCCGGTCTTCGATCGAAGCACCCGGGATTGAGGGGTCCGGGAGCCACTACCGAGGACCGGCGGCGGGCCGGCGGCTTCTCGCTCGTGAATGTGGCGTTGTGCGACCAGACTAAGTGCCGGTCGGCACATTGCGCACGTACAGCAAAGGGAGCGGCCCCCTATTCGTGGGAACCGCTCCCTTCACGGCGTCTTACTTGGCACCGCCGGCCGCGCCGCGGCGGATGCCCAGGCGGTCGACCAGCGCACGGAAGCGCTGGATGTCCTTCTTGGCCAGGTACTGCAGCAGGCGGCGACGCTGGCCGACCAGGATCAGCAGACCACGACGGGAGTGGTGGTCGTGCTTGTGCTGCTTGAGGTGCTCGGTGAGGTCCGAGATACGGCGGGAGAGCATCGCGACCTGCACCTCGGGGGAGCCGGTGTCGCCCTCCTTCTGGCCGAACTCGGCGAAAATCTGCTTCTTCGTAGCGGCGTCGAGAGACACTCGGTACTCCTCTGGTGTTCGTGCGCCCACGAGTGCCCCTGGTCTTGGTCTCAGGGGAGCTTCCGTGACTCGGAGGCGAAGGTCCGATGAGCGCAGCTTCCAGAGGATCCGGGATCCTGGGATCCGAGGATCAGGTGGATTCCGGGTGGTTCCGGGAGCGCGTACACAAACGGCCGTCACACAGCGTACCAGCTCGGCGGAGCGCCGTTACTTGCCGGTGAGCGAGCGGGCCGCCATGAAGACGTCCAGGACCGCGAGGCAGAGCGGGACGAGGGCGAGCAGGACGAAGCCCTCGGCGAGGTCGAGGAGCCGGCCCCAGAAGGGCGAGAGGCCCTTGCGCGGGATGATCAGGCCGATCGCGGTGACCAGGGCGGCACCGGCGGCGACGGCCGCGGTGAGCCAGATCGTGCGGATGTCCAGGCCGCCGCGGTCCCCGTACATCAGGAGGTCCTTGACCAGGTCGGCCGGCGGGTTCAGGGAGAGGCCGAGGATCAGCAGCGCGATCGCGGCGATGCCGGCGACCAGGACGCAGGCGACCTGCGAGGTGTAGCGGAAGAGGCGGGCGCGCAGCAGCATCGCGAGGCCGGCCGCGAAGGCCAGCAGCTGGCCCCAGACGTTGCCGGCGAAGCCGAGGACGGCGGCGGAGCCGACGACGACGGCCGCGCAGCCGCCGACGAGGCCGAGGAGCATCTCGTGGCCACGGCGGGCCTGGAGCGCGATGCGCTCGCCGTCGACGGGCTGGACCTCGTCGGGGAGGGACTGCCCGGGTTCGGCGTGGAACTCCTCGTCGGTGGCGCTGCGCGGGGAGGCGTAGCCGATGGGGAGGCGGGCGAAGCGGGCCGACAGGCCGGGCAGGAAGGCGACCAGTCCGATGGCGACGGGAGCGCAGACGGCGGCGGTCTCGGTGGCGGACGACTCGGACAGGATCGCGAGGAAGGTGGCGAGGGTGCCGACGGTGGCCAGGAAGGTCGCGGCCACGAAGGGGGCGTCACCGCTGGGGGTGAGCGCGACCAGGGTGACGGCGGCGACCAGGACGGTCACGCAGCCGAGCAGGAACTGCAGGCGCCCGGGTCCGTCGCCGGCGTCGGGGCCGATGATCCCGGAGCCGGCGATCAGCAGCAGCGGGAGGGCGCCGAGCCCGAGGGCGACGGCGGTGCCGCGGTCCTTGTAGACGCGGGCGCGGACGCCGGCGAAGGCGGTGAGCAGCGCGCCGACGGCGCCGGCGACGACGCCGGGCAGGCTGTGCATGTCGTGGTGCACCGGGTCGGCGAACCAGAGCACGAAGCCCATCAGGACGAGGAGCAGCACTCCGGCGACCAGTCCGGCGCCGCGCAGCAGGTCGTCGCTCCACAGGTGCCGGTCACGGGTGACGGCGGAGGCGACGGCGTCGGAGACGTCGTCGAAGACGGCGGGCGGCAGCGACTGGGAGAAGGGGCGCAGCGAGAGGACCTCGCCGTCGAGCACCTGCTGGGCGGCGAGCGTGCGGGCCCCGTCGAGGACCGAGCCGTCGCGCCGGACGAGGTGGTAGCCGGTCGGGGTGCCGGCGGCCTGGGTCTGCCCCGTGAGCCGCAGGATCTCCGGGTAGACGTCGGCGACCGCGATGTCCTCGGGGAGTGCGACGTCGATGCGGCTGTCCGGCGCCACGACGGTGACGCGGCAGAAGCCGGTCGCTGCGGTCGTACTCACGTGTCTGGACCCCCTGATTCGCGGTTGCGCACACTGCGGCGCCACCCTACCGGGCACAACCCCCGGTCGCTGCAAGTAGGATCGCCACTCTCGCGGGGGAGGCCGTCGTTGATGGGGGCGCCGGTGCGGAAGCTCCCCTCAAGAGGTCCGCCCGCAACGAGGGATTGATGCTCCGGTGAGCCAGATCGTCGTCAAACGACCGCCGAGGTCCCTTCCTCCGGAAGTGCCCGGTGAGGAACTGGTCCTGGAGTCGCCGCCCGAACTCCCGCGGGGGCAGCAGGAAGGCATGCTGATGCAGCTCCTTCCGATGCTCGGCATGGGCTCCTCGGTGGTGTTCTTCTTCATGCCGGGGGCGCATCCGTTCATGCGCATCATGGGCATCCTGATGCTGGTCTCGACGGTCGGCATGGTCATCGCCCAGCTCGTGCGGTTCCGAAAGGGTACGCAGGGGCAAATTGCCGATGTCCGGCGCGACTACCTCAAATACCTCGCCCAGACGCGGCGTACGGTGCGGCGCACGGCGCGCCGGCAGCGGGACGCCCAGCTCTATCTGCACCCCTCCCCCGAGCAGTTGTGGTCCGTGGTGGCCGAGGGCTCGCGGGTGTGGGAACGCCGGGTGGGCGACAACGACTTCGGGCAGGTGCGGATCGGCCTCGGCACGCAGCAGCTGGCGACGCCGCTGGTGGCGCCGGACACCGCGCCGGTGGACGAGCTGGAGCCGCTCTGCGCGGGCGCGATGCAGCAGTTCCTGGCCGTGCACGGCTCGTTGGACGGACTGCCGATGGCCGTCTCCATGCGGGCCTTCTACCACGTGACGGTCTCCGGTGACCCGGAGGCGGCGCAGGCCGCGGCGCGCGGTCTGGTCTCCCAGCTGGTGACGCTGCACTCCCCCGACGACCTGATGCTCGCGGTGGTGGCCGCGCGGAACGCGCAGGAACGCTGGGACTGGACGAAGTGGCTGCCGCACACGCAGGTCGCCGCGCAGGTCGACGGGGCGGGCACGAAGCGGCTGTTCGGCGACGACCTGGGCGAGCTGGAGCAGATGGTCCGCTCGCGCCTGGACGGGCGTCCGCGGTTCAGCCGCGACAACCAGCCGGTGCTGGACCAGCCGCATGTCGTCGTCGTCCTCGACGGCGGGATGGTGCCTCCGGACTCGCTGCTGGCGGCGCCGGAGGGCCTGCAGGGCGTGACCATCGTCGAGGTGGTGTCCGGTGAGCTCGACGAACCGCGCGGCGGGCTGTCCGTCGTGGTGCGGCCGGGCCGGCTGCGCCTGGAGTCGGGCGGCGGCTACGCGTACGAGGGGGTGCCGGACGGCATCTCGCTGCCGGCCGCCGAGGCGCTGGCGCGTCAGCTCGCCCCGCTGCGGATGGGCGGCGGGGACGACGACGAACCGCTGCTCGCCAACCTGGACTTCACGGACCTGCTGAACCTCGGCGACGCGGGCTCGGTGGACGTGGCGCGGACCTGGCGGCCCCGCTCGGTGGCCGAGCGGCTGCGGGTGCCGATCGGTGTCGGCGAGGACGGCCAGCCGGTCATGCTGGACCTCAAGGAGGCCGCGCAGGAGGGCATGGGCCCGCACGGCCTGTGCGTGGGCGCGACGGGTTCCGGAAAGTCGGAGCTGCTGCGCACGCTGGTCCTGGGGCTGGCGGTGACGCACTCCTCGGAGACGCTGAACTTCGTCCTCGCGGACTTCAAGGGCGGTGCGACGTTCGCGGGCATGTCCCAGATGCCGCACGTCGCCGCGGTCATCACCAACCTGTCCGACGACCTGACGCTCGTCGACCGCATGGGCGACGCGATCCGCGGTGAGCTGCAGCGCCGTCAGGAGCTGCTGCGCTCGGCGGGCAACTACGCCAACATCCACGACTACGAGAAGGCGCGGGCGGCGGGCGCTCCGCTGGAGCCGCTGGCCTCGCTGGTCCTGGTCATCGACGAGTTCTCCGAACTCCTCACCGCCAAGCCCGACTTCATCGACATGTTCATCCAGATCGGCCGTATCGGCCGGTCGCTGGGTGTCCATCTGCTGCTGGCCTCCCAGCGCCTGGAGGAGGGCAAGCTCCGCGGCCTCGACACGTACCTGTCGTACCGGATCGGTCTGCGGACGTTCTCGGCGGCCGAGTCGCGTACGGCGATCGGCGTCCCGGACGCCTACCACCTGCCGTCGGTGCCGGGTTCGGGCTATCTGAAGTTCGGCACTGACGAGATGACCCGCTTCAAGGCGGCGTACGTCTCGGGCACGTACCGGACGGGCGGGCCGCGGCTCGCGGCCGGGCAGCTCCCGATCGAGCGGCGGCCCGCGCTCTTCACGGCCTCGCCGGTGCCGGTGGTGTACGCGGCGCCCGACCCGGCGTACCTGACGGCGCAGCGCGAGGAGGAGGACGAGGCGCTCGCGGACACCGTCCTCGACGTGATCGTGCGCCGGCTGGAGGGGCAGGGCGTGCCGGCCCACCAGGTGTGGCTGCCGCCGCTGGACCAGGCGCCCTCCCTGGACCAGCTGCTGCCGGGGCTCGCGCAGACCGCGGACCGGGGTCTGACGGCGACGGAGTACACGCGGCCGGGCGGTCTGACGGTGCCGCTGGGCCTCATCGACAAGCCCTTCGAGCAGCGGCGCGAGGTGCTGTACCGGGACTTCTCCGGTGCGGCGGGCCACATGATGGTGGTCGGCGGTCCGCAGTCGGGCAAGTCGACGATGATGCGCACGCTGGTCTCGTCGTTCGCGCTGACCCACACCCCGGCCGAGGTGCAGTTCTACGTACTGGACTTCGGTGGCGGCGGCATGGTGTCGCTGGCCGACCTGCCGCACGTCGGCGGGGTCGCGTCCCGGCTGGACCCGGAGCGGGTACGGCGGACGGTCGCCGAGGTGCTCGGCGTGCTGAACCGGCGCGAGGAGTTCTTCCGGTCGAACAACATCGACTCGATCGCGACCTACCGGCGCAAGCGCGCCGCGGGTGAACTGCCCGGCGAAGCCTGGGGAGACGTCTTCCTGGTCGTCGACGGCTGGGGCGGCTTCCGCAACGACTACGACATGCTGGAGCCGATCGTCTCGGACATCGCGGCACGGGGTCTCGGCTACGGCATCCACGTGGTGATCACCGCGGCCCGGTACATGGAGGTGCGGGCCGCGCTGAAGGACCAGATGCTCGGCCGGCTGGAGCTGCGGCTCGGCGACGTCATGGACTCCGAGTTCGACCGCAAGGTGGCGGCCAACGTGCCGGCGGGTGTCCCGGGTCGGGGCCAGGTGCCGGAGAAGCTGCACTTCATGGGCGCGCTGCCGCGGATCGACGGGTCGAGTTCGGCGGGCGACCTGTCGGACGGCACGGCGGCGTTCGTGCAGGCGGCGAAGAGCTCCTGGGCGGGCGCCCCGGCCCCGGCCGTGCGGCTGCTGCCGCGGCGGCTGCCGGCGGAGCAGTTGCCGAAGGGCTTCGAGTACCCGCAGCACGGCATCGCGATCGGCATCGACGAGACGAACCTGGAGCCGGTGTTCGTCGACTTCGAGACGGATCCGTTCTTCCTGATCTTCGGCGAGAGCGAGTCCGGGAAGACGGCGCTGCTCCGGCTGATCGCGAAGCAGCTGTGCGAGCGGTACACGCCGGAGCAGGCGCGGATCGTGGTCGGCGACTACCGGCGCACGATGCTGGAGGCGGTCGCTCCCTCGCACCTGCTGGAGTACGCGCCGATGGCGTCCGCCATGCAGATGCACATGGACGCGATCAACACGGTGATGACGAAGCGGGCTCCGAAGCCGGACATCACCCCGCAGCAGCTGCGGGACCGCAGCTGGTGGACGGGTCCTCAGCTGTTCGTGCTGGTCGACGACTTCGAGCTGGTCGCGACGAACTCGACGAACCCGCTCCAGGTGCTGGTGGAGAACCTGCCGTTCGCGCGTGACGTGGGTATCCGCTTCATCGTGGCGCGCAGCGCGGGGGGCGCGTCGCGGGCGATGTACGAGCCCTTCATGCAGCGCGCGAAGGAGCTGGGCGCGCAGGGTGTGCTCCTCTCCGGCGACCCGAGCGAGGGCGACATCCTGGGCAACGTCCGCGCCCGGCCGATGCCTCCGGGCCGCGGCACCTTCGTCTCCCGCAAGCGGGGCACGCCGCTGGTGCAGCTGGGCTGGCTGCCGGACCGGACGTAGCGGGCCGCGCCGGCAGGGCCCCCGAGGGGGCCGCCGGCGGATCGTGCGAGGGCCGGGGGACGGGCGCCGTGGGTGGCGTCCGTCCCCCGGCCCTCGGTGCGTCGAACCGTTCGCGCGGACGGCCGCCGGCGATAAGCGGAAGGGCCCGTTCGAGTGATCTGCCGGCGTGGGACCGTTGCCCTAGGCTGGCGGACGCAGCTCGTCCGTACGACCGCGAAGGGACCCGCCATGGCCGACGCCGGCGAGAAGGAACGTCAGAAGGAAGCGCTGTACGCGCTCGACATCTCCGGGGTCGAGTGGCTGGGCGCGCCCGGGACGAGTCCCGACGAGGAGCGCGTCGAGATCGCGCACCTGCCGGAGGGCGCCGTGGCCATGCGGTCGTCGCTCGACAAGGAGACCGTGCTGCGGTACACGAAGGCCGAGTGGGACGCCTTCGTCCTGGGCGCCCGGGACGGGGAGTTCGACCTCACCTGAGGGGCGTCCAGGGGTGCCGTCGGAGTTCCCCCCGTGGGTGCGGACATGCGTGAGGGGGTGGTCCGCCGGAACGGGCCACCCCCTCACGCGGGGACGCGTGATCTCATCCCATGTTCATGCGGAACCGGGCCGCGTTGCCCTTGTCGGTGTCCCGGTAACCGATGACGGACTCGTCGAGCAGCTGCGCGATGCGCATGAGGTCCTGGTTCATGCCCGACATGTCACGGGTGAGGCGGTCCTGGCTCTCGCGGTACGCGGTCTTCGCCTCACCGTCCCAGTTGGAGGCGACGCGGTTGACCTCGGTCATGAGGTCCTCCAGCTTCTGGGTGAGCTGGGTGGAGGTGAGGCGGACGTCGCCCGCCGCCTGCGTCACGGTGTCGTAATTGACGGCAGTCGTCATGTTCTTGGCTCCTGAGGTGAGAGGGACGAGAAAGGAGAGTGGCCGGGCCCGGAGCCTCAGGCCATGCCGAGGATGGCGCTCTGACCCTGGCTGGTGTCGTCCATCTTGCGGAAGCCGCGGATGCGGTCCTCCTCCTCGCGCGTGAAGCCGTCGGCGCTCATGCGCATGACCTCTTCGAGCTTGATGAGCTCGACGCGCATGTTCTTCAGGCGCAGGTTGAGGTCGTTCTGGACCCGGTCGTACTCCTTGCTGGCCGCACCCTGCCAGCCCGCCTGGATGCGGTCCACGACGCCGTTGAGCGAGGTGATGCGCGACTGAAGCTCGTCGTGGAAGTCCTGGATCCGGCCGGCGAGCTTGGTCTGTTCGGCACTGGTTACGTTCAGGTCTTTCGACATCTTGCCCCTTCTTCCTTCGGTGACGTCGACGGTCGCTGCCGTCGGGCCTTCCGATGCTGATTCGGACGGGAATCTCTTGATGCCGCCCCCGTGCTGGGTCACTGCACTCTCGTGCACCACCCGACGGTCACTCTAGCCAGTTGATACGACAGTTCCAACTGCAAAGTACGGAACCGGTACTTGGTGATTCGGTTCATCGGGCGACTCCGTGACGGCGCCTGCTGTCGCGGATCACGATGGCGGACGTGGCGACGACCGCCACCAGGACACCACCGATGCCGAGGGCGTAGGTGGCGAGTCGTTCGGTCCGCTCCTGCGGCGTCTCCGTCAGGGCCAGATGGGCCGGTTCGGGCGCGGGCGCTTTGGGCGGGCCGGGGTCGGGAACGGGCTGCGACTGCCGCTCGGCCCCGTCGGCGAGCGCCCGGACCGGATCGACGACGCCCCAACCCACGTGATTGTCACGGCCGTTGACGGACCGCACCGCGGTCTGCTCGATACGGGCCACGATCTCGGCGGCCGTCCAGTCCTTGTACTTGGCGCGCAGCAGGGCTGCGACACCGGCGACGTACGGGGCCGAGAAGCTGGTGCCGTTGTCGACGCACTGGCCGCCGCCGGGCACGGTGGAGACCATGTCGACACCGGGCGCCGCGACGCCCACGAAGGTGCCGGACTGGGAGAACGCGGCGCGTTCGTTGTTGCGGTCGGAGGACGCGACGGCGAGCACCCCGGGGAAGGCCGCGGGGTAGGTGTTCTTGAGTTTGCCGTCCATGCCGTCGTTGCCCGCGGAGGCGACGACCACGACCTCCTTGGCGAGGGCCCGGGCCACCGCCCTGGCCATCGAGGAGTCGGCGCTCAGCGGCTGCGTGGTGTCCTGCGAGATGTTGATGACCTGGGCGCCCTTGGCGACCGCGTGGTCGATCGCCTGGGCCATCGTGTCGGACTTGCCGCTGTTCTTCTCGTCGTTCTGGCGGATCGGGATGATCGTCGCCTCGGGCGCGAGCCCGACGAAGCCGGTGCCCGGCCGCGGGCGGGCGGCGATGATCCCCGCGACCTTGGTGCCGTGGCCGACCTCGTCGACCGTGCCGTCGGTCTTGCCGCGCTTCTCGTCACCCGGCCCCGGGTTGTCCTTGTCGGGCTTCAGGTAGTCCTTGCCCGCCTTCGCGTCCACCGCGGTCTTCAGCTGCGGGTTGACGTCGTCGACGCCGGTGTCGATCACGGCGACGCGGACGCCCTTGCCCTTGGTGTCCTGCCAGAGCTCGTCCAGGAGCACCCGCTGGAGCGACCAGGGGATGCCCTCGATCTGCTTCTTCATCGGGAAGGTGCACTCGCCGCTGCCGTCGAGCCCGCCCACGGCCGGGCCGGCCGCGCCGACGCCCGGGTCGCCGGCGGCGTACGCGGGCTGGGGCATCGCGAGGAGACCCGTCAGGGCCGTGGCGGCGAGCAGGGCCGCGCCTCGGTACGTCGTCACCCGTGCCACCCCCTCAGGAACCCTGCGGCTGACGCGCGCTGTTGGTGTCGAGCCTCGGCCCCTTGGACAGGAACTCCGACCAGGTGATCGGGACGAGGACCGGCGTCACCTTCTCGTAGCCGAGACGACTCTGCGCCTCGCTCGGTTCCGGGCGGCCGTCGGTCTGCTTGTTCTCCCCGGCACCGATGTCGGAGTGCGCGGCGTCGCTGTCGCCGTTCGCCTGGACCGCGTAGCGCAGTCCTGTGTCGGTCACGAGGAACAGCGAGCCGTCCGGCTTGGTCTGGTTGCCCTGCACCTGGGTGTAGAGCAGGCCGCTGCCGGGCGTGACGTAGGTGCTGGTGCCGCCGGCGGTGATCTCGGCCGGGTACTTCGTGCCGGCCCACGTGGTCAGGGTGGTGCGGCCCTTGTCGTCGACCTTGTTGAGCACGCTGCACACGGTGTCGCGGGCGCCGTCGCCCGTCGCCGCGTTGACCTGGGTCGACTTGCGGGTGGGCCAGCGCCGTTCGGCCCCGAACGTGCCGGAGTCGGGCGTGAAGGACGCCGCGTCGACCGTGGTGGCCCTGCCGTCCATGTCCAGGGTGTCGGTCTGCGGGGAGTTGATGAGCAGCCAGGCGGTGAAGTCGGACACCGGCTGCACCTTGCCCGGCAGGACGACGTAGTGCTGCGGTCCGGAACCGGTCTGGGCGAGCAGGACCATGCCGACCCGGTCCTCGGTCTGGCTCAGTCCGCTCCCGCCCGCGCCGCCGATCCCGGCGGCGGTGCCGACCTGGCCGGGGATCTGCGGGAACTCGACGGGACTGCCGGTGTGCAGGGTGGCGAGCCAGTCGTCGGTGACCTGCTGCGGTTCCTTGTTGAGGCCGACGAGCGCGGTGGTGAGACCGGCCGACTGGGCCGGGTCGCCGGGCACCGCGTACTTCGTCCCGGTGTGGTCGACGAGGTAGCGGGCGTTGTCCTTCTGTCCCTTGACGTACAGGATCTGCCCGTCGCCGAGCTTCTCGCCCTTGCCCTCGGTGCGCTTGAAGTCCCGTTCGGCGAAGACGAAGGTCGCCTTCTGGACGCTGGATCCCTTGCCGCCGCCGGGCTGTTCGCACACCGCCCAGCGCTTGGCGCGGCCGGCCTCGTCGGCGCCGGGGAGACGGTCGGGCGCGTACGGGATGCCGAGGATCGGGCCGCGCGGCGGGTTGCCCCCGTCCAGCACCTTGTCGTCGACCTGGATGACGGCGAACTCCTGCGGGGTGAGCAGGAGCCGGGCGGACGCGAGGTTCAGGACGGGGTGGAGCAGCGTCTTCTTGCCGTTGCCCTTGCCGGTGGTGAGCACGACGTACCGGGTCGTCGACTGCTTGCCCACGATCACCTTGGTGCCGGGCTTGTCCCAGCCCTTGGGCGCCTTGGGGCTGAACATGCCCCAGGCGCCGAAGCCGGCGAGCACCAGCGCGCCGACGATGAGGCCCGGCACGACCGCGCGCAGCGGCCTCGGCGCCCCCTCCTCCGTACCCGAGGGAGAGGGTTGGAGAAATGCGGCCACCGTGCGCTTCTTCGCAAAGGTGTACGCGTTGAGTTCGTCCCGCCGTGATGCCATGAGTCCCCATTTTCGTCAGGCGCAGTCTTCACCGACGGATCCGGGGAGCATGGCACCCGGGCCCCGGCTGTCGGACCGGCCCCCTACTATGCCTGCTGTCCGGTGGTGCTTGTGGGGCGGGTAGGGTGATCCAGCCGCCAAAGCCCTGGCGGGCCAGGGGTGATCGGGACGAATTGGGGGGATTCTCCATGATGGCATCCGCGACGCGGACACGGTCCGCTGCGGGGGCACCCTCCTCCGCGCCTCGGACGCGGCCTTCGACCGACGGTCCGGGGACTCCGGCGTCGGTCTCCCCGCGACTGCAGGCACGGCCGGGACACTTCGGATCGTTCCGATTGCAACAACTCGTACTGATTGAGGTCGCGGCCGCGTTGCTGCTCGTGGCCTGGGTCGTGGAGCCGTTGTTGCTGGTCCCCGCCGGTGTGGTCGCGGCGCTGCTCGTCCTGCTGGCCGTCGTGCGCCGGCACCGCCGCTCGATGCCGGAGTGGCTGACCACCTTCCTGGCGCTGCGCGCGCGCACCCGCCGTGCCGCCGCGCTCGTCGTGCCGGAGGGCACGGAGCCGGGCCTGGCACCGGTGGTGGAGTGCGATCCGGCCCTGCGCACCTACGCGTACAGCGACCGGGACCGCCGTCCGGTCGGGATGATCGGCGACGGCACCTTCCTCACCGCGGTCGTGCGCGTCGAGTCCGACGCCACGGCACTGCGCCCCGACCGCTCGGCCCGGCCGCTGCCCGTCGCGCTCGTCCGGGACATGCTGGAGGTCGACGGCATCCGGCTGGAGTCCGCCCAGATCGTCCAGCACACCCAGCCCGCGCCCGCTCCGCACCTGCCCGCGCAGTCGATGGCGGCCCGCAACTACGCGCCCCTGCAGGCCCAGACGGGGTCGCCGGCGCTGCGCATCACCTGGATCGCGCTGAAGCTCGACCCCGAGCTGTGCCCGGAGGCGGTCGCCGCCCGCGGCGGCGGCATGGAGGGCGCGCAGAAGTGCGTGGTGCGCGCGGCGGACCAGCTGGCCAGCCGGCTGGCCGGAGCGGGCTTCCGGGCGACGGTGCTGACCGAGCAGGAGCTGACGGCGGCGATCGCCACCTCGACCTGCGCGAGCCCGATGGCCATCGCCCAGGCGGGCCGGGGGCAGGCGCAGGCGCGCCGCACCCAGGAGACCGCGCGGACGTGGCGGGTCGACGACCGGCGGCACACGACGTACTGGGTCGGGCGCTGGCCCCAGTTGGGCGGGGCGGGCGGCGGCGCCGGCGCCTCGATGCCGCAGCTGATCGCGCTGCTGACCTCGCTCCCGGCACTGGCGACGACGTTCAGCCTGACCCTGAGCGGCGGCGACCGCCAGGAGGTGACGGTGACCGGCCACGTGCGCATCACCGGCCGGAGCGACGAGGAGCTGGTCGCGGCCCGCCACGAACTGGAGCGCGCGGCGCGCGGGGTGAAGACGGGTCTGGTGCGGCTCGACCGCGAACAGGTTCCGGGAATGCTGGCCTCGCTGCCGCTCGGAGGTGCGCGCTGATGTCCTACCCTTCTGCCTCTCCCTCTTCTTCCCACCCGTCCTCCGCCTACCCGGCGCCCGCGCCGTCCTCGCGCGGCACGGCCGGGAGTTCGGGTTCCGGCCGGCGTGCGGGGCGGTCGGCACGGCCGCGGTTCGGCTTCGGGCTCGTGGGCCCGCGCCGCGACCGTCACGCCGTACCGCTCGACCAACTGGGCGCGCTGACCCTGCCGGTCGGCGACGACGGCCTGGTCATCGGCGTGGACGCCGAGAGCCGGCCGGCGGTCCTGGGCATCAACCGGCCCACTCCGTACGAGGTCACGCTGATCGGCGGCCTGTGGACGGCCCAGGTCATCGCCCTGCGTGCCGCCGCGACCGGTGCCCGCATCGCGGTGGAGACCGGGCGCGCCCAGGCGTGGACCGCCCTCGCGCAGGCCGCCGGGGGCGGCCAGCCGTGCATCACGCTGCACGACGTCGGCCGGGTGCCGCCGCAGGGCGCGTCGGCCGGCAGCCCCGTGGTCGTGGTGCGGGACTGCGGCATGCGACCGCCGCGCGGCCGGGTCGTGTCCGGTCCCTGGCAGTCGGTGGTGACGCTGCTCCCGTATCTGAGCCCGGTGGCGCCCCGGCTCCTGGAGAAGTCCTCGCTCGTCGGCGTCCAGCGGGTGTCCCCGGACGAGGCGACGCAGATCGGCCGCATCATGGGTCTGCCGCGCGGGGAGTCGGAGGCGCTGTCGACGCTGGCCGACGGGGTGACCCTGTGGTGCACGCCGAGCGACCGGCAGTTCGTGATGACGCAGGCGACCGACGCCGAGACCGGATTGTTGGGCAGCGCGCGCCGTATGGACTGAAGACACGATTGCCTTCAAGTCCGTCCGTTTATGTACCGTTTTGGATCGCCATGGGATCGCCGGGGTGTTCACTCTGCGGCGCGGGTAGGTCACTTGAGGGCGAGACCTGACCCCGGGGGACGGGCGCGGGCGGGCCGACGGCCCTGCCCCACCGACACGGATGGCGATTAGGGTGGGAAGGGCCCGCCCACGACGGCACAAGGGTGCGCGACCACACCAGGAGGCAAAGTGAACGGCGATCGGGACGAGATCCGGGGGGGCTGGAATCCGCCCGTCGACGATCAGTCCGACGCGGATCCCGCCGAGATGACGGGTGAGTTCACCATCGACTACACCCCTCCGGCCTGGTACACGCAGAACGCGTCGGGAGGTTCGGGCACGGCGGGCGCCACCGCCCCGCCGCCGACCGGTGCGCCCGTCGCCGTGCCGGGGCTCCCGGCGGGCAGCGGTTTCGAGCCCAACTGGGCCCCCGCGCCCCAGGCTCCCGCACCCTCCGCGCCGGTGCCTCCCGCGCCCGTTCCGCCGGCGCCGCCCGCGACTCAGGCACCGGCACCGCAGGCGCCGACACCGCAGGCACCGCAGGCAGCACTGCCTTCCGCGCCGCAGCCGCCCGTCCCGTCGGCGGCCGTACCTCCCACTCCTCCCGTACCGGCACCCGCCCCTCAGGCACCGGTGGCCCCGTCGCCCGTCACCGCGAGCGCTCCCGCCGACGGCGGTTCGCTCGGGGGCGGCGACCTGGAGAGCGGTGCCACGATGCGCTTCTCCCCCGCCGCGCTCCGGCGCGAGATGGCGGAGATCTCCGAGCGCGCCGAGAACGCCCGGTCCGAGACGCCCCCGGCCGCTCCGACGGTGGACGCGCAGGCCGGTGACGTGCCCGCTGCCACCGGCTCCGGCGAAGGCCCGGCCGACGGTGCGGACGGCGCCGCGGGTTCCGGCGCGGAGGCCGAACCGGCGGCGGTCCAGGCCGTCTCCGGCGACGCGGCCACCCCCTCCGACGACGCCGGCTCCTCCGCGGAGGCACAGCCCGATGCCGCCGCCGCGGACGCTCCCGAGGCGGCTCAGCCGACGCCCGTGGGCGCGACGGACGACGCGCCCGAGGTTCCCGTGGCGGACTCGGCGGGCGGCGACCCGACGCGGCTCGGCCAGGAGCCGGTCGACGCCCAGGCCGCCGACGCCCAGGCCGCCGACGAGGAGCAGGACGGAGCGGCTCCGGTCGCGCCGGCCGCGGACGCGACCGCGGCGGGGACCGAGCCCCCTCGGGACGCCGTGCCGGGCGGGCAACCCGCCGCGGCACTGCCGCCCGCCCTGCCCCCGGCCCCCGAGCAGTGGAGCCCCGCCGCCCCGCAGGGCGGTGCCGGGCTTCCCCCGCTGCCGCCGTCCTTCCAGCCGGCCGCTCCCGCCGCCGCTCCGCAGTGGCCGGCGTCCGCGCCGCAGGGCGACCCGTCGGCTCCGCAGCCCGCGCCGCAGCCCGGAGCCGCACCCGCGCCGTGGCCCGCACCCGCGACGCCGGCCGCCGGCGCGCCCGTGCCGCCGCAGGCACCGGGCGGCTACGGCTTCCCACAGCAGCCCACCGCCGATTCCCCCGCCCCGCAGGGCGGCTACGGCTTCCCGCACCCGGGGCAGCCGGGGCCCGCGCCCGTGCCGCCACAGGCACCCGGCGGCTACGGCTTCCCACAGCAGCCCACCGCCGACTCCCCCGCCCCGCAGGGCGGTTACGGCTTCCCGCACCCGGGCGCCCAGCCGCCGGCCGCGCAGCCCCCGGCCGTCCCCGTACAGCCCACCCCCGCCGCCCCGGCGCCGCAGGACGGTTACGGCTTCCCGCACCCCGGTGCCCAGCCCCCGGCCGTCCCCGTGCAGCCGATCCCCGACCCCTCGGCGGCGCAGGGCGGTTACGGCTTCCCGCACCCGGGCGCCCAGCCGCCGGCCGCGCAGCCCCCGGCCGTCCCCGTACAGCCCACCCCCGCCGCCCCCGCGCCGCAGGACGGCTACGGGTTCCCGCACCCCGGGGCCCAGCCCCCGGCCGTCCCCGGACAGCCCGCCCCGGGCTACCAGGCACCCGTGCCGCACCAGGACGTGTCGCAGGCGCCGGTCGATCCGCGGACCGGTGCCGCCTGGCCCACGCCGGTCACGCACGACCAGCGGGAGCGGTCCGTGCCCGGCGCCCCGCTCGGCTACAACGCCGCCGTGGAGCTCTCCTCCGACCGGCTGCTGCGCAACAACAAGCAGAAGGCCAAGTCCAGCCGGAATCCCGGCGCCTCGGCCCGGTTCAAGCTCGGCGGCAAGAAGGAGGAGGCGGAGCGGCAGCGGAAGCTCGACCTGATCCGCACGCCCGTCCTGTCCTGCTACCGGATCGCGGTCATCTCCCTCAAGGGCGGTGTCGGCAAGACCACGACGACGACCGCGCTCGGCTCGACCCTGGCGACCGAGCGGCAGGACAAGATCCTGGCGATCGACGCCAACCCGGACGCCGGCACGCTCGGCCGCCGCGTGCGGCGCGAGACCGGGGCAACGATCCGTGACCTCGTCCAGGCGATCCCGTACCTCAACTCGTACATGGACATCCGCCGCTTCACCTCGCAGGCGCCCAGCGGTCTGGAGATCATCGCCAACGACGTGGACCCGGCCGTGTCGACGACGTTCAACGACGAGGACTACCGGCGGGCGATCGACGTCCTGGGCAAGCAGTACCCGATCATCCTCACCGACTCGGGCACCGGTCTGCTCTACAGCGCGATGCGCGGTGTGCTCGACCTCGCCGACCAGCTGATCATCATCTCGACGCCGTCCGTCGACGGTGCGTCCAGTGCCTCGACGACGCTCGACTGGCTCTCCGCGCACGGGTACGCGGAGCTTGTGCAGCGGTCGATCACGGTCATCTCGGGTGTCCGCGAGACCGGCAAGATGATCAAGGTCGACGACATCGTGCAGCACTTCCAGACGCGCTGCCGGGGGGTCGTCGTGGTGCCGTTCGACGAGCACCTGTCCGCGGGCGCCGAGGTCGACCTCGACATGATGCGTCCGAAGACCCGCGAGGCGTACTTCAACCTGTCGGCGATGGTCGCGGAGGACTTCGCGCGGGCGCAGCAGGCCCAGGGCCTGTGGACCGGCGACGGCCAGGGCGGCCTGCCGCCGCACATGGCCCCGCCGATGCCCGGCCAGCCCCAGGCGTACCCCGGCCAGCCCGGCCAGCCCGGCCAGCCCGGCCAGCCCGGCCAGCAGCCGTACCCGCCGCACTACGGCCAGCCCGGTGTCCCGGGGCAGCAGCAGCCGTACGCGCCCCAGGCCCCGCAGCCCGGGCAGCCGTACGGCGCCCCGGGAGGCCACCCGCAGGCTCCGCAGCAGCCGTACCCGCCGCAGCACGGCCAGCCCGGCCAGCCCGGGCAGTACGCCGCTCCGCAGCAGCCGGGGCAGCCCGGCATGCCGCAGGGCTGGCAGCAGCAGCCCGCGCCGCCGCAAGCGGAGCAGCAGGCTTCTGCGCCGCCCGCCGGATGGCCGCATCAGCAGCCTCCGCAGGCACCCCCGCAGGCTCCGCCAGCCCCTCAGCAGTAAGGCGTCAGAGGACTGGACCAATGAGGCTCCGCATCGGCTCCCCGATGCGGAGCCTCATCGCATTCCCGCAGCCCACAAGGGGTTTGAGTCATCGTTGACGCATGTCGGCCACCGCTGATAGACCTTCGCTTCACCAGTTGGCGCCCCAAGATCCACGACGCGAGGTCACGTCCCATGGTCATGGTCACGAAGGTTCCACCCCGTCCGGTCGCCCCACGCAGACTCGTCCGACTCCTCCTCGCCGCCGGTGTCACCGCCACCGCGCTGGCGGCCGCACCGCAGGCCGCCCAGGCCGCGCCGGCCGCCGAGGGCGACGCCAAGAGCGGCGGCAACACGCTCACCGTGGCGGTCTCCCAGAGCATCGACTCGCTGAGCCCGTTCCTCGCCCAGAAGCTCACCTCGACCAGCATCCACCGGTTGGCCTACGAGTACCTGACGAACTACGACCCGAAGGACGCCAAGCCCATCCCGGGCCTGGCGACCTCGTGGACGTCGTCACCGGACAAGCTGACCTGGACCTACACGATCCGCAAGGACTCGAAGTGGTCCGACGGGCAGCAGGCCACCGCCGAGGACGCGGCCTGGACCTTCACCAAGATGATGACGGACGAGAACGCCGCCACCGCGAACGGCAGCTTCACGTCGAACTTCAAGAAGGTCAGCGCACCCGACCCGCAGACGCTGGTCATCGAGCTGAAGAAGCCTCAGGCCACCATGACGGCCCTCGACGTGCCGATCGTGCCCCGGCACGTCTGGGAGAAGGTCGGCGACTTCTCGAAGTTCAACAACGACAAGCAGTTCCCGATCGTCGGCAACGGCCCGTACGTCATCACGGACTTCAAGGTCGACCAGTACATCAAGCTGAAGCCGAACAAGTCCTTCTGGCGCGGCGCACCGAAGTTCGACGAGCTGGTGTTCAAGTACTACAAGGACGGTGACGCGGCCGTCGCCGCGCTGCAGAAGGGCGAGGTGTCCTTCGTACCGAACCTGACGCCCGCTCAGGCCGATGCGCTGAAGACCGCGAAGAACATCAAGGTCAACGACGCTCCCGGCCGGCGCTTCTTCGCGCTCGCCACCAACCCGGGCGCCCGCTCCAAGGACGGCAAGACCTTCGGCAACGGCCACCCGGCGCTGCTCGACCCCGCCGTCCGCAAGGCGCTCTTCCTCGCCGTGGACCGCACGACGATCGTCGACAAGGTCTTCCAGGGCCACGCCGTGGAGGGCGAGGGCTACATCCCGCCTCGCTTCGGCTCCTACTTCTGGAAGCCCGGGAGCGCGCAGAAGCTGGCCTACGACCCCGCCAGGGCCGGGCAGGTCCTCGACCAGGCCGGGTACCGGAAGAACGGCGAGGGCAAGCGCGTCGGGAAGGACGGCAGGCCGCTGGACTTCCGGATCCTGTGTCACGCCACCGACCCGAACGACAAGGCGATCGGCAAGTACCTCCAGGAGTGGTGGGGCAAGCTCGGCATCGGCCTGAAGGTCGAGTGCCTCGACAGCGTCAGCGACCCGTGGCTCAAGGGCGACTACGACCTGGCCTTCGACGGCTGGTCGGTGAACCCCGACCCGGACTACGTGCTGTCCATCCACACCTGCGGGACCCTGCCGGCGACGCCGAAGGACTCCGGCGCCACCGACAACTTCATCTGCGACCGGCAGTTCGACACGCTGTACGCACAGCAGGCGGTGGAGTACGACGCCGCCAAGCGGGCGGATCTGGTCAAGCAGATGCAGTCCAGGCTGTACGACACCGGGTACATGAACATCATGGCGTACCCGAACGCCCTCGAGGCGTACCGAACGGACCAGATCAAGTCCATCACGACGATGCCGGAGGCCGCAGGCAACCTGTGGGGCCAGGACGGCTACTGGAGCTGGTGGTCGGCCGTGCCGGCGGCCTCGGCCGGCGGTTCCGGCTCGGACGGCGGCTCCTCCACCGGAGTGATCGTGGGCATCGGTGCGGCCGTGGTGGTCGTGGTCGGCCTCGGCGTCCTCCTCGGCCTGCGGCGCCGCTCCACCGCCGACGACCGCGAGTAGTCCGTGACGACGGCAGGCACCCCCGCCGACGTGGCGCGGACCGGACAGGTCCGCGCCACGGACGGCGCCTCTCGCACCGGTACGACCCTCCACTACCTCCGCTACGTCGCGGGCAAGCTGGGCGGCGCGGCCGTCTCGCTGCTCGCCGTGCTGGTCACCAGCTTCTTCCTGTTCCGGATCATCCCCGGTGACCCGGTCAAGGCGATGACGCACGGCATCCCGACCTCGGCCGAGCAGCTGGCCACCCTTCGCCGGCAGTTCGGGCTCGACCTGCCGCTGTGGCGGCAGTTCGCCGAGTACTGCACCAAGGCGCTGAGCGGCGATCTCGGCACCTCGTACCAGTTCCACGCCCCGGTCGGCGAGCTGATCGCGCAGAAGCTCCCCGCGACCCTGCTGCTGACCGGCGTGGCCGTCCTCGTCTACTCGGCACTGGGGCTCTGGCTCGGCACCCGCTCCGCCTGGAACCACGGCGGGCTCGGCGACCGGGTGAACACCGGCCTCGCGCTGACCCTGTGGTCCGTGCCCTCGTTCTGGCTGGGCCTGCTGCTCATCATCGTCTTCTCCGTCGGCGTCGGTCCGATCCCGGGCCTCTTCCCGACCGGCGGCATGGAGTCGGGGACCGGCGAGACGGGCTTCGCGTACGCGCTCGACGTCGCCCACCACCTGGTCCTGCCGGTGGTCACCCTGGTCGCCGTCGGCTACGCCCAGACGCTGCTCGTCATGCGTTCCTCGCTGCTGGACGAGATGGGCAGCGACTACCTGACGACCGCGCGGGCCAAGGGACTGCGCGACGACGTCGTCCGGCGCCGGCACGCGGTGCCCAACGCACTCCTGCCGACGGTGACGATGGTCTTCATCAACCTGGGGCACGTGGCGGCCGGATCGATCCTGGTCGAGACGGTCTTCTCGTGGCCCGGCCTCGGCGGCCTGTTCTACCAGGCGCTCAGCGTGCCCGACCTGCCGCTCGTCCAGGGCCTGTTCGTGGTCTTCGCCGGTGCGATGATCCTGATGAACCTGATCGCCGACCTGCTCTATCCGCTGCTCGACCCCCGGGTGGGCCGATGACGACGACCTCTCTGACGTGGACCCGGCGCAGGAACGCCGTGTCCCGCTTCTGGCGGCAGTACCGCGGCCACCGTGCCGGGCTCTACGGCCTGGCGGGGCTCGCCCTGATCGCCCTGCTGGCGGTCACGGCCCCGCTGACCGTCGGCGCCGACGTGCAGTCGGTGACGAACGCCCCCGGCACCGCGCTGGAGTCGCCGAGCGCGGAGTTCCCGCTCGGCACGGACCAGTTCGGCCGGTCCCTGCTCGGCCTGCTGATCTGGGGCGCGCGGATCTCCCTGCTGGTGGGACTGCTCGCGGCGACCCTGTCGGTCGCCATCGGCACCCTGGTCGGGATCATCGCGGGCCATTACGGCGGCTGGTTCTCCACCGTCGTCATGCGTGTCACCGACTGGTTCCTGGTGATGCCGACGCTCGTCCTCGCGATCGTGCTGGCCACGGTCATGGACCGGTCCATGTGGACGGTGATCCTGGCGATCGGCGTCACCAGCTGGCCGACCACCGCCCGGCTGGTGCGGGCGCAGACGATCGCGGTGGAGTCCCGGCCGTACATCGAACGGGCCACCGCGCTGGGCGGCGGGCACGGGCACGTCATGACCCGGCACGTGCTGCCCAACGTCATGCCACTGGTGCTCGCGCAGACCACGCTGGGCATCTCCACCGCGATCCTCACCGAGGCGACGCTGGCCTTCCTCGGGCTGGGCGATCCGACGGTGGTGTCCTGGGGAGGCATGCTCCAGGACGCCCGGGAGGCGGGCGCGGTCTCCTCCGGCCACTGGTGGTACCTGGCCCCGCCCGGGATCGCGATCGCCCTGGTGGCGCTCGCCTTCACGCTGTGCGGACGTGCCATCGAGTCCGTTCTCAACCCGAAGCTGGGGGTGGGGCGTTGAGCCTGCTCGAAGTACGGAATCTGACGGTGACGTACGGCACGGGAGGGTCCGCCGTCCCCGCCGTGCGCGGTGTCGACCTCACCCTGGCGCCGGGACGCAAGCTCGGCGTGGCCGGCGAGTCCGGCTGCGGGAAGTCGACGATGGCGCTGGCGATGCTGCGGCTGCTGCCGCCCTCGGCCCGGCTGACCGGCGAGATCCTGCTCGACGGCGAGGACGTGCTGGCGATGAAGTGGGGCCGGCTGCGGGCGGTGCGCTGGGCGGGGGCGTCGATCGTCTTCCAGGGCGCGATGCACTCGCTGAACGCGGTGCAGCGGATCGGCGACCAGATCGCCGAGCCGCTGCTCGTGCACGCGCGGGCGACCCCGGCCGCCGCGCGCAGGCGGGTCGGCGCGCTCCTGGAACAGGTGGGGCTCCCCGCGTCGCGGGCACAGGCGTACCCGCACGAGCTCTCGGGCGGCCAGCGGCAGCGGGTGATGATCGCGATGGCGCTGGCCTGCGACCCGCGGCTGATCGTGGCCGACGAGCCGACGACCGCGCTCGACGTGATGATCCAGGCGCAGATCCTGCGGCTGATCGAGCGGCTGGTGGCCGACGAGGACATCAGTCTGCTGATGATCAGCCACGACCTGGCCGTGCTCGCCGAGACCTGCGACCGGCTCGCGGTGATGTACGCGGGCCGGGTGGTCGAGGAGGGCCCGGCGCGGGAGGTGTACGAGGCCGCGCAGCACCCTTACGGGCGGGCGCTGTCCTCGGCCTTCCCCCGGATCGGCGACCCGGCGTCCCGGCGGGCGCCGCGCGGGCTGCCGGGCGATCCGCCGGACCCGGCGGACCTGCCGGCCGGCTGCGCGTTCCACCCGCGCTGCCCGGTGGCGGTGGAGGAGTGCGGCGAGCGGGACCAGGAGCTGCGGGTGGCCGGCGCGGAGCGCCGGGCGGCCTGCGTACACGTCGGGAGCACGTCATGAGCACGGTGGTGTCGGACGCCTCGGCCCCGGAGCCCCCGGAGCCCGTGGGGCCTTCCCCGGAAGCGGACGGGTCAGCTCCGGAGAGGAGCGGGCCGGGTCCGCGGGCGGGCGGGGACGGGGACCGGGTGACGAGCCCGCTGCTGTCGGCGTCCGGACTGCACGTCACCTTCCCCGGGCGGCGCGGCGCGCCGGCCGCGCGCGCCGTGGACGGGGTGGACCTGGACATCGGCGCGGGCGAGATCGTGGCGCTGGTCGGGGAGTCCGGCTGCGGCAAGACGACGCTGGCGCGCTCGCTGCTCGGGCTGGTGCCGCCGACGTCCGGCGGGATCACCTTCGCCGGCGAGCCGCTGTCGTACACCTCCCGTGCCCTGAAGGCGTACCGGAAGCGGGCCCAGCTGGTCCTCCAGGACCCCAGTGGCTCGCTGAACCCGCGGCACACGGTCTACGAGGCGGTGGCGGAGGGGCTGCGCATCCACGGCTACCGGGGGGACGAGCGGGCGGCCGTGGCCGGGGCGCTGGCGCGCGCCGGGCTGCGCCCGCCGGAGCGCTTCTTCCTGCGCTACCCGCACGAGCTGTCCGGCGGGCAGCGGCAGCGGGTCGTCATCGCGGGCGCCCTGGTGCTGGAGCCCGAACTGATCGTCGCGGACGAGCCGGTGGCCTCGCTGGACGCGTCGGTGCGGGGCGAGATCCTGGCGCTGCTGCTGCGCCTGCGGGACGAACTGGGCCTGTCGGCGCTGGTGGTGACGCACGATCTGGGTCTCGCCTGGAACATCGCGGACCGGGTGGCGGTGATGTACCTGGGGCGGATCGTGGAGACCGGGACCGTGGAGTCGGTCCTGACGTCCCCTCGGCATCCGTACACGCAGGCCCTGTTGTCGGTGCTGCCCGAGTCGGGGACGGAACCGGTGATCCTGACGGGCGAGCCGCCGGACCCCTCCCGTATCCCGTCCGGCTGCCGGTTCCACGCCCGCTGCCACGTCCTGGCCTCGGGCCGGGCCGCCGCGGTCGCGGACCGCTGCCGGGGCGAGGCCCTGCCGGTCCTGTCCGGCGACGGGACACGCGACGCGGCCTGCCACTGGGCGGCCGCCGGGAGCTGAGCGGGTCCCGGGAAGCCGAGCCGGCCGCCCGCCGCGCACCGGACGGGCGGGGGCCGGTGGCGACCCGGCCCCGTCCGTCCGGACGGGACAGCCCTCAGCGCAGGTCGTAGGCCTCGGTCAGCTCGCGGCACCGCTTGACGTCCGCCGCCATGGCGACGAGCAGATCGTCCAGGGTGTCGAACTTCAGCATCCCCCGGACGTACGCGAGGAAGTCCACGGCCACGTGCAGGCCGTACAGGTCGAGTCCCTCACGGTCGATGGCGTACGCCTCGACGGTCCGCTCCGTGCCGTTGAACTGGGGGTTCGTGCCGACCGAGATCGCCGCCGGCATCCGCTCGCCGTCGGCCGTCAGCCAGCCGGCGTACACGCCGTCCGCCGGGATCGCCGTGTGCGGCAAGGTCTCGACGTTGGCCGTCGGGAAGCCGAGCTCGCGGCCCCGCTGCGCGCCGCGCACGACCACGCCCTCGACACGGTGCGGCCGGCCGAGGATCTCGGCGGCGCCCGCCATGTCGCCCTCGGAGACCAGCCGGCGGGTGAGCGTGGAGGAGAACGGATCCCCGCCGCCCGCGGTGCCGCTCACGTACAGGTCGATGACCTCGACCTCGTAGTCGTAGGTCGCGCCCAGTTCCGTCAGGAAGGCGACGTTGCCGGCCGCCCGGTGACCGAAGCGGAAGTTCGGGCCCTCGATGACGGCCTTCGCGTGCAGCTTGTCGACCAGGACCTTCACGATGAAGTCCGCCGGGGACAGCTGGGAGAACTCGGCCGTGAAGGGCAGGATCAGCACCGCGTCCACGCCCAGCTCCGCCATGAGCTCCGCGCGCCGGTGGTGCGGGGCGAGCAGCGGCGGGTGGCTGCCGGGCCGCACGACCTCGGAGGGGTGCGGGTCGAAGGTGACGACGACCGCGGGGACGCCCAGCTCGCGGGCGCGCTCCACCGCCCGTCCGATGATCAGCTGGTGCCCGCGGTGCACACCGTCGTAGGAGCCGATGGTGACAACACTGCGCCCCCAGTCCTGGGGGATGTCCTCCAAGCCACGCCAGCGCTGCACTGTGACCGCTCCTCGTCCGCCTGTTCGCCGATTACGCAGGTCTAAGACTGCCATGTCCCCGGCCGTCCGTTCGCATCGGCATGGAACTGCCGAGGCCCGACAGGGTACGTCGGGTGCTCGGGCCGACGAGCAGGGCCCAGTCGTCCGGGGCGGCCGACAGCCAGCCCACCAGCAGCACGCCGAAACGGGGGACTTCGCGCGCGAGCTCGACGAGGCGCCGGTCGAAGCGGGTGGCACCCTGCGGAGTGCGCACGAGGAGCAGCCCGACCCGGTGGACGAGGTCCCGGGTGCGGCCTTCCGTGCGGCGCTCGCAGTCGAGGGCGGCGGCGCGCAGCAGGGCGTCGAGGACGGCGGGATCCCGCGTCCGGTCGTACTCGAAGTGGAGGAGTACGTCGAGGAGCTCGCTCCGCAGGAGCCGGGAGGCACCGGTGCCGGGCGCGGCGAGGACGGGGGCCAGGGCGCACCGGACCTCCGCCGGATGGCCCAGGATCAGGCCGGTGACCAGGGGGAAGAGGACGGCTCGGGCGGTGGGGCCGTCTTCGAGGCGGCGGTCGACGAAGGCGGCGACCGGCCCGGCGTTCTCGGGGTGGCGGCCGGCGTGGTCGCGGACGAGGGCGGCGGCCCGGCGGGCGAGGGCGGGCGTGGTGAGGCCGGCGAGGACGCGCAGGACCTCGCCCGCCCGCTCGGCCCCGGCGGTGTCCAGGCGGTCGCGGAAGGCGGCGAGGACCGGCTCGGGATGGGTGGCGAGGGCGGCGGCGAGGGCCGCCGCCGGGACCGTCGGATCCGCCAGTGCGCGTGCCAGGTGCCCGGGACGGCTGTGCGGGTCGCGGACCAGCAGCCCGAGGGCGGGGCCGTGGAGGGCGGGATCGCCGGGCCGGGCGAGCAGGGCGAGCGCGGCGTAGCGCAGGAGCTCGCGGTCGGGTCCGGTCGTGACGTGTCCGGCGACGAGGCTGCCGTACGCCGCGGCCGCCGCGCGCCGCTCCGGGCGGCCGTCGTCGTGCGCCCAGCGGTCGACGGCCCGGGCGACGGCGGCCGGCTCGTCCTCGGCGAGCGCGGAGAGCAGCCCTTCGGCCAGCGGGTGCGTGGTGGCGACGAGTGCCTCGCACAGGTCGTCGACGGCGAGCCGGCGGTGGGTGTGGAGCAGCGCCTGGGCGGCGGTCGCGACCGTGGCGTGCGGGGCCGCGGGCAGTGCGCGCACGTCGGCGAACCAGCGGCAGAGCGCCGGCTGCACGTCCCGCGGCCGGGCGGCCAGACGGTCGGCCACGGTGTCCAGGTACCGGGCCGGGCCGGCCGGGCCGCCGGGCGCGGGGTCGGCGGTCACGAGGCGCCGCAGCAGGTCCATCCGCTCGTCCTCGCCGAGGCGCAGCTCCTCCCAGAACGAGGGGCCGAAGGGGGCGAACACCCCGGGCGGTCCGGGGGCGGGGGCGGGCGTGCCGGACCCCACGGGCGGGACCGCGACGGGGCCGCGCGGCTGCGGGACGGTCGGGGGTTCCGGCCGCCGGCGGCCGATCCGGTCCGCCAGGAGGCGCAGGACCGGCAGGCAGGGCCTGGGGTCGGGCAGTCCGAGCAGGGTCCCGGCCAGCAGGCGGGCCGCCCACCACGCCTCGTCGGTGCCTCCGAGGTCCGCGTCCGCGCGGCGGTCCAGGGATTCGGCCAGGGCGGCCAGCCGGGGCACGAGGGCCGTGGTGCCGTCGTCCCGGGCGAGCTGGAGCAGGGCCTGCAGGACCGGGCCGATCCGGTGGCGCGGGACGGGGGCGGCGCACGGGGGCCCGTCGTCCGCCGCGGTCCGGTCGCGGTGGACCAGGGTGTGCAGGGCGCCGTCGACGTCGAGGTGCGCGCCCTGGAGCCGGTCGGCGAGTTCCTCGTGGCCGAAGCGGTATCCGTCGCCGGCGGGCACGAGGAGGCCCTCGGCCAGGACGGCCGGGGCCCAGCCCGTGCTCCACGGGAAGAGCGTCTCGAAGGACGCGCGGTCGAGCGCGCCCTGCCCGGGGCCGAGGCAGCGGCGGGCGGCCTCGTGGACCTGTCCCGAGACCCTCGCCGCGAGCCGGCGCACGGCGGCGCCGCGCGGGACGGGGTGGCGGGCCGCGGCGATCCGCACCGCGATCCGCAGGCACACCAGGTCGAGGTGTGCGGTGAGGATCTCCGTACGTCCCGGTCGGCCCGGCACGTCCGCGGGCAGTGCCGCCCGCACCTCGGCGAGCAGCCGCAGCGCGAGCGGGTGCCGGGCGTCCTCGGCGGCGAGATCGGTGTCGGCGAGCCCGTAGCGCTCCCGCGCGGTGCGCGCCTCGTCCTCGGACAGGTCGCCGAGGAGGACGGGGTCGGCGGCGCCGCCGGGCCCGTAGAGCGGCCGGGCCTGTTCCCAGTGCTCCGGCCGGCAGCCGAGCAGCAGGCGGACGCCGTGGGCGCGGAGCCAGCGTTCGGTCCCGCGCGTCCACGCGGAGAGGCGGGCGGCGAGGGCGGGCGGCATCTCCTCCGGGCCGTCGAGGACGACCAGCAGCGGTCGGCCGGCGTCCCGGGCGAGGGCGGCCACGCGCTCGGGGGTGGCGGTCGTGACGTCGCCGCGCGCGCCGGACGCGGCGACGATCCGGCCGGCCCGTTCCAGGGCGCGGCCGACCGCGGCGGCGACCGTGTCGTCGTCGGTGCGCAGGTCGGCGCCCCGCAGCCAGACGGTGGGGGCGGGCTCCGCTCCCCGGGCCCGGTGGGCGCAGTGGGCCGCGAGGGCGGTGGTCCGCCCGCTGCCGGGGACGCCGACGAGGGCGAGGACCGGGGCCGGGGCCGCCGCGAAGGCGGCGAACGCCCGCGCGCAGTCGGCCCGCTCGACGGGTGCGGGCCACGGCTGCGGGGTGCCGTCGGCGGTCCGGTGGCCGGGGGCGCCCCCCGCGGCTCCCGCGCCGCCGGCGGTGGCGAGTGCGGTGCAGGTGGCGGTGAGCTCCACGACGCCCGCCAGGTTCAGGTCGCGTCCGTAGCAGGGGACGGTGGCGCCGTTGTGCCGGAGCAGCGCCGCCAGCGGCCGGGCGGCCGCGGGCGGGACGGCGTGTCCGGCGGCCGGCCGGTCGCCGTGCAGCATCGCCCCGAGGACGCCGAGGACGGCGCCGGTGGCGGCGTCCAGGACGGGTCCGCCCGCCGCCAGGCCGCCGGGCCGCAGCGCCTCGGCGCCCTCGGTGCCGACGGCCAGGGCGAGCGCGTCGCCGATCAGGTGGCTGCGGCCGCCGGTCGTGTAGGTGGCGGGCCCGGTGCCGAGGACCCGGGCCTCCCGCCAGCCGTGGGCGGCGATCCGGACGTACTCGCCGGGCTCGGCCGCGGGCCGTTGCGCGATCGGCAGCGGGGGGACGCCGAGCCCTTCGGTCCGCACCAGGGCGAGGCCGTGCTCGGGCAGCGGGGTGACGGCGTCCGCCGCGGAGAGGCACGTCCGGTCGCCGGGGGCGTGCACGACGACCCGGGAGAGTCCGTCGACGACCTCGTGGGCGGTGACGACGGTGCCGCGGTCGTCGGCGAGGAACCCGGTCCCCCGGGGCAGTCCCGCCGGATCGCAGATCCGTACCAGTGTCGCCAGGTCCCCGCTCGCCATGGGTCGACGTTAGGTCGGCGGTGATCACCGGGAGAAGCGCGCACCCCGAAAGCGCCCTGTGCGCTCCCCCGGTTCACTCCGAGCGCCTGCCCGAACGGGTGAGATGGGCGGCGGCGGTGGACAGACAGTCCTCCGAGGGGGGGTGGGGGCGGGCACGCGTGGGGGCGGGCCCGCACGCGTGCCCGCCCCCACGAAGAGACGGCGAAGTGAGCCGAGGGGACGCCGGAGAGCGTCAGCCGAAGACGGCCAGGCTCTTGGCCTTGCCCTTCTGCTCCTCGACCAGGGCGAGCAGTCCGCCCTCGGGGCCGAAGACCGCGACCGGACCCGGCGGGTACGCCGGCATCTCCAGGCGGACCCCGTTCAGCAGCAGCCGGGCCCGCTTCTCGTCGACGTCCCAGCGGGGGAACGCCGCCGAGGCGGCCTCGGCGACCGGCATGACGGTCAGCTCCTCCTGGAGCTGCTCGAGGGTCTTCGCGGCGTCCAGCTTGTACGGGCCGACCCGGGTGCGGCGCAGGGCGGTCAGGTGCCCGCCCACGCCGAGTCCCGCGCCGAGGTCCCGGGCGAGTGCCCGGATGTACGTCCCGGAGGAGCACACCACCGAGACGACCAGGTCGACCACCGGTGTGCCGTCCTCGGCGACGGCCTCGCGGACGTCGTAGACCTGGAAGGAGTGGACGGTCACCGGGCGGGCCGGGATCTCGAACTCCTCGCCGCCGCGCACGCGCGCGTACGAGCGCTTGCCGTCGATCTTGATGGCGGAGACCTTCGACGGCACCTGCATGATGGCGCCGGTCAGTTCGGCCACGCCCGCGTCGATGCCTTCGCGGGTGACCCCGGACGCGTCCACGGAGGCGGTGATCTCGCCCTCGGCGTCGTCGGTGACCGTGGTCTGGCCGAGCCGGATGGTGCCGAGGTACTCCTTCTCGGTCAGCGCGAGGTGACCGAGCAGCTTGGTCGCCCGCTCCACGCCGAGGACGAGGACGCCCGTGGCCATGGGGTCGAGCGTGCCGGCGTGGCCGACGCGACGGGTCCTGGCGATCCCGCGCATCTTGGCCACGACATCGTGCGAAGTGAAGCCCGACGGCTTGTCGACGATGACAAGGCCGTCGGGCGTCTTGTTCTGCGTGCTCATTCGGCGGTCGTGCCGTCCTCGTCCTCGTCAGGCTTGCGGTACGGGTCGGCCTCGCCGGCGTAGGCGGCGCCCGAGGACGCCTCCCGCACCTTGGCGTCCGAGGCCCGCGCCTTGTCGAGGAGGTCCTCGATCGTCTTGGCGGTCTCCGGAAGGGCGTCCGCGACGAAGGTCAGCGTCGGGGTGAACTTCGTCCCGGCCGCGGCGCCGACGGCGGACCGCAGGATGCCCTTGGCGCTCTCCAGGCCCGCTGCGGCGCTGGCCCGCTCCTCGTCGTCGCCGTAGACCGTGTAGAAGACCGTGGCCTCCCGCAGGTCACCGGTGACGCGGGTGTCCGTGATGGTCACGTGCGTACCCAGGCGCGGGTCCTTGATGCCGCGCTGCAGCTTCTCGGCGACCACCTCCCGGATGAGGTCCGCCAGCTTCTTCGCCCGCGCGTTGTCGGCCACTGGTCCTTCTCCTCTTTCGTACTTCTCGTACGACTCGTACTTCTCGTGGTGCTCAGGTTCAGTCTTCGTCGGTGTGGAGCCTGCGTCGAACCGACAGCAGTTCCACCTCCGGCCGGGCGGCGACCAGCCGCTCGCACCGGTCCAGCACGCCGCTCAGGTGCCCGGGATCCCCCGAGACCATCGCGACGCCGATCCGGGCCCGTCGATGGAGGTTCTGATCGCCGACCTCCGCCACGCTCAGCCCGAATTTCCGCTGGAGCTCGGCGACGATCGGCTTGACGACGGAGCGCTTCTCCTTCAGCGACCGCACGTCGCCGAGGAGCAGATCGAAGGACAGTGTCCCCACATACATGTATGTCCGGATGTCCCGCCGGTTCGGGTTCAGTGGCCCCGCCGACCACTCGGCGGGGACATCGGAACCGACCGTACACGCAACGGCCGGGGCCGATCGACGGAATAGTTTCCGCCGACCGGCCCCGGCTCACTGCTGCGATCAGACGCGCGGCTTCTCGCGCATCTCGTACGTCGCGATGACGTCGTCGATCTTGATGTCGTTGAAGTTTCCGAGGTTGATACCACCCTCGAAGCCTTCGCGGATCTCGGTGACGTCGTCCTTGAAGCGGCGCAGACCGTGGATCGTGAGGTCCTCGGCGATGACCTTGCCGTCGCGGACGAGGCGCGCCTTGGTGTTGCGCTTGACCTCGCCGGAGCGGATGAGGACACCGGCGATGTTGCCCAGCTTCGACGAGCGGAAGACCTCGCGGATCTCCGCCGTACCGAGCTCGACCTCTTCGTACTCCGGCTTGAGGAGGCCCTTGAGCGCCGCCTCGATCTCCTCGATGGCCTGGTAGATCACCGAGTAGTACCGGACGTCGACGCCCTCGCGCTCCGCCATCTGCGCGGCACGGCCGGCCGCACGGACGTTGTAGCCGATGACGATGGCGTCGGAGCCCATCGCCAGGTCGATGTCGGACTCGGTGACCGCACCCACACCACGGTGCAGGACCCGGATGTCGACCTCTTCACCGACGTCGAGCTGGAGCAGCGAGGACTCGAGAGCCTCGACCGCACCGGACGCGTCGCCCTTGATGATGAGGTTGAGTTCCTGGACCAGACCGGCCTTGAGCACCTTGTCGAGGTCCTCGAGGGACACCCGGCGGACGCGCTTGGCGAAGGCGGCGTTGCGCTCACGCGCAGCACGCTTCTCGGCGATCTGACGGGCCGTACGGTCCTCGTCGACGACCAGGAGGTTGTCGCCGGCACCCGGCACGTTGGTGAGACCGAGCACCAGGACGGGAGTCGACGGGGTCGCCTCCTCGACGTTGTTGCCCTTGTCGTCGAGCATCGCCCGGACGCGGCCGTACGCGTCGCCGACCACCACGGTGTCGCCGATGCGCAGCGTTCCGCGCTGGACCAGGACGGTCGAGACGGCACCGCGACCGCGGTCGAGGTGGGACTCGATCGCAATACCCTGCGCGTCCTGCTCCGGGTTGGCCCGCAGGTCGAGCGAGGCGTCGGCGGTGAGGACGACGGCCTCGAGCAGCGAGTCGATGTTCAGACCCTGCTTGGCGGAGATGTCGACGAACATCGTGTCGCCGCCGTACTCCTCGGCCACCAGACCGAACTCGGTCAGCTGACCGCGGACCTTGGTCGGGTCCGCACCCTCGACGTCGATCTTGTTGACCGCGACCACGATCGGCACGTCGGCCGCCTTGGCGTGGTTCAGCGCCTCGATCGTCTGAGGCATCACACCGTCGTTGGCCGCCACCACGAGGATCGCGATGTCGGTCGACTTCGCACCACGGGCACGCATGGCGGTGAACGCCTCGTGACCCGGGGTGTCGATGAAGGTGATCTTGCGCTCTTCACCGTTGACCTCGGTGCCGACCTGGTAGGCACCGATGTGCTGGGTGATGCCACCGGCCTCGCCCGCGACGACGTTCGTCTTGCGGATCGCGTCGAGGAGTCGGGTCTTACCGTGGTCGACGTGACCCATGACGGTGACGACCGGCGGACGGGAGACCAGAGCCTCTTCGCCGCCCTCGTCCTCGCCGAACTCGATGTCGAAGGACTCGAGGAGCTCGCGGTCCTCTTCCTCCGGCGAGACGATCTGAACGGTGTAGTTCATCTCCTCGCCGAGCATCGTCAGCGTGTCGTCGGAGACGGACTGCGTGGCCGTGACCATCTCACCGAGGTTCATCATCACCGCGACGAGCGACGCCGGGTTGGCGCCGATCTTCTCGGCGAAGTCGGTGAGGGAGGCACCGCGCGACAGGCGAATGGTCTCGCCGTTGCCGCGAGGCAGCATCACGCCGCCGACCGACGGGGCCTGCATGGCCTCGTACTCCTGGCGCCTCTGCCGCTTCGACTTGCGACCGCGACGCGCGGGACCGCCGGGACGACCGAAGGCGCCCTGCGTGCCACCACGGCCACCGGGGCCACCGGGACGGCCACCGAAGCCGCCGGGACGACCGCCGAAGCCGCCGCCGCCACCGGGACCGCCGGGACGACCGCCACCGCCGCCACCGGGACCGCCGGGACGACCGGCGAAGCCGCCACCGCCACCGCCGGGACCGGCCGGACGGCCGGCGAAGCCGCCGCCGGGACGACCGCCACCGCCGCCGCCCGCGGGACGACCGCCGGGGCCACCGGGACCACGACCGCCAGGGCCGGGGCGCGGGCCGGCAGCGGGACGCTGCGGCATCATGCCCGGGTTCGGACGGTTACCGCCGGGCGCGCCGCCCGGACGGGGAGCCTGCGGACGCGGCATGCCACCGGGGGTGGGACGCGCGCCGCCCGGGGCACCGGGGCCGCCGGAACGCGGCGCGCCGCCGGGGCCGCCCTGCGGACGCGGGGCACCCGGAACGGCACCGGGGCCGCCGGGACGGGGGGCACCGCCACCCGGACGGGGCGCCTGCGGGCGCGCCATTCCGGTGGAGCCACCCGACGTGAAGGGGTTGTTGCCCGGACGGGGACCGGCCGGACGGGCGCCCGGACGCGGCGCACCCTGACCCTGCGGACGCGGGGCACCCTGGCCCTGCGGACGCGGAGACTGCTGGCCCGGACGCGGCGCGCCCTGACCCTGCGGACGTGCCGCACCGCCACCGGAACGCTGACCGGCTGCCGGAGCGGCCGGAGGCGCGGTGAACTCGGGGGTGGCCGGAGCCGGGGTGACCGGCTTGGGCGCGGGCTTCGGGCCCGGGCGGGGGCCCGAGGCGGCCGGAGCCTGGGAGGGGGTGCTGCTCGCCGGGGCCGCCGGGGTGACCGGGGCGGCGGGCGCGGCGGGGGCCGGCTTGGGGGCCGGTGCGCCGGGCTTCGGGGCAGCGGGACGTGCCGCGGATGCCGGAGACGGCGCCGCGGGCTTCGAGGGGGCGGCCTTGCGAGGCGCGCCCGGCTTCGCAGCGGACTTGCCGGCGTTGCCGCCGGGCCCCTGCAGTGCGTCAGTCAACTTGCGCACGACCGGCGCCTCGATCGTCGAGGACGCCGAACGGACGAATTCACCGAGTTCTTGGAGCTTGGCCATGACGACCTTGCTCTCCACGCCGAACTCCTTGGCGAGTTCGTATACCCGGACCTTAGCCACTTCGCTCCTTTTAGGTCCGGATTACCGCCGGACCGTCGCTACTTCATGGGCGTACTCATCGCGTACTCATCGAGTGCTCATCGCAATCTCGACCTACTTCCAACTCGCGAGGTACCTGACCGCACGGTTATCCGTGCCGTACTTCTTCTTACGGTGCTGCCTGCTCGACGAACCGTCGGACCGAAGCCGCTTCGAGTGGTCCCTGGACCTTGAAGGCCCTCGGAAACGCCCTGCGGCGGACCGCCAGGTCGAGACAGACCGAGGCGGGGTGCAGGTACGCACCCCGGCCGGGCAGCGTACCGCGATGATCGGGGACACATTCGCCCTCGACCGCCACGATGCGCAGCAGATCGCTCTTGGCCGCTCGCTCCCGGCATCCCACACAGGTTCGCTCAGGGCACGCGCGGGCATGCGTCCGGCCAGACACGCTTAAGTCTACCTCCCCGTAACGACCCTCCCCGTTGGGGGGAGGGATCGAACGGTCGTTTGTCGTGATCTCGCCGTGGCACAACGTGACCGCGGCGCGATCTGTTCCTTCGGGAAAGGCTTCAGTCCCGGTCGCGACGGTCGGCCTGGTCGGCCGACGGCTGCTCGGTGTCCGGCCGGATGTCGATGCGCCAGCCGGTGAGCCGGGCGGCGAGCCGGGCGTTCTGCCCTTCCTTGCCGATGGCGAGGGAGAGCTGGTAGTCCGGCACGGTCACCCGGGCCGAACGGGCGGCCAGGTCGACGACCTCGACCTTGGAGACCCGGGCCGGGGACAGCGCGTTGGCGACCATCTCCGCCGGGTCGTCGGACCAGTCGACGATGTCGATCTTCTCGCCCAGCAGCTCGGCCATGACGTTGCGGACCCGGCCGCCCATGGGGCCGATGCAGGCGCCCTTGGCGTTCAGGCCCGAACGGGTGGACCGGACGGCGATCTTGGTGCGGTGACCGGCCTCACGTGCGATCGCCGCGATCTCGACGGAACCGTCGGCGATCTCGGGGACCTCGAGCGCGAAGAGCTTCTTCACCAGATTGGGGTGGGTGCGCGAGAGGGTGACGGACGGACCGCGGACACCCTTGGCGACCCGGACGACGTACGTGCGCAGCCGCAGGCCGTGCGTGTACTCCTCGCCGGGCACCTGCTCCTGCACCGGAAGGATGGCTTCCAGCTTGTCGTCGAGCCTGACGAGGACGTTCTTCGGGTCCTTGCCCTGCTGGACCTGGCCGGCGACGACGTCGCCCTCGCGGCGCGCGTACTCGCCGAAGGTGACGTCGTTCTCCGCGTCACGCAGCCGCTGCTGGATGACCTGGCGGGCGGTGCTCGCCGCGATCCGGCCGAAGTCCGACGGCGTGTCGTCGAAGTCCTTCGGCTCCTGGCCCTCCTCCAGCTCGGAGGGGTCCTCCTTCGCCCACACGGTCACGTGACCGGTGTGCCGGTCCAGCTCCACGCGCGCGTGGCGCCGGGCGGAGGGGGTGCGGTGGTAGGCGATGAGGAGGGCCGACTCGATCGCCTCGACCAGCAGGTCGAAAGAGATCTCCTTCTCTTGTGCCAAGCCCTTCAGGAGCTTCACGTCGATGTCCACGGCTACGCCTCCTCTTCCTTCTTGTCCTTGCGGCTGAACTCGATCTCGACACGCGCCTTGGCGATCTCGGCGAACTCGACGCGCCGGGCGGTGGGCTTGCGCCCCTTCACGCCGGGCACCTCGAGGTCGAGGCCGTCGTCGTCCACGGTCAGGATCCGCGCGATCACCTCGCCGCCGCCCGCGGAGTCGGTCAGCCTCAGCTTGACCAGGCGCCCGGTGGCGCGCACGTAGTGGCGGTGCTGGGTGAGGGGGCGGTCGGCGCCGGGGGAGCTGACTTCGAGGACGTACTCGCCCTCGCCCATCGCGTCCGTCTCGTCGAGCTTCTCGGAGATGACGCGGCTCAGCTCGGCGCAGGCGTCCAGCTCCACGCCCTCGTCCGAGTCGACGATGACCCTCAGCAGTCCGCGGCGGCCGGCCCGGGACACTTCGATCTCCTCGAGATCCAGGTCCTTCGCGTGGACGAGCGGCTCCAGGAGTCCGCGCAGCCTGTCGCTCTGGGTGGTGCTCATCCGGGTGACTCCTCGGCCGCGTGTGCTGTTGTGGGTTCGTCGCGTGTCAGACCAAAGGGTATCCGGTCCCGAGGGGTGTTGCCGTCCACGGTGTCCCCGGCCGCGGGTACGCTCGCCTGCGGTGATCTTCGACCGAGGCCGAGGGAGAGAACGTGGGGCGCACGGGGACGGTGGGCAGGCGTGCGCTGCTGCTCGCCGGGGCGGCGACACTGGGCGGGTGCACCACCACGCCGCCGCGGGAGAGGGGTCCCGAGCCACCCACCGCGGCCGAACGGGCGGCCCGCGCCGAGGCGGAGCTGCGCCGCAGGTCCGCGGCGGCCGGCCGGACCCTGCTGGAACGTTACGACGCGGTGCTCGCCGCGCACCCCTCGCTCGCGGCGCGACTGACGCCGTTGCGGACCTCGGCCGCGGCGCACGCCGCGGCCCTGGCCGAGGGGACGGCCGCCCCCGGCGCCCGGCCGGCGCCTTCGCCCACCGGCAGCGGACCGGCCCCCTCGTCCGCCTCCTCCCCCGCGAGCCCGTCGGCCGGCGCCTCCGCCGCGGGGGCCACCACCGTGCCGCCGACGCCGCCCACCGTCCCCGCGGACCCCGCGGCGGCACTGCGGCAGCTGGCGGCCGAGGTCCGGCGGACCTCCGACACCCACACGGCCGCGCTGCTCGACGCGCCGCCGGAGTACGCGCGGCTGCTGGCCTCGGTGGCGGCGGCCGGCGCGGCGCACGCCTATCTGCTGACCGAGGGAGGCCGGGGATGACCGAGCGGGAGGACGCGCTCGCCGCGGCCCAGGCCGCCCTCGCCGCCGAGCACGCGGCGGTGTACGGCTACGGCGTCGTCGGCGGCCGGATCGGGGCGGGGCGCCGGGCCGATGCCACCACGGCCCACGACGCCCACCGGGCCCGGCGGGACGCGCTGCGCCGGACCGTGCGCGACCTCGGCGGCGAGCCGGTGGCCGCGGCCGCCGGTTACGCGCTGCCGTTCCCGGTGCCGGACGCGGCCGCCGCCGTCCGGCTGGCCGCCGCCCTGGAGGACGGCGTCGCCGGGGTGTACTCCGATCTCGTCCGGGCCTCGACGGGTCCGCTGCGACGGGACGCCGCGGCGGCCCTGCGCGACGCCGCCGTGCGGGCCGTCCGCTGGCGCGGCAGCGACGTAACCTTTCCTGGGCTCGCCGAGCGGGTCTGAGCCCCGCTCCGGCCGGACTCGTCCGAACTGCAGAAGGAACAACGCACGCATGGCTTTCGAACCGCCGCAGCGACTCGTGCGGGCGCTGGGCGAGACGTACGGGGACGCCGTCGCGGCCGAGTGGCTCGGAGAGCTCCCCGAGCTCGCCCGGACCGCGCTGGAGACCGCCTCCCTGGACGTCGACCGGACGGTCGCCCCCGGCGGGCGCAGCAGCCTCGTGCTGCTCGTCCGGCGGCCGGACGGCACCCCCGCCGCGCTGAAGATCGCCCCGGACGCCGCCCGGCCCGGGGCCGAGGCGCGGGCTCTGGCGCACTGGGACGGCTGGGGCGCGGTGCGGCTGGTCGACACGACCGACGGCGGCGCACTCGTACTCGAACGACTGCACCCGGAAGTGTCCCTCCGCTCCCTGCCGGAGGCGAAGGCGCTGCTGGAGGCCGCCGGCATCGTGCGGCGGCTGTGGGTCGAGCCGCCCGCGGAGCACGACTTCGAGACGGTCGCCGAGCGCACGGCCCGGCAGGCGGCGGCCATGGAGGGTCACCGCGGTGACGAGTCGGCCGGCGGGCTGGCCGCGGCGGCTCTGGAGGCCCGCGCGGAGCTGGTCGCCGACTCCCCCGAGACGCTGCTGCTGCACGGCTGCTTCCGGCAGGGCAAGGTGCTGGCCGGCGACCGGACACCCTGGCTGGCCGTCGGGCCCGAGCCGTTGGTCGGCGAGCGTGCCTACGACCTGGCGCGGCTGGTCCGCGACCGGGTGGAGGACCTGGTGGCGGCGTCCGCGGGGGCCTCGTCGGCACGCCGCCGGGTGAACCGGCTCGCGGACTCCCTGGAGGTGGACCGCGAGCGGCTGCGCGGCTGGACGCTCTTCCGGGCCGTCGAGTCGGGCACGCGGGCGCTGGCCGCGGGACGGCGGCAGGACGCCGAGCTGTTGCTGGAGTTCGCGGGCTGGCTGTGAGCGGACGGCACTTTTCCGCGGCCTTCCGCCGGGGCATACCCTTGCTGTAAGGCTCGGCTCGGACGCCCGTCAGGGGGTCGTGATGATCGAAGCGCTGTTGATGGCCGCAGCGGGTGCGATAGCCGCCGCCGGGGTGTACACGGCGGCCGCGCTTCGCGTGGTGAAGCAGTACGAACGAGGCGTGGTGTTCCGCTTCGGCCGGCTCCGTGACGACGTCCGGCAACCCGGCCTGACGATGATCGTTCCGGCGATCGACCGGCTGCACAAGGTGAACCTCCAGATCGTGACGCTGCCGGTGCCCGCGCAGGAGGGCATCACCCGGGACAACGTGACCGTGCGCGTGGACGCGGTCGTGTACTTCAAGGTGGTCGACGCCGCGGACGCGCTGGTGCGGGTCGAGGACTACCGGTTCGCGGTCTCGCAGATGGCGCAGACGTCACTGCGGTCGATCATCGGCAAGAGCGATCTGGACGATCTGCTGTCCAACCGCGAGAAGCTCAACCAGGGTCTGGAACTGATGCTGGACAGCCCTGCCATGGGCTGGGGTGTCGCCATCGACCGCGTCGAGATCAAGGACGTGTCGCTGCCGGAGACCATGAAGCGCTCGATGGCCCGGCAGGCGGAGGCGGACCGTGAGCGGCGCGCCCGGGTGATCAACGCGGACGCGGAACTCCAGGCCTCGAAGAAGCTGGCGGAGGCCGCGGGAGTGATGTCGCAGCAGCCCGCCGCACTCCAGTTGCGGCTGCTCCAGACGGTGGTGGCGGTGGCGGCGGAGAAGAACTCGACGCTGGTGCTGCCCTTCCCGGTGGAGCTCCTGCGGTTCCTGGAGCGGGCCGCGCAGCCCCCGGCCGCACCCGCTGCCCAGCCCGTCCAGGAGCCCTTGCCGGGCCTGACCCCCTCGCCCCACCTCCAGGGGCTCACGGGTGCCGCGAACGCGACCGGCGCGGCCAACGGCTCGAGCGTCGAGGACCTGGCCGGCGCCCCGGTCGACCCGGCGCCGCAGGAGAGCTGAGCCGGACCTCGCACGACGGGAGCGGGTGGCAGGGGCAGAGGCCCCCGCCACCCGCTCCCGGGTGTCCCGCGTCAGGCGCTCAGACGCGCGATCGCCTCGTCGACGGTGAGCTCCTCGCGCTCGCCCGTGCGGCGGTCCTTCAGCTCGACGACGCCCTCGGCCGAACGGCGGCCGGCGACGAGGATCTTCGGGACGCCGATCAGCTCGGCGTCGGTGAACTTCACGCCCGGGGAGACGCCCGCGCGGTCGTCGACCAGGACCCGCAGGCCGGCGGCCTTGAGCTTCTCGGAGACCTCCAGGGCCAGCTCGGTCTGCAGCGCCTTGCCAGCCGCGACGACGTGGACGTCGGCCGGGGCGACCTCGGCGGGCCAGCACAGGCCCTTGTCGTCGGCGTGCTGCTCGGCGAGGGCCGCGACGGCGCGGGAGACGCCGATGCCGTACGAGCCCATGGTCACGCGGACCGGCTTGCCGTTCTGGCCCAGCACGTCGAGCTGGAAGGCGTCGGCGTACTTGCGGCCGAGCTGGAAGATGTGGCCGATCTCGATGGCGCGGTCCATCTTCAGACCGGTGCCGCAGTTGGGGCAGGGGTCGCCGTCCTGGACCACGACGACGTCCAGGTAGTCGTCGACCTCGAAGTCACGGCCCGCGACGACGTTCCGCGCGTGCTTGCCCTCCTTGTTGGCGCCGGTGATCCAGGCGGTGCCGGGGGCGATGCGCGGGTCGGCGATGAAGCGGACCTTCTCCAGGCCCTGCGGGCCGACGTAGCCCTTGACCAGGTCGGGGCGGCCGACGAAGTCCTCGGCGGTGACCAGCTCGACGACGGCCGGGGCCAGGTGGTCCTCCAGCTTGCCGAGGTCCACCTCGCGGTCGCCGGGGACGCCGACGCCGACGATCTCGCCGTCGACCTTGACCAGCAGGTTCTTCAGCGTCTCGGAGGCCTGGACGCCCAGGTGGGCGGCGAGCGACTCGATGGTGGGGGTGTCGGGGGTGTCCAGCTCCTCGACCGGGGCGTGCGCGGAGCCGTCGGCGGCCTGGGCCTTGAAGGTCACGGCCTCGGTGTTCGCGGCGTAGGCGCAGCTCGGGCAGTACACGAAGGTGTCCTCACCGGCGGCGGCCGGTGCCAGGAACTCCTCGGAGGCCGAGCCGCCCATGGCGCCGGAGATCGCGGAGACGATCTTGTGCTCCAGGCCGAGCCGCTCGAAGATCCGGACGTACGCCTGGCGGTGCAGCGCGTACGCCTCGGCCAGGCCCTCGTCGGTGGTGTCGAAGGAGTACGAGTCCTTCATCTGGAACTCGCGGCCGCGCAGGATGCCCGAGCGGGGACGCGCCTCGTCGCGGTACTTCGTCTGGATCTGGTAGAGGATCACCGGCAGGTCCTTGTAGGACGTGCACTGGTCCTTGACCAGCTGGGTGAAGATCTCCTCGTGGGTGGGGCCGAGGAGGTAGTCGCCGCCCCTGCGGTCCTGGAGGCGGAACAGCTCCGCGCCGTACTCCTCCCAGCGGCCGGACGCCTCGTAGGGCTCCTTGGGCAGCAGGGCCGGCAGCAGGACCTCCTGCCCGCCGATCTCGTCCATCTCCTCGCGCACCACGCGGGTGACGTTCTCCAGGACCTTCTTGCCGAGCGGCAGCCAGGACCAGATGCCCGCCGCGTTGCGACGGACGTAGCCGGCGCGGACGAGCAGCTTGTGGCTGAGCGTCTCGGCGTCCGCCGGGTCGTCGCGCAGTGTCTTGACCATCAACCGGGACATGCGCTGGACCTGGGCCATGGGGAACTCTCCTGCGGTGAAAAGTGTGATGGCTAGGAGGTTAGCCGGGTGGCCCCGGGTCGGTGAAATCAGTTCCGGCGCAGAAGCGGCAGCGGCGCGCCCATCACGGCGTAGGGACGGGGTGCGCTGGGGAAGTGGACCTGCCGGGCGAGGTCGGTGTAGCCGAGGTCGCGGTAGAGCCCGCGGGCCGGGCTCTCGGTGTCGATCGCGGAGAGGATCGAGCGCGGCTGGGAGGCGCCGTCGGTGATGGTGGTGATCAGTGTCCGGCCGACGCCCCGCCCCTGGAATGCGGGGTGGACGTGCAGTTCGGTGATGACGAAGGAGTCGTCGAGCCAGTCGGCGGTGCCGGTGGCGCGCAGGTACGGCTCGACGATGCCGGACCACCAGTGGCCGCGGTCGTTCGGCATGCCGTAGACGAAGCCGACCAGGCGGCCGTCGCCGGTGGTGGCCCCGTAGGCGCAGGCGCCGGGACTGAGCAGGTGGCGCAGGACGATGTGCCGGCGTACGACGATCTCGTCCTCGCCCAGTCCGAAGGCGAGCGCTTGCACGGCGAGGGCGTCGTCCACCCGCGCGGCGAGATTGACCGGTCCGATCGTGACGTCAGCGTCATCCATGCGCGCACCCTACAAGTGGATCAGAAGAGGACGCTCATGAAGGCCCCCACCTCACGGAATCCGACGCGGCGGTACGCGGCCCGGGCGGGGGTGTTGTAGTCGTTGACGTACAGGCTGACCACGGGGGCGACGTCGGCGAGGGCGTAGCGCAGGACGGCGGCCATGCCCGTCTCGGAGAGGCCCTTGCCGCGGTGTTCGGGGGCGACCCAGACGCCCTGGATCTGGCAGGCGTGGGAGGTGGCGGCGCCGATCTCGGCCTTGAAGACGACCTTGCCGTCCTCGATGCGGGCGAAGGAGCGCCCGGAGCCGACGAGCTCGGCGACCCGGGCCTGGTAGAGCAGTCCGCCGTCGCCGGCCATCGGGGAGATGCCGACCTCCTCGGTGAACATGGACACGCACGCGGGCATGATCACGTCCATCTCGTTCCTGCCGACCCGGCGGACGAAGGGGTCGGGCTCGACGTCGGCCGAGGGCTCCTCGGTCACCATGAGGGGCTGGCGGGCGCGGATGTCGCGGGCGGGGCCCCAGCCGGGCTCCAGGAGCCGCCAGAGCTCGGCGGTGGGTTCGGCGGGGCCGACGATGGAGGAGCAGCGGCGGCCGGTGCGGCGCGCGCGGTCGGCGAAGGCCCGGACGGCGTCCGGGGTGGCGCACATCGGGACGAGGTTGGCGCCGGAGTAGCACAGCGAGCGCAGCCGCCCGTCGGCGTACCAGCCCCACATCTCGCCGCCGAGGCGCCAGGGGTCGAGTCCGGCGGCCTGGACCCGGGCCGCGACGAAGGCGTTCTCGACGGGGGCGCTCTCCAGGACGGCGAGCGCGGCGCCGAGGTCGGCGGGTTCGAGGACCCGGGTGGTGGTCTGCGTCAACACGAGGGGGCCTCACCATGCGGTCTGCTGATTCTCCGCACTGTACCTGGCGCGTCGGGGAGGTGGTGGGTGAGTGGATGGGGCGGCCCGTGCGGGCCGGGGTGGGGCGGTCCGGCCCGGTCGGGGACGGACGAGGCCCCGGGCAGGAGCCCGGGGCCTCGTCGTGCGCGTGCGGGGTGCGGTCAGACGCCGATGGCGACCGTCGGCTCGCCGGACATCACGCCGTCCTTCTCCATCTGCTCGGCGATCTTCATCGCCTCCTCGATCAGGGTCTCGACGATCTTCGACTCGGGGACGGTCTTGATGACCTCGCCCTTGACGAAGATCTGGCCCTTGCCGTTGCCGGAGGCGACGCCCAGGTCGGCCTCACGGGCCTCGCCGGGGCCGTTGACGACGCAGCCCATGACGGCGACGCGCAGCGGGACCTCCATGCCCTCCAGGCCCGCCGTGACCTCCTCGGCGAGCTTGTACACGTCCACCTGGGCGCGGCCGCAGGACGGACAGGAGACGATCTCCAGGCGGCGCGGCTTGAGGTTCAGCGACTCCAGGATCTGGTTGCCGACCTTGACCTCCTCGACCGGCGGTGCCGAGAGGGAGACGCGGATGGTGTCGCCGATGCCCTCGGACAGCAGCGCGCCGAAGGCGACGGCGGACTTGATGGTGCCCTGGAAGGCGGGGCCCGCCTCGGTGACGCCGAGGTGCAGCGGGTAGTCGCACTGGGCGGCGAGCTGACGGTAGGCGTTGACCATGACGACCGGGTCGTTGTGCTTGACCGAGATCTTGATGTCGCCGAAGCCGTGCTCCTCGAAGAGGGAGGCCTCCCACAGCGCGGACTCGACCAGCGCCTCGGGGGTGGCCTTGCCGTACTTCTTCAGCAGCCGGGCGTCGAGGGAGCCCGCGTTGACGCCGATCCGGATCGGGGTGCCCGCGTCCTTGGCGGCGTGGGCGATCTCCTTGACCTTGTCGTCGAACTGCTTGATGTTGCCCGGGTTGACGCGTACGGCAGCACATCCGGCCTCGATGGCGGCGAAGACGTACTTCGGCTGGAAGTGGATGTCCGCGATCACGGGGATCTGCGACTTCTTCGCGATCGTGGCGAGCGCGTCGGCGTCGTCCTGCGTCGGGCACGCCACCCGCACGATCTGACACCCCGAAGCCGTCAGCTCCGCGATCTGCTGCAACGTCGCACCGATGTCGGACGTACGCGTCGTCGTCATCGACTGCACCGAGACGGGCGCGTCCCCGCCGACGGCGACGCTGCCGACCTGGATCTGGCGGCTCTTGCGCCGCTCGGCGAGCCGGGTCGGAACGGTCGGGATACCGAGAGAAATCGCGGTCATCTGAAGTGCAACCTCAAGGTTGTGCGTCGGCGGGCTCAGGTCTCCGAGGTTACCGCCCTCGGGAGGGATGGCCGGACACCGGCGGTGTCCGGCCTCCCCGCGGTCAGGTCAGCTTCACCGGATTGACGATGTCGGCGGCCAGCACCAGCAGCGTGAAGCAGACGAAGACGCCCGCCACCACGTAGGCGGCCGGCATCAGCTTGGCCACGTCGAACGGGCCCGGGTCGGGGCGCCTGAAGATCCGCGCCGCGTGGCGGCGGACGGACTCCCACAGCGCGCCCGCGATGTGTCCGCCGTCGAGCGGCAGCAGCGGCAGCATGTTGAACAGGAACAGCGAGACGTTGAACATGACGAGCAGCTGCAGGAAGACCACGAGGAGCGTCTGCGGCGGGGCGTCGATGGTCATCAGCTCGCCGCTGATCCGGGCGGCTCCGACGACGCCGACCGGGGAGTCGGCCTTGCGCTCGCCGTCGCCGAAGGTGGCGTCCCACAGGTCCGGGATCTTGCTCGGCAGGGCGAGGACGGACTCGAAGCCGGCCTGGAGCTGGTCGGTCATCCTGGAGGCGGACTCGCCGAAGGTGAGCGGGACGACCTCGCGGCTCGACTCGAAGCCGAGGTAGCCGGCGGAGACGTACTGGGCGGGCTGGAGGACCTTCCCGTCCGCGTCCTTCTTGAGGACCTTGTTCTCCATCAGCGTGACGGGCAGCTGCCGCTCCGCGCCGTCGCGCTGGACGGTGACGGTCGCGGGTCCGACGACCGCGCGGATCCGGTCGGAGAGGGTGTTCCAGTCCGAGACGCGTTCGCCGTTGAAGGCGACGATCCGGTCGCCCTTGAGCAGTCCGGCCGCCTTGGCGGGCGAGACGGGGTCGCCGGCCCGGCAGGTGTCGCGCTTCTGGCTCTGGTCGATGACGCAGTTGGTGACGCCGGCGACCTTGGTGGTCTGGGTCTCGAAGCCGACGGCCATCGCGCTGCCGAAGAAGAGCACCACGGCGAGGATCAGGTTCATGAACGGACCGGCGAACATCACGATGACGCGCTTCCACGGCTTGCGCGTGTAGAAGAGCCGGTTCTCGTCGCCGGGCTGGAGCTCCTCGAAGGACGCCTCGCGGGCGTCCTCGATCATCGAGCGCCACGGCGAGGTGGAGCGGGCCTCGACCCGGCCGTCCTTGCCCGGCGGGAACATGCCGATCATCCGGATGTAGCCGCCGGCGGGAACGGCCTTGAAGCCGTACTCCGTCTCGCCCTTCTTCCGCGACCAGATGGTCGGGCCGAAGCCGACCATGTACTGCGGCACGCGGATGCCGAAGAGCTTGGCCGTGGAGAGGTGGCCGAGCTCGTGCCAGGCGATGGAGACGAGCAGTCCCAGCACGAACAGCACGATGCCGAGAAGCGTCAGAAGTACGGTCATGCGCGCGCCTCCGCGGTCGCCTTCGCTGTGAGCTCTGCCAGTTCACGGGCCCGGGCGCGTGCCCAGGTCTCCGCTTCGAGGACGTCGGACACCGTCAGGGAGGTTCCCCGGGCGGGGGTGCCGTGTTCGGTGACGACTGCCGTGACCGTATCCATGATTCCGTTGAACGGCAGCCTTCCGGCGAGAAACGCCTCGACGCACTCCTCGTTCGCGGCGTTGAACACGGCCGGTGCGGTGCCGCCGAGCTCGCCGACGTGGCGGGCGAGTCCGACGGACGGGAAGGCCTCGGTGTCGAGGGGGAAGAACTCCCAGGTGGACGCCTTCGTCCAGTCGAAGGCGGGGGCCGCGTCCGGGACCCGCTCGGGCCAGCCGATGCCGATGGCGATCGGGCCGCCCATGTCCGGCGGGGTGGCCTGGGCGAGGGTGGAGCCGTCCGTGAACTCCACCATCGAGTGGACGTACGACTGGGGATGGACGACGACCTCGATGCGGTCGAAGGGGATGTCGTAGAGGAGGTGCGCCTCGATGACCTCCAGGCCCTTGTTGACCAGCGTGGCGCTGTTCACCGTGATGACCGGCCCCATGGCCCAGGTGGGGTGGGCGAGCGCGTCCTCGCGGGTGACGTCCGCCAGCTCCGCCCGGGTGCGGCCGCGGAAGGGGCCGCCGGAGGCGGTGACGACCAGCTTGCGGACGTCGGCGCGGGTGCCGGCGGCGAGCGCCTGGAAGAGGGCGGCGTGCTCGGAGTCGACCGGGATGATCTGGCCGGGCTTGGCCAGCGCCTTCACCAGCGGACCGCCGACGATCAGCGACTCCTTGTTGGCGAGGGCGAGGGTGCGGCCCGCTTCGAGCGCGGCGAGGGTCGGCGCGAGGCCGATGGAACCGGTGATCCCGTTGAGCACCGTGTGGCACGGGGAGGCGGCCACCTGCGTGGCGGCGTCGGGCCCGGCCAGGATCTCGGGGAGGGGCTCGGTGCCGTACAGCGCGGTGAGCGCGTCGCGGAGCTCGGGCACCACGTCCTCGCGGGCGACGGCGACCGTGGCGACCCTCAGCCGGTGCGCCTGCTCGGCGAGCAGGGCGACCCGGCCGCCGGAGGCGGCGAGGGCGGTGACCCGGAAGCGGTCGGGGTTGCGCAGGACCAGGTCGATGGCCTGCGTGCCGATGGACCCGGTGGAGCCGAGGACGACGATGTCCCGGCGGCCTTCGGCTGGATCGAAGGCGATGTGCGGGTCGGCGAGAGGAGAGGGGCGGTCGCTCATGCCCCCCATTCTTGCCCCAAAGGCGTTGCGCTCCGACAGCACGTCCGGCTCAGGGCGCTCGCCGGGCCTGTTGCGGGCCTCCCCGGGCGGCCGGCGGGAGGCACGGCGGACCGGGCGGTGGCCGCCGGCGGCTCGCTGCCGGCGGCCGGGAGCCGGCTCAGAGGGCCGCGCGGAACTCCTCGAAGGCGCGGTGGAAGTCGGGGAACGTCTTCCGTACGCAGCCGGGGTCGTCGAAGGCGATCCCGGGTGCGCGCAGGCCGGTGACCGCGAAGGACATCACGATGCGGTGGTCGCCGTGGGTGGCGATCTCGACGCCGTGCCCGGACGGAGTGCCGGGCAGGATCTCGATCCAGTCGGGGCCGGTCGCGACGTCGACGCCGAGCCGGCGCAGGTTCTCGGCGCAGGCGTCGAGGCGGTCGCACTCCTTGACGCGGGTGTTGGCGACGTCCTCGATGCGGACCGGCCCGTCGGCGAAGGGCGCGATGGCGGCCAGCGTGGGCATGGTGTCGGAGATGTCGCGCATGTTGACCGTCAGGCCGCGCAGAGTGCCGGTGCCGCGGACGGTGGTTCCGTCGGCGGCCACGTCGACCTCGGCGCCCATCCGCCGCAGCACCTCGACGAATCCGAGGTCGCCCTGGAGGGCGCCGGTGCCCAGGCCGGGGACGGTGACCGCGCGGCCGGCTTCGAGCGCGGCGGCGGCGAAGAAGTAGCTGGAGGTGGAGGCGTCCGGCTCGATGGCGTACGTGGTGGCGCGGTACCCGGTGGGGGCGACCCGGTAGGTCCGGCCCTCCCGGGTCACCTCGGCGCCGAAGCTGCGCATCATGGCGAGGGTGATCTCGACGTACGGCTCCGAGACCAGGTCCGTGACGGTGATGTCGAGGCCCTCGGCGGTGAGGGGGCCGAGCATCAGCAGCGCGGTCAGGTACTGGGAGGACTGGCCTGCGTCGAGGGTGAGCGCGCCGCCCTTGATGCCGTCGGCGTGGACCGTGAGGGGGTGGTGGCCCTCTTCGAGCGGGTGGTGGAGGTCGACGCCGAGGGTGCGCAGTGCGGTGGTGAGGGGCCCGAGGGGGCGGCGGCGCATCTGGGCGGAGGCGTCGAAGCGGAAGGTGCCGTGGCCGGCGGCGGCGAGCGCGGGCAGGAAGCGCGCGGTGGTGGCGCCGTCGCGGCAGTACACGTCGGCGTCGTCCGCGCCGGGGCCCTCGGGGCGGCCCTCGATGTGCCAGGCTCCCGGTTCCCGCCGGACCTCGTAGCCGAGGGCGGCGAGCCCCTCGGCGAAGCCCTCGGTGTCGTCGGAGACGAGCGGCCGGAGGAGCGTGGTGGTCCCGTGCGCGGCCGCGGCGAGGAAGAGCGCGCGGGCGGTGACGGACTTGGAGCCGGGGATGTCGATGACGGTCACGGCCCCATGGTGCCGTGACCGGGGGTGCCTCGGGGGCCGAGTCCGCTGTTCGGACAGCGCGGGGGGCGGTTTCCGGACGGGGTTGCCGGAAGGGCGCTCGGGGCGGTGTCCCGCCCCGAGCCGGCCCGTCCGTCAGCCGATGCGGCGGTGGACGTTCTCGTGGAGCGAGGGGCCCGGGGGCGTGTCCGCGATCCAGGGGCCGTCCCCGCTCGGATCGACGACGCCCTCCTCCAGCCACTCGTAGGTGCCCGCGAGCACGCCCTCCACCACGGCGCGGTCCACGTCGTCCGTGTTGGACCAGAGCCGGCCGAAGAGCTCGTCCACCCGCACCCGCGCCTGCCGGCAGAAGGCGTCGGCCAGCGCGTGGGCCTCGCGGCCGTGGTCCCCGGTGGACCGCAGCAGCTCCGCCCTGACGCACGCCGCGCTCATCGCGAAGAGCTCGGCGCCGATGTCCACGATCCGCCCGAGGAACGCCTGCTTCAGCTCCATCCGGCCCTGCCACCGCGACATCGCGTAGAACGTGGAACGGGCCAGCTTCCTCGACGTCCGCTCCACGTACCGCAGGTGCGTCGCGAGGGCGCCGAACTCCCGGTAGGCGCCCGGCACCTGACCCGGGCCCGCGACCAGCTTGGGCAGCCAGCGGGCGTAGAAGCCGCCCGCCCGCGCGCCCGCCTTCGCCTTGTCGGCGACGGACTTGTCCGGGTCGATGATGTCGCCGGCGACCGCGAGGTGCGCGTCCACCGCCTCGCGGGCGATCAGCAGATGCATGATCTCGGTCGAGCCCTCGAAGATCCGGTTGATCCGCAGGTCGCGCAGGAGCTGCTCGGCCGGCACCGCCCGCTCGCCGCGCGCCGCCAGCGAGTCGGCCGTCTCGTAGCCGCGGCCGCCGCGGATCTGGACGAGTTCGTCGGCGATGAGGCAGGCCATCTCGGAGCCGTAGAGCTTGGCGAGGGCTGCTTCGATGCGGATGTCGTTGCGGTCCTCGTCGGCCATCTGGGAGGCGAGGTCGACGACGGCCTCCAGCGCGAACGTGGTCGCCGCGATGAAGGAGATCTTGGTGCCCACGGCCTCGTGGCGGGCGACGGGCTTGCCCCACTGCTCGCGTACGGACGTCCACTCGCGGGCGATCTTCAGGGACCACTTCCCGGCGCCGACGCACATCGCCGGCAGCGAGAGGCGGCCGGTGTTGAGCGTGGTGAGGGCGATCTTGAGTCCGGCGCCCTCCGGGCCGATGCGGTTCTCCGCCGGGACCCGGACCCGGTGGAAGCGGGTGACGCCGTTCTCCAGGCCGCGCAGGCCCATGAAGGCGTTGCGGTGCTCGACGGTGACTCCGGGCGAGTCCGCCTCGACGACGAAGGCGGTGATGCCTCCCTTGTGCCCCTCGGACGCCGGGACCCGGGCCATCACGACGAGCAGGTCGGCGACGACTCCGTTGGTCGTCCAGAGCTTCACGCCGTCCAGGACGTACGCGTCCCCGTCCGGCACCGCCGTCGTCGCGAGCCGGGCCGGGTCCGAGCCCACGTCCGGCTCGGTGAGCAGGAAGGCCGAGATGTCCGTCCGGGCCAGGCGGGGCAGGAAGGCGTCCTTCTGCTCCCGCGTACCGAAGATCTTCAGCGGCTGCGGTACGCCGATCGACTGATGGGCGGACAGCAGGGCGCCGATCGCGGGGCTGGCGGAGCCGACGAGCGCGAGGGCGCGGTTGTAGTACACCTGGGTGAGGCCGAGCCCGCCGTACTTCGGGTCGATCTTCATGCCGAGCGCCCCGAGCTCCTTGAGGCCGGCGACGACGTCGTCGGGGATCCGGGCCTCGCGCTCGATCAGCCGTCCGTCGATCCGGGTCTCGCAGAACTCCCTGAGCCGGGCCAGGAAGGCCTCCCCGCGCTCGACGTCCGCGTCGGCGGGCAGCGGGTGCGGGTGGATCAGGTCGAGTCGGAACCGGCCGAGGAAGAGCTCCTTGGCGAAGCTGGGTTTGCGCCAGTCCTGTTCACGGGCGGCCTCGGCGACCTGCCGGGCCTCGCGTTCGGTGACCTTGGGCGGTGGCGTCACCGGCCCGCCGCCGCCTGGCTCGCGGGACTGGTCGGGGTCCTGGGGGGTCTGGGGTTTCTGGGTGGGGGCCGACATGAAGGGGCTCACCTCGCCGCTGATCGGGGGGATCGTGAGGGCTCGTGGCTACCCGTCCGTAGTACCCGATTTCACCGCGTACGGAAAGACGAGGCGCCGGCCGGAGCCGCGTACCCCGGCCGGTTCCCGGTACCCCGGCCGGGGCCTCGTACGCCCGTGGCGGCGGGGGATGCGCCCGCCGTCACGGCCCGGTGGGCAGCAGGCGCACCTCGGCCGCCTCGGGGAGTTTCGCCCACCAGTGGCCGTAGCGGCCGTAGACCGACGCCTCGCGGCCGGCCAGCAGCTCCGCGAGGGACCGGGCCTCCTCGGCCAGCGCCTCCCAGACGGCGGAGGGGAGGGGATGGAAGGCCGTCGCCTCGATGCCGCCGTCCGCGGGACGCCACACGCCGGCGACGTAGCCGTCGACCAGCAGGGTGGGCAGCACGTCGCCGTTCACACGGATCACGAGACGGCGGTAGGCCGGGGGGATCAGGCGCGCCCGCTCGGCGTGGGCGAGCAGGACGCTGTCCCACATCGCCATGAGCCGCGGCGGGGCGGGGGTGTCCTCGGCCGGCCGCGGGGCGCCCGGGAGGTCGTACAGCGTGGTCCCGTCCGGCCCGTCGAGCCGCTCCACGGTGTCGTCCAGGCCGCGCAGCGCCTCGCGTACGGGCGCGCGCCGGACGAGGGCGAACTGCGCCATGTCCGCCACCGACGCGGGCCCGAAGCCCGACAGGTAGCGCAGGATCAGGGTCCGCAGCCCCTCCTGGTCGGCCTGCCGCCCCGTGGGCAGGGGCCCGGACCCGGCGGCGACGAAGGACGCCCGCCGGCCGAAGGACCACGGCCCGCCGGTCGGGGCGTGGTGGAGCGGCGCGTACCCCTTGAGGCCCCACCAGGCGCCGGCCGTCCTCTCGGCGCCGAGCCGCCGCTCGATCCACGCCTGCAGTTCGGGGGTGGTCCGGGGCCGGTCCGCGAAGGCCAGCAGTTCCGGCAGCAGCTCCTCGGCGTCCGCGGGCGTCAGTCCCGCGGCGGCGAAGCGTGCGCCCAGCCGGGAGCCGTGGAGCGTCTGCTGCATGGCGGCGCGGAACGGGGCGTAGTCGTCGGCGTGCACGGCGTGGAGGGTGATCCGCATCAGGGTCGCCTTGACCACGGAGCGGTCGGTGAAGGCGGCGTCCAGCTCGTCCGGCGCGAAGCCGGCGAGCCGGTTCCACAGCGCCAGGTAGGGCGAGGCGGGGTCCTGGGCCTGGAGGGCGACCACCCGCCGTATCCCGTCGAGGACGGGCAGGCGCTCCCGTTCCAGGAGGAGTTGGCGGCCGAGGGTGGCCCGGTTGAGTGCGCGCGCGGTGATCGTCACGGGGCGGATTCTGCCCTGCGCCTCCGACAGCGCGGCGGTAGGGCGGTGGCGGCATGTGAAGACGGCCGGAGCCCCCGCACAGTGGGCTCCGGCCGTCTCGTCCGCGGCGTACGACCTACAGCGCGAGGCCCGTGAGGACCAGCACCCGCTCGTACGTGTAGTCGTCCATGGCGTACTTGACGCCCTCGCGGCCCACGCCGGACTTCTTGGCGCCGCCGTACGGCATCTGGTCGGCGCGGTAGGAGGGGACGTCGCCGACGATCACGCCGCCGACCTCCAGGGCGCGGTGGGCGCGGAAGGCGGCCTGCAGGTCACGGGTGAAGACGCCGGCCTGGAGGCCGAAGTCCGAGTCGTTGACCGCGGCGAAGGCCTCGGCCTCGCCGTCGACCTTGGCGATCGTCAGGACCGGGCCGAAGACCTCGGCGCGGGCCAGGGTGACCTCGGCCGGCAGGTCGGTGAGGACGGTCGGGGCGTAGGTGGCACCCTCGCGCTTGCCGCCGGCGAGCAGCGTGGCGCCGGCCGCGACGGCCTCGTCGACCCAGGACTCGACGCGGCGGGCGGCGGCCTCGTCGACGAGCGGGCCGACGTCGGTGGCGTCGTCCGCCGGGTCACCGGTGACCTGGGCCTCGACGGCGGCGACGATCTTCGGCACCAGGCGGTCGTAGACGGAGGCGTCCGCGATCACGCGCTGCACGGAGATGCAGGACTGGCCGCCCTGGTAGTTGGAGAAGGTGGCGATGCGGGTCGCCGCCCAGTCCAGGTCCGCCTCGGTGGACCAGTCCGGCAGCACGACGGCCGCGGCGTTGCCGCCGAGCTCCAGGGTGCAGTGCTTGTGCGGCACGGACTCCTGGATGGCGTAACCGACCTTGTCGGAGCCGGTGAACGAGATGACCGGGAGGCGCTCGTCCTGGACGAGGGCGGGCATCCGGTCGTTCGGGACGGTCAGGATCGACCAGGAGCCGGCCGGCAGGTCGGTCTCGGCCAGCAGCTCGCCCAGGATCAGGGAGGAGATCGGGGTGGCCGGCGCCGGCTTGAGGATGATCGGGGCGCCGACGGCGATGGCCGGGGCGACCTTGTGGGCGCTGAGGTTCAGCGGGAAGTTGAACGGCGCGATGCCGAGGACGACGCCCTTGGGGATACGGCGGGTGAGCGCCAGCCGGCCGACGCCGCCGGCCTCGGTGTCGAGGCGCTGGGCCTCGCCGCCGTTGAAGCGACGGGCCTCCTCGGCGGCGAAGCGGAACACGGAGACGGCGCGGCCGACCTCGCCGCGCGCCCACTTGATGGGCTTGCCGTTCTCGGCGGAGATCAGCTGGGCGATCTCCTCGGTGCGCTCGGCGAGTCGCTTCGACACGTGGTCGAGGGCGGCGGCGCGGACGTGCGCCGGGGTCGCGGCGAACTCGTCGACGACGGCGTGCGCGGCGGCGACGGCCTCCTCGACCTGGGCCTCGGTGGGCACGCTGACCTTGCCGACCAGACGTCCGTCGAAGGAGTTCGTGACGTCGAAGGCGTCCTCGCCGGTGGCCTCGCGGCCGGCGAGCCAGAAGGCGTGGGTGGTCGTCATCGCGGCCCGGCCCCTTTCGTGTCGATGGGTGTCGCTGACTTGTCTGCGTGCCACGTTAGGGCCGAGGGGGCGCACGGTGGTTTGTCCGGTGTGGAGTAGTGGGTGGTACCCGTCCTGCCGGTTTGTCCGAACCGGCTGGTCAGCCGCGCCTCTCCGTCGACACGATGAGGCAGACGCCGCCGACGACGATGGCGCCGCCGAGCGCGATGGGCCAGGTCAGGGCCTCGTTCAGGACCAGGGCGCCGAGGAGGACGGCGACGACCGGGTTGACGTAGGCGTACGTGGCGACGAGCGGCAGCGGCGCCGCCTGGAGGAGCCAGGCGTACGCGGTGAAGGCGATCAGGGAGCCGAAGACGATCAGGTAGCCGAGCGCGACCCACGAGCGGCCGGACACCGCGGAGAGGTCGAGGCCGTGCTGCTCGCCCCGGAAGAGCCCGAGGGCGAGGCCGCCGAGGCCGCCGGCGATCATCTCGTACGCGCTGGCGGTGAAGGGGTTGGCGGGCATCGGGATCCGGGACGACGAGAAGGACCCGACGGACCACATCAGGGTGGCGACGATGACGAGGACGACGCCGCTGATCCGGACGTCGCCGCTCAGGCCGGGGAGGGTGAGCACGGCGAGGCCGGCGAGGCCGAGGAGGACTCCGGCGACGGCCCCGGCGGTGGGGCGCTCGCCGGAGCAGGCGCGCAGGACGACGACCCAGGCGGGCACGACGGCGATGAGCAGCGCGGCGAGACCGGAGGGGATGGAGGTCTCGGCGAGGACGACGAGCCCGTTGCCGCCGAGGATGAGGAGCAGGCCGATGACGACGGCCGAGGCCAGCTCCCGCGGAGTGACTTTGAGGACCTGGGGGCCCTTCCGCCAGGCGAGGAGACCGGCGAGGACGAGGCCGGCGGTGACGAAGCGGGTGCCGGCGGAGAGGAAGGGCGGCATCGTCTCGACGACGATCCGGATCCCGAGATAGGTGGATCCCCACACGACGTACACGATGCCGAGCGCGGCCCATACGGCGCCGGAGATCCGCCGCGGGGCGGCGGGCGTGCTGTCGGACAGGGGGGCGGCGGGGGTCGCCTGGACCTCGGAGGCCGGATCGACGGCAGGGCTTGTCATGACCAGGAGATTAGGGACTGAGCCGCCGGATGACCAAGAATTTTGCCCGGCATCGGGCAGCGGCGGACGATTTCCCGCGCCCGGAGGGGCCGCGAGGCGCGGGGGGCGACCGGCGGGGCACCTCTCGGAGGTGTCGCGTCGACCGGTCCGGATCAGCGCCGGGAGCCCGGCAGGATCGACGGGACGTTCCTCACGGCGTCACCGCGGTGTCCGCGCCGGTCGCCTTCAGGGCCAGCCACAGCTCCATCCGGACGTCCGGGTCGTCGAGCGAGCGGCCGAGGATCTCCTCGACCCGGCGCATGCGGTAGCGGAGGGTGTGCCGGTGCACGCCGAGGTCCGCCGCGGCCGCGTCCCACTGGCCGTGGCGCGACAGCCAGGCACGCAGCGAGGCGACGAGGTCGCCCCGGCCGGTGGCGTCGTGCTCGTACAGGGCGCGCAGCATGCCGTCCGCGAACGCCCGGACCGCGTCGTCGGCGAGCAGCGGCAGCACCGATCCCGCCGCCAGGTCCTCGTGCTCCACGAGGGCCCGCCCGCGCCGCCGCGCGACCGACAGGGCCTGCTCGGCCTGCTTGTACGCGGCCGCCGCCGCGATCGGCCCGGTCGGCGCCGAGAGGCCGACGACCAGGCCGGCCTCCTCGGCGTCCCGCTCGGCGTAGCTCTCGCAGGCGGCGACGACGGCGCCGCCGTCGCCGGCCAGGACGAGGAGCCGTTCGTCGTTCTCGGGTACGGCGAGGACCGTCTCGCCGGCCCGCGCCGCCGCCGACTCCAGTGCCTCGGTCAGGACCGGGAGCGGCGGCTCGCCATCCCGTTCGCCGGGCACCGTCTCGGCGATCAGCAGCCGGAACGGCGCGTCCAGGAGTCCGCCGTAGAGGTCGCCCGCCACGGCCCGGGCGTGGTCGGGCTGGCCGGACAGCATCATGCGGAGCACCGCCGCGCCGAGCCGCCCTTCGGCGGCCTGGAGCGAGCGCGAGCGCTCGGTCGTCAGGGTGAGCAGCGCGATCGCGGAGTGCACGGCGTACCGCTCCGCCGTCCCCAGCGGCGCCCCGGTGCCGACGGCGAGGGCGCCCCGCACCCGGCGTCCGGAGCCCAGCGACTGGAGCTCGACCCGGTCGTCGGTGCCGCCGACGACGGCACTCGCGGGCGCCGGGCGCTCCCGGAGGCGTTCGACGTCGGAGGTCAGCCGGGCGGCGCGCCGGGCGGCCCATTCGGGCGACACGGCGAGGACGGCACCGGAGGTGTCGTAGAGCGCGGCCCAGCCGTCCACGTGGGCCGCGAGCCGGGCCACCACCGCGTCCGGGCCCTCGGCGAGCGCGGCCCGGGTCAGCTCGCGCTGGGCCTCGAAGCCGGCGGTGACGGCCCGGTACTGGTCGGCGGCGATCGCCGCCGACACGGCCTTGCTGATGGCGAGGAAAGGCGTCCGCCGCGGCACTTCCAGCAGCGGCAGTCCCTCCGCCGAGGCCGCCTCGACCAGCGCCGGGGGCACGTCCTCGTAGTTCACGCCGACGGCGAAGCCGAGCCCCACCACGCCCGCGCCGAGCAGCCGGCGCACGTAGCGGAGCATCGCGTCGGCGTCGCCGGCGTCCAGGGTCAGCCCGGTGGTGAGCAGCAGCTCGCCGCCCTCCATGTAGGGCACGGGGTCGGCGAGCTCGCTGACGTGGGCCCAGCGCACGGGGGTGTCCAGGCCGTCCTCACCGGCCCGGACGGTGAGTTTGAGCGCCGAGTGCTGGACGAGGGACGCGAGGGTGGGCGGCATGGGACCGTCGAACCTTTGGGCAGAGGACTGCGGGGCGACTGCGCACGCAGCGGAGAGCGCCGCTCCGACGAACGACGCCCCCGATTGTGCCAGGGCCCACCCGGTCCCGCGTCAGCTCCGCAGATCCACCAGGAGCGGCGGCGTGTGCTCGCCGCGCACGTGGGTCAGGGACAGCACGGCGTGCCCGGCGGGGACGGCGTGCGCCAGGTCGGAGGCCGACCACCGCTGCCGCTCCACCTCCCGTACGGTCACGGCCTCGGCGGTCGCCGCCTTGCCGGTCACCACCCGCCGCATGAAGTGGAGGGCCTTGGTCAACGGCTCGTCGGAGATGATCTGGCGGTTGGTGACGTCGCGGGTCTGCACCCACTCGGTGCCCCAGGTCTCGGCGAACCGTCCGCCGTCCCAGGGGGCGATGCCGGCGAACGCCATCCGGCATCCGACGGCCCCGAGGAGCGGTCCGCGCAGCGCCTCCGGCACGTCCTCCAGACTGCGCAGGGCGAGGACGACCCCGGCGTTGGCGGAACGCAGCCGCTGCACGGACCGGACGGACTCGCCGGTGACGGTGTACGTGGCGTCGTCGAGGACCAGGCAGGCGAAGAGCGAACGGTCGCGACGGGCCAGGATCGCCTCGGAGAACTGGGCGAGCAGCAGCCGGGAGACGATCCGGGAGGCCTCGGCGTGCCCGCGCTCGGGCAGGTCGACCCGGACCCGCAGCGGATGCTCGACGGCGTGCAGGGAGAACTGACGGGTCTCGCCGTCTGTGCGGAAGAAGCGGGCGAACGCGGGCCGGTCCAGGAAGGCGATCCGCTCCGCGAGGAGTTCTCCGACGTCGTCGCCGCGTGCGGCCTGCCGCTGCCGGGCGTCGAGCTCCCGCAGCTGGGCGGGGTCGTCGCCGACGGCCGCGCGCAGCGCGTCGAGGGCGCCGGGGGTGCCGCCGAGCAGTTCGCGCAGTTCGGGCACGGCCGGGAAGCGGCCGTGGGCGGCGCGGAAGGGGCCGATCAGCTGGGCGAGCGCGGTGGCGGCCCGGCGGCTGTCGGCGACCAGGTCGCCGACGAGCGCCTCGGCGAGGATCCGCGCGGCCTCGTCGGGGTCGTCGGCCCCGCCGTAGAGGTCGAGGTCGTGGGTGGAGTCGGGCCGGCCGACGGAGACGACGACGTCGAAGGACTCGTCGGGGCCGAGGGCCGAGCCGTGCGAGGTGACGGCCACGACGGCGGCGCGGTTCGCGAGGGCCTGGAGGCAGAGCGACTCGACGACCGGCCGCACGAGCCGCACGGTCTTCCCGGCTCCCGCGGGCCCGACGGCGAGCAGCGAGGTCCCGAGCAGCCCCGGCTCCAGGGCGACGCCGGTGGTGCGGCGGGCGTAGGGGTTGCGGGGGTGGTCGGCGGCGGTGCCGATGAGCACCTGCGCGGTGGCCAGGTCGTGGGTGGCGCTGCGGACGGGCAGGTCGCGGACGCCGGAGGGGTGGCCGCAGGCGGCGGCACCGCGGGTGCGCACCGCCTCCGTGAAGGCGGCGAGCCGCTCGGGCCGGGTCCGTACGCCCTGCCAGGCACGGCGGATCCGGGCGTAGTCGACGTCCCCGAGGGTGCCACGGCGGGTGGCGTCGGCGAGGGTGCCGGCGGCCTCGGTGAGCCCGGCGTCGCGGAGCTCGGGCCAGTCCACCGGGTCGGCGGCGGGCGGGGGCGGCGGGGGCGGGGCGTCCTTCTTGTGCGCGTAGCGGCGCCAGATGTCCGGCACGTGGCCGATCCGGGCGAAGAAGACCAGGAATCCGCCGCCGACGAGGGTGTAGTACGCGTAGCTGGCGGTGGCCCAGGTCTCGGCGTCCGTGCGCCAGGAGTCCGGGGTCAGGACCAGCAGGGGCCAGAGCCAGTAGCGGCCGAGGTAGCCGTTCCACAGCAGGGACCACAGGAGCCAGCCGCTGAGCAGCGAGATCACGGCCCCGGCGAACAGCCGGCGCGCGGGTACGAGATCCGGCTCCTCCTGCGGGCGGGGCCGGTGGCCGAGCCGCCAGACTCCGGGCTCGGCGGCCGGCCGGGGGATCCGGAGCCATTCGGCCACCCCGACGCGGGTGGGGGCGTGGGCGGGCGGCGGCGGGACGACGGACCGCGTGTGCGGGACCACCGGACCGGCGGGCGGTACGAGCCGGTCCGCGGGGTGGGCGGACGGCTGCTGCTCGCCGTCCGCCGGGGGGCCGGCAGCGGGCTCCCGGGCGGGACCGGACGCCGTGGCACCCGGGTCGGCCGTGAACCCCGCCGGGCGCGGGACCGCGCCTCCCCGGGTGTCGCGTGACTCGTACGTGCCGTCGGTCTCCATGAACCCCTGCCCCCTGACCAGCCAGGTCGCCGCATCTGTGCCACCGTCAATCTAGTGGGCACGGCCCGGCCCGGAGCGGTTTCGCCGCCGCCATGTCCACACCGGACAACGACAGGCCCCCCAACACTCCCTATCGGCGCATGCCCGTACCCCTCCCGCGCGCCTAGCCTGCGGAAGAAACCCACACAGTGCGTCCAGAACACCCCCAGGAGCCCCGCATGACCGCCCTTCCGCAGGAGCGCCGCGTCGTCACCGCAATTCCCGGCCCGAAGTCGCAGGAGCTTCAGGCCCGCCGCCTCGACGCGGTCGCCGGTGGCGTGGGCTCCGTGCTTCCCGTGTTCACCGCCAGGGCCGGCGGCGGCATCATCGAGGACGTCGACGGCAACCGTCTGATCGACTTCGGCTCCGGCATCGCCGTGACCTCGGTCGGCGCCTCCGCCGAGGCCGTGGTGCGCCGTGCCGCCGCCCAGCTCGCCGACTTCACGCACACCTGTTTCATGGTGACGCCGTACGAGGGCTACGTGGAGGTCTGCGAGGCGCTCGCCGAGCTGACCCCGGGCGACCACGCCAAGAAGTCCGCGCTGTTCAACTCCGGCGCCGAGGCCGTCGAGAACGCCGTCAAGATCGCGCGTTCGTACACCAAGCGCCAGGCCGTCGTCGTCTTCGACCACGGCTACCACGGCCGCACGAACCTCACGATGGCGCTGACGGCGAAGAACATGCCGTACAAGCAGGGCTTCGGCCCGTTCGCCCCCGAGGTCTACCGCGTGCCGGTCGCCTACGGCTACCGCTGGCCCACCGGCCCGGAGAACTGCGGCCCCGAGGCCGCGGCCCAGGCGATCGACAACATCACCAAGCAGATCGGCGCCGAGAACGTCGCCGCGATCATCATCGAGCCGGTCCTCGGCGAGGGCGGCTTCATCGAGCCGGCCAAGGGCTTCCTGCCGGCGATCGTGAAGTTCGCCAACGACAACGGCATCGTCTTCGTCGCGGACGAGATCCAGTCCGGCTTCTGCCGCACCGGCCAGTGGTTCGCCTGTGAGGACGAGGGCATCGTCCCCGACCTGATCACGACCGCCAAGGGCATCGCGGGCGGTCTCCCGCTCGCCGCCGTCACCGGCCGCGCCGAGATGATGGACTCCGTGCACGGCGGCGGCCTGGGCGGCACCTACGGCGGCAACCCGGTGGCCTGCGCCGGTGCGCTGGGCGCGATCGAGACGATGAAGGAGCTCGACCTCAACGCCAAGGCCGCGCACATCGAGTCGCTCATGAAGGCCCGCCTGACGGCGATGGCCGAGAAGTTCGACGCCATCGGCGACATCCGCGGCCGTGGCGCGATGATCGCCATCGAGCTGGTGAAGGACCGCGCCACCAAGGAGCCGAACCCGGAGGCCGCGGGCGCGCTGGCGAAGGCCTGCCACGCCGAGGGCCTGCTGGTCCTGACCTGTGGCACGTACGGCAACGTGCTCCGCTTCCTGCCGCCGCTGGTCATCGGCGACGATCTGCTGAACGAGGGACTCGACATCATCGAGAACGCGTTCGCACAGATCTGACGTACCGTGTGAAGAAGCTGTGGGGGGCCGATGGCGGGATGGCGATCCGGCTGTCGGCCCCCCTTTCTCTGACGTACGGTCTTCGCAGATGAGAGAAACACCCCGCCCGCAGGGATCTGCGAGCGACTCCGGGACGATGCAACCCCAGCCCCGCCCCGGCCGTGCCCTCGCGCACACCACTGGAGCCTCTGGCTCCGGAACTCCTCACCGATCGGATGGCCGCCCGCCCCACACCCCCCGGGGCGCGCGGCAGCCCGATCCCGTCGGCCGCCCCGGAACCACCCCCCCTGTTCCGGGACGGCCGACTTTCTTCTGTGCGCTCGTGCTGCTCGCCCTCGTCACGTGGCAGGTCCTGGTCGACGGGCCGCTGGCCCGCATGGACGAACGCGTCTCCCGTCCGCTGGTCGGCACGGTTCCGCGCGGCCTGGCCGAACTGGGCGCCGATCTCGGCAACATGACGGTGGCCCTGCCGGTACTCGGGTGCGCGATGGCGTACGCGGCCTGGCGGGGACGGCGCGCCGCGGCCCTGTACGCGGGCCTCGCGATGGTCCTCGTCCCGGTCCTGGTGATCCCGCTGAAGGAGTGGACCGCCCGCCCGGGCCCGCTGGAGCCGTGGGCCGCCGGCTACTACCCCTCGGGGCACACGGCGACGGCGATGGTGGCCTACTTCGGCGCGGCGTTCCTGGTCTCGCGCCGGCTGCTGCCCGTCGCCGCCGTGCTGACGGCGGCGACGGGCGTGGGGCTGGTCCTGCGGGGTTACCACTGGCCGCTGGACGTGCTGGCCAGCCTCTGCCTGGGAGTGCTGATCCTGACCGTCAGCTCCAGTTGTACGCGTCGAAGTTCCGGCTGAACTCCCCGTTGTTGAACCGGTCCCAGTTGATCGACCAGGTCATCAGGCCGCGCAGGCCGGGCCAGGTGCCGTGGGTCTGGTAGCTGCCGCAGTCGGTCTTCCTGGTCAGGCAGTTCAGCGCCTTGTTCACCTCGGCCGGGCTGGTGTGGCCGTTGCCCGCGTTCACGGAGGCGGGGAGGCCGATGGCGACCTGGTCGGGACGGAGCGCCGGGAAGACCCGGGAGGTGTCGCCGGCGACCGGGAAGCCGGTGAGGAGCATGTCGGTCATGGCGATGTGGAAGTCCGCGCCGCCCATGGAGTGGTACTGGTTGTCGAGGCCCATGATGGAGCCCGAGTTGTAGTCCTGCACGTGGAGCAGGGTGAGGTCGTCGCGCAGGGCGTGGATGACCGGGAGGTAGGCGCCGGCGCGCGGGTCCTGGCCGCCCCAGGGGCCGGAGCCGTAGTACTGGTAGCCGAGCTGGACGAAGAAGGTCTCCGGGGCCATCGTCAGGACGAACTTCGCGCCGTACCTGGCCTTGAGGGTCTTGACCGCGGAGACGAGGTTGACGATCACCGGGCTGGTGGGGCTGCGGAAGTCGGTGTCGCCGGTGTTCAGCGAGAGGGAGTGGCCCTCGAAGTCGATGTCCAGGCCGTCGAGGCCGTACTCGTCGATGATCTTCGAGACGGAGGAGACGAAGGCGTCGCGGGCGGCCGTGGTGGAGAGCTGGACCTGGCCGTTCTGGCCGCCGATGGAGATGAGGACCTTCTTGCCCGCGGCCTGCTTGGCCTTGATCGCCGCCTTGAACTCGGCCGGCGACTCGACGCCAGGGCACTCGGTGGCCGGGCAGAGGCTGAAGCGGATGTCACCGGAGGTCACCGAGGTCGGCTCGCCGAAGGCGAGGTTGATGACGTCCCACGAGTCGGGGACGTCGGCCATGCGGGTGTAGCCGGAGCCGTTGGCGAAGCTGGCGTGGAGGTAGCCGACCAGGGCGTGGGTGGGCAGCTGGCCCGGGTTGCCGCCGCCTCCGCCGCTGGTCGTGGTGGCCGTGACGGTCGCCGACGCGGGCGACTCGCCGGCGCTGTTCGCGGCGGTGACGCGGAAGCCGTACGTGGTGGAGGCGGCAAGTCCGGTGACCGTGGCCGAGGTTCCGGAGACCGTGAGGATCTTCGTTCCGCCCTGGTAGACGTGGTACGAGGTGGCCCCGGAGGAGGCCGACCAGCTCAGCGGGACGCTCGACGACGTCGGCGAGCCGGCCGTGAGGCCGGTGGGCGCGGCGGGGATCCCGACGGGGGTGCCGCCGGGTCCGGTCAGGCTCAGGTCGTCGACGTGGTAGCCGCCGGTGCCGTACCAGCCGTGGGTGTAGATCGTCACCGAGGTCGTCGACGGACCGGTGGTGAAGGTGGTCGACAGGCGCTGCCAGTCGGGGGCGGACTGGGTCCAGGTCGACACGTCGGTGGTGCCGGTACCGGAAGCGCCGAGGTACACGTAGCTGCCACGGACCCAACCGCTCAGCGCGTAGGCGGAGTTCGGGGCGACGGTGACGGTCTGGGAGCACTGGGCGCGGTCGCTGCCCGCCGGCGTGGCCAGCAGGGCCTTCGTACCGCCGTGGACGGGTGACGAGACGACGGCCCCACTGCCGGCCGTGCAACTCCAGCCGTCCAGGCCGGACTCGAAGCCGCCGTTGCGGGCGAGTTCGGTGTCGGCCGCCTGGGCGGCGGGGGTCAGGGCGACGAGTCCGCCGGCGGCGAGCACGCCCGCCAGCGCGAGGACAAGGGGTCGGGAGCGGTCCACAACTGCCTCCGGGGGTGGGGGAATCGACGTGGGAGCGCGCCACAGCATGGTCCAGACCAATCAAGTGGTCAAGACCTCTGCCCGGTACGGCGCCGCCCGCGCCGGTCCCCGGGGAGCGGCGGCGGTCGCGGGCGGGAGCGGCGGTCGGGATCGGCGGCGGTCGCCGCCGGGGGCGGGCCGCCGCCCCCGGAACACGCGACCCGCCGGACAACCCTCAGCGCCCGGGTCCCGCACCGGCCTCCCCGGCTCCCCCGCGCGCCCCGGGTCCCCCGACCTCTCGGATCTCCCTGCCCTCTCCGGCCAGCCGGCCCGCCGCCTCGTGCATCGCCAGTTCCAGGAGCGCGGCGTCCGTCAGGGTCCCGGTGCCGTCCGGAGCCACCAGCCAGCGCATCCCGCCCGCGACGCGACCCGGGTACGGCACGGCCATCCACGTGCCGAGGCCCGCTCCGCGCACCCCCGTCCCGAGCCAGCGGGCGGCCGTGCCGGGCGGCACGAAGAATCCCGTGCGGGCGTCGCCGAAGTCGGCCAGGACCGGCCCCGGCCGGTCCACGAGCCGGGTCAGCACGTCGAGCGTGGGGTAGCCCAACTCCCCCGGCAGGATCAGCACGTCCCAGCGCCGGCCGGCGGGCAGCAGCGCCACCCCGAGCGGGTTGCGCTCCCATTCCCACCGGCACGCGTCGGGATCCGGCGCCACCGACGCCAGCCACTCCACCGCGGTCCTGGCCCCCGAACCGGTCATCGTCAACGGCCTCCTCACTGTGCGGACACGGTGTCCGCACACGGGAGAGCGCGGAAGGTGACGATCATTACGCGGGTTCGGGTCACGGATTCAGGGGGAACTGGATCATCTCCCGTCCCGCGGGGTGCGCCCCCGGCGCGCATCCGAGTGGACGCGCCCGTTCGGGTGGACGGCGCGGGACCGGGTCGGCGGCTCCGCCACCCGTCCGGCCAGGCGTGTTCCCATGAGCCTCCGCGTGTCCGCCACGACACCGCCCGCCTCGGCCCCTCCCCCTCCTCCGCCGTCCTCGCCACGGGAGTACCCATGCCGTTCCCGCAGTCCTCGGACCCCTCGCACGGCACGCCGGGGGGTGCCCCGGCCGCCGGGAAGAGCCCTCGCTCCGGCAAGGGCCTGCTGCGGCGGATGGGCGAGTGGTCCGCCCGTCACTTCGTGATCGTGCTGGTCGCCTGGGTCGTGGCGCTCGTCGCCCTGCTGGCGCTCAAGAACGCCTTCGGCGGCGAGTACTCCGACAACTACTCGCTGCCGGGCACCCAGTCCCAGGAGGGACTCGACGTGCTGCGCGCGCACGAGCCCGCCGCCGGCGGCTACAGCTCCCAGGTGGTGCTGTACGACGGCGCCAAGCCGCTCACCGACGTGAGCGACCAGGTCTCGTCCGCCGTGGAGTCGCTGCAGAAGCTGCCCCACGTCCTGAACGCCACGAGTCCGCTGCCCGCGCCGGGCACGCAGCCGCCGACCCCGCCGCCGGGCACCCCGAACGTCGGCCCCCTGTCGACCGACGGCAAGACCGGGTACATCACGGTCCGCTTCGACGTCCAGCCCGGCACCCTCGGCGACGGCTACCTGGCCGGCGTGGACGCCGCCGTCCAGCCGCTGCGCTCCGCCGGGGTCGAGGTCGAGTACGGCGGCTCGCTGGGCGAGCTGGCCCGGCCCGAGCCCGACGACCGGGTCAGCGAGACCATCGGCTTCGCGGTCGCGATCATCGTGCTCATCATCGGCTTCGGCAGCCTGATCGCCGCCGTGCTGCCCCTGGTCACCGCGCTGGTCGCGGCCCTCTGCGGCCTCTCCGTGCTCGGCCTCCTCGCCGCCGTGTGGACCTTCGCCACCGTCTCCCCCACGCTGGCGACGATGATCGGCATCGGCGTCGGCATCGACTACGCCCTCTTCCTGATCACCCGGCACCGGCAACTCCTGATGAACGGCATGGATCCGGTGGCCGCGGCCGGGATGGCGACCGCGACCAGCGGCCGGGCCGTCCTCGTCTCGGGCTGCACGGTCGTCATCGCCCTGTCGGGGCTGTGGGTGTCCGGACTGAGCTTCATCGGCCTGCTCGGCCTGGCCGCGACCTCCACCGTGGTCACGGCCGTCATCGGCGCGCTCACCCTCGTCCCGGCGATGCTCGGCCTGATCGGGCGCCACATCGACCGGCTCCACCTGCGCAAGCCGGTGGCCGAGGTCGAGCCCCAGGCCGAGGGGGACGAGGCCCAGGGCACCTGGCACCGCTACGCCCTGCGTGTGGAGCGCCGCCCCTGGTGGTTCCTGACCGCGGGCGTCGTCATCCTCGCCGTGCTCTCCATCCCGCTGTTCTTCATCCAGCTCGGACACATCGGCGACGGCGCGGATCCCAAGTCGTTCACGGACCGGCGGGCGTTCGACCTGATGTCCTCGGCCTTCGGGCCGGGCTCCAACGGACCGCTGACCCTGGTCATCGACCAGACCTCGGTCCCGGCGGCCGACCGGTCCGCGCTGGCGAGCCAGGCGCAGAAGGCGCTCACCGGGGTACCGAACGCCGCCCTGATCACCCCGCTCACCCCGACCTCGGACGGCGACGTCCTGATCGCCACGGCCTACTCGGTGGCCGCCCCGCAGGACGAGCTCACCACGTCGCTGACCAACCACCTGTCCGACGACGTCCTCCCGCAGGCGGTCAGCGGCACGACGGCGGCCACGTACGTCACCGGGACCACGGCCGCGCAGATCGACTTCCTCGACATCGTCTCCAGCCGCCTCCCGCTCATCATCGTCGTGGTCGTGGGCCTGGCCTTCCTGGTCATCCTGGTGGTCTTCCGGGGGCCGCTCGTCGCCCTCAAGGCCGCGCTGCTGAACCTGCTGTCCATCGCCGCCTCGTACGGCGTCGTCGTCGCCGTCTTCCAGTGGGGCTGGGGCGGGCCGGCGCTCGGGGTGTCCGGCGACGTCCCCATCGAGAGCTACGTGCCGATGATGATGTTCGCCATCGTCTTCGGTCTGAGCATGGACTACGAGATCTTCCTGCTGTCCCGCGTGCACGAGGCCTGGCTGCGCACCGGCGACGCCAAGGCGAGCGTGGCGCACGCCCTGGAGATCACGGCCCGCGTCATCACCTGCGCGGCGCTCATCATGGTCAGCGTCTTCGCCGCGTTCATCGTCAGCGACAACATCGTGATCAAGATGATGGGACTCGGCCTGGCCGCGAGCGTGCTGATCGACGCGACGATCGCGCGTCTGCTGCTGGTGCCCGCCGTGATGACCCTGCTCGGCGAGCGGGCCTGGTGGACCCCCCGCTGGCTGGACCGGATCCTGCCGCACGTGGACACCGAGGGCGAGGGCGAACTGGCCGCCGCGGGAGGCACGGGCGGGGCGGGGTCGCGGCCCGCGCCGTGACCCCGGCGGGGCACCTCGCACGCGAGGTGTCCCGCCGGTGGTGGAACCCGGGCCCGTCCGGGGCCGACACCGCCCGGACAGGATCTAGCTGTCGAAGCCCAGCCCCAGGCGGTCCATCGCCTTCAGCCACAGGTTGCGCCGGCCGCCGTTCTCGTCGGCGCGGGCCAGCGACCACTTGGTGATGCCGATGCCCGCCCAGGCGATCGGCTCGGGCGGGAACGGCAGCGGCTTGGAGCGCACCATCTCCAGGTCCGTCCGCTCCGTGCGCTCCCCCGCGAGGAGGTCGAGCATCACGTCCGCGCCGAACCGGGTGGCGCCGACGCCGAGGCCGGTGAACCCGGCCGCGTAGGCGACCTTGCCGCGGTGGGCGGTGCCGAAGAACGCCGAGAAGCGGGAGCAGGTGTCGATCGCGCCGCCCCAGGCGTGGCTGAAGCGGAGTCCCTCCAGCTGCGGGAAGCACTGGAAGAAGTGCTCGGCGAGCTTGAGGTACGTCTCGGGGCGGTGGTCCATCGCCGCGTTCATCCGCCCGCCGAAGGGGTAGATCGCGTCGTAGCCGCCCCACAGGATCCGGTCGTCGGCGGTGATGCGGAAGTAGTGGAACTGGTTGGCGCTGTCCCCGAGCCCCTGCCGGTTCTTCCAGCCGATGGAGGCGAGCTGTCCGGGGCTGAGCGGCTCGGTCGTCAGGGCGTAGTCGTAGACCGGGACGGTGTAGGGCCGGACCCGCTTGACCAGCGACGGGAAGACGTTCGTGCCCAGCGCGACCCGGCGGGCGACGATCCGGCCGTACGGGGTGCGCACGCCCATGCCGGCGCCGACGGGGACCAGTTCCAGGCCGGGCGTGTTCTCGAAGATCCGTACGCCCAGCTCCCGGCAGGCCCGCTTCAGCCCCCAGGCGAGCTTCGCCGGGTTGAGCATGGCGACTCCGCGGCGGTCCCAGAGGCCGCCGAGGAAGGTCGGGGAGTCGACCTCCGCGCGGACCGCGTCCCGGTCGAGGAGTTCGAGTCCGTCGCCCAGGCCGAGCCGGCGGGCCGTCTCGTGGACCTCGGCGAGCTCCTGGACCTGGTGCGGCTCGGTGGCGACGTCGATCTCGCCGGTGCGCTCGAAGTCGCAGTCGAGGGAGTAGCGGGCGACCGCCGCCTCGATGGCGTCGAGGTTGCGCTCGCCGAGCCCCTCCAGCGTGGCCAGCTCGTCCGGCCAGCGGGCGAGCCCGTTGCCGAACCCGTGGGTGAGGGAGGCGGCGCAGAAGCCACCGTTGCGACCCGAGGCGGCCCAGCCCACCTCGCGCCCCTCGATCAGAACGACGTCCCGCTCCGGCTCCCGCTCCTTGGCGAGAAGTGCGGTCCACAGGCCGCTGTAGCCGCCGCCGACCACGAGGAGGTCGCAGTTCTCCGTGCCGGTGAGGGCGGGGAGGGCGCCGGGCTTGCCGGGGTCTTCCAGCCAGAAGGGGACGGGCTGGGCGTCCGAGAGAGATCGTGCAGCGGTACGCATGGCGTCTGGGGCCATGGTTTCCAACTCCTTCAGGGCGTGCTCGGGGTCGTGCTCACTGTGCTGCCGCCTTGCGGCGCCGGTTCGTGACGATCTGACCGGCTACCACCACCAGTACGGCAATGATGAACATCGCCGTGCCGATGACGTTGATCTGGACGGGCGTGCCGCGCTGTGCCGAACCCCAGACGAACATGGGGAACGTGACGGTGGAGCCCGCGTTGAAGTTGGTGATGATGAAGTCGTCGAACGAGAGCGCGAAGGCGAGCAGCGCGCCGGCCGCGATGCCGGGGGCGGCGATCGGCAGCGTCACCCGGACGAAGGTCTGCACCGGGCCGGCGTAGAGGTCGCGGGCGGCCTCCTCCAGGCGCGGGTCCATCGACATCACGCGGGCCTTGACGGCGGTGACGACGAAGGACAGGCAGAACATGATGTGGGCGATCAGGACCGTCCAGAAGCCCAGCTCGGCGCCCATGTTGAGGAAGAGCGTGAGCAGCGAGGCGGCCATGACGACCTCGGGCATCGCCATCGGCAGGAAGATCAGCGAGTTGATCGCGCCGCGCGCCCGGAACCGGTAGCGGACCAGCGCGAAGGCGATCATCGTGCCGAGGACGGTGGCGCCCAGCGTCGCCCAGGCGGCCAGCTGGAGCGACAGGGAGAGCGAGCCGCACATGTCGGCGACGCCGCACGGGTCCTTCCAGGCGTCCAGCGAGAACTTCTGCCAGGCGTAGTTGAAGCGCCCGTTCGGCTTGTTGAACGAGAACACCATCACGACGATGTTCGGCAGGATCAGGTACGCGAGCGTCAGCAGGCCCGCGATGACGACCAGGTGCTGTCGTATCCAGCGCATCAGACGAGATCCTCCGTTCCGGCGCGGCGGATGTAGACGGTGACCATGACCAGCACGATCGCCATGAGGATGAAGGACAGCGCGGCCGCCGTCGGGTAGTCGAGCACCCGGAGGAACTGCGACTGGATGACGTTGCCGACCATCTTGGTGTCGGTGGAGCCCAGCAGTTCGGCGTTGACGTAGTCGCCGCTGGCCGGGATGAAGGTGAGCAGGGTGCCCGAGACGACGCCCGGCATGGAGAGCGGGAACGTCACCTTCCGGAAAGTCGTCGCGGGTGAGGCGTACAGGTCCTGCGCGGCCTCGTGGAGCCGGCCGTCGATCCGCTCCAGCGAGGTGTAGAGCGGAAGGATCATGAACGGCAGGAAGTTGTAGGTCAGACCGCAGACGACCGCCATCGGGGTGGCCAGGACCCGGTCGCCCTCGGTCCAGCCGAGCCAGCTGGTCACGTCCAGGAGGTGCAGGGCGTTCAGCGCGTCGACCACGATGCTGTCGTCCGCGAGGATCGTCTTCCACGCCAGGGTCCGGATGAGGAAGCTGGTGAAGAACGGCGCGATCACCAGGACCAGCAGCAGGTTCCGCCAGCGGCCGGCCTTGAACGCGATCAGATAGGCCAGCGGGTACCCGAGGAGCAGGCAGAGCAGCGTGGCCGTGCCGGCGTAGAGCAGGGAGCGGACGAACTGCGGCCAGTACTCCTGGAAGGCGTCCCAGTAGGTCTGGAAGTGCCAGGTGACCTCGAAGCCCTTCTCCAGGGAGCCGGTCTGCACGGAGGTCGACGCCTGGTAGACCATCGGCAGCGCGAAGAAGACGAGCAGCCAGATGATGCCGGGCAGCAGCAGCCAGTACGGGACGAGCCGCTTGCGGGTGGAGGGCTTGCGCGTCACCGGTTCCTCGACCGGCGCCGCTTCCTCCTTCGTCAGGGTGGAGGTGCTCATCCGGCGTCCTCCACCGTCTCCACGCCCGCGTCGATGTCCTGAGAGGCGTCCAGGCCGAAGGTGTGCGCCGGGTTCCAGTGCAGGACGACCTCGGCCCCGGGGACGAGGCGGGCGTCCCGCTCGATGTTCTGCTCGTAGACCTGCAGCTCCGCGCCCGCCGGGCTGTTCACCACGTACTGCGTGGAGACGCCGATGAAGGAGGAGTCGGCGATCCGGCCGGTGACCCTGTTGCGGCCGTCGGGTATCGACCCCGCGTCGTCGGCGTGGGCGAGCGAGATCTTCTCGGGGCGGACGCCGACGAGGACCTTGCCGCCGGTGCGGACCGTCGCCGAACAGCGCTCGGCGGGCAGTCGGAGCTTGCCGCCGCCGGCCGTGACGACGAGGTCCGCGCCGCCGCTCTCGGCGACCTCGGCCTCGATCAGGTTGGAGGTGCCGAGGAAGTTCGCGACGAACGTGGTCCGCGGGTTCTCGTACAGGTCCGCGGGGGCGCCGAGCTGCTCGACCCGGCCGCCGTTCATCACCGCGACCTGGTCGGCCATCGTCATGGCCTCCTCCTGGTCGTGGGTGACGTGGATGAAGGTGATGCCGACCTCGGTCTGGATCCGCTTGAGCTCCAGCTGCATCTGGCGGCGCAGCTTGAGGTCGAGGGCGCCGAGCGGCTCGTCGAGGAGCAGCACCTGCGGGTGGTTGATGAGCGCGCGGGCCACGGCGACGCGCTGCTGCTGGCCACCGGAGAGCTGGTGCGGCTTGTGCCGGGCCTTGTCGCCGAGCTGGACGAGGTCGAGCATGTCGGCGACCTGCTTCTTCACCGACTTGATGCCGCGCCGGCGCAGACCGAAGGCGACGTTCTCCTGGATGTCCAGGTGCGGGAAGAGCGCGTAGGACTGGAAGACGGTGTTGACCGGCCGCTTGTACGGCGGCAGGTCGGTGACGTCCTTGTCGCCGAGGAAGACCGTGCCGGTGGTGGGGTCCTCCAGCCCGGCGATCATCCGCAGGGTGGTGGTCTTGCCGCAGCCGGAGGCGCCGAGGAGGGCGAAGAACGAGCCCTGCGGAACGGTCAGGTCGAGCGGCCGGACGGCGTGGAAGGAGCCGTAGGTCTTGCTGATCCCGGTGAGACGGACATCGCCGCCGGTGTTCGTGTCAGTCATGGGTTGCGGTCCCAGGTCGTGGTGAGGAGTGGACGGCGTACATGGCCTGCGGGCGCGTGCGCCGGACTCGGCGCACGCGCTCAGGCGCCGATGAGCTTGGCGAACTTCTCTTCGTACGCCGTCTCCTCCGCGCTGGTGAGCGAGCGGAAGGCGTGCGACTTCGCGGCCATGGCCTTGTCGGGGAGGATCAGCGTGTTGGCGGCGAGCTCCGGGTCGATCTTGGCGAGCTCGTCCTTCACCCCGTCGACCGGGCAGACGTAGTTGATGTAGGCGGCCAGCTGGGCGGCGACCGGAAGCTCGTAGTAGTAGTCGATGAGCTTCTCGGCGTTGGTCTTGTGCCGCGACTGGGCGGGGACCAGCAGGTTGTCGCTGGAGGTGATGTAGCCGGCCGACGGGATGGAGAACTTGATGTCCGGGTTGTCGGCCTGGAGCTGGATGATGTCGCCGGCCCAGGCGAGACAGGCGGCGATGTCGCCCTTGTCCAGGTCGGAGGTGTAGTCGTTGCCGGTGAAGCGGCGGATCTGCTTCTTGTCGACGCCCTTCTGGAGCCGCCCGATCGCCGCGTCGTAGTCGGCGTCGGTGAACGCGCCCGGGTCCTTGCCCATGTCGAGCAGGGTCATGCCGACCGAGTCGCGCATCTCGGTGAGGAAGCCGACCCGGCCCTTGAGGGCGGGGTCGTCGAGCAGCTGGGTGACGGAGTCGACCTTCTTCCCGCCGGTCGCCTTGGAGTTGTACGCGATGACCGTGGAGATACCGGTCCACGGGTACGAGTACGAGCGGCCCGGGTCCCAGTCGGGGCGCCGGAACTGCGCGGACAGGTTCGCGTAGGCGTTGGGCAGGTTGGCCGGGTCCAGTTTCTGCGCCCAGCCGAGCCGGATGATCCGGGCGGCGAGCCAGTCCGTGACGCATATCAGGTCACGGCCGGTGTCCTGGCCCGCCGCGAGCTGCGGCTTGATCTTGCCGAAGAACTCGACGTTGTCGTTGATGTCCTCGGTGTACTTGACCTTGATCCCGGTGCGCTTGGCGAAGGCCTCCAGGGTGGGGCGGGACTTCTCGTCCTCGCTGACGTCCATGTACTCGGTCCAGTTGGAGAAGGCGACCTGCCTCTCCTTGGCCGAGAAGTCCGTGGAGGCGGGCCCCTTGTCCTCCCGCTTCGCCGGCGGGATCCCGCAGGCGCTCAGACCGGCCAGTGAGCCGATGGTGAGCGCACCGACACCGCCGGCGCGCAGCATCGAACGGCGGCTGAGGGCGCCCCGGCCGCTGGTGAGGCTGCGCCGCATCGCGGCCAGCTGCGCCGCGGACAGGCTGTCGGGCTCGTACTGCTCCATGCGCTGTGCCCTTTCGGGATGGTGTTCGCCGCTGGTCGGGCGACAGGCTGCTATCGGTCCCCGAAGATCGTGCGGTGCCAGTCCTTCGCGGCGACCGCTGTGTTGTCGTACATCACGTGCTTGACCTGCGTGTACTCCTCGAAGGAGTACGACGACATGTCCTTTCCGAACCCGGAGGCCTTGTAGCCGCCGTGCGGCATCTCGCTGATGATCGGGATGTGGTCGTTGATCCACACGCAGCCCGCCCTGAGCTCGCGGGTGGCGCGGTTCGCCCGGAAGACGTCGCGGCTCCATGCGGAGGCGGCGAGGCCGTACGGGGTGTCGTTGGCGAGCCGGATGCCCTCGTCGTCGCCGTCGAAGGGCAGGGCCACCAGGACCGGACCGAAGATCTCCGACTGCACGACCTCGCTGTCCTGCGCGGCGCCGGTGATCAAGGTCGGACGATAGTACGCGCCGGCCTTGAGGTCACCGCCCGGCGCTTCGCCGCCGGTGACGACGGTGGCGTAGCCGCGGGCGCGGTCGACGAACGCGGCGACGCGGTCGCGGTGCACGTGGCTGACGAGCGGCCCGAGGTCGGTGGCGGGGTCGAAGGGGTCGCCGAGACGGACGGTCTCCATCAGTTCGGCGACGCGCGCGACGAAGGCGTCGAAGAGCGGACGCTGGACGTAGGCGCGGGTGGCGGCGGTGCAGTCCTGGCCGCTGTTGATGAGCGAGGCGGCGACGGCGCCGTGGGCGGCGGCCTCCAGGTCGGCGTCGTCGAAGACCACGAAGGGGGCCTTGCCGCCGAGTTCGAGGTGGAGGCGCTTGACGGTGGCCGTGGCGATCTCGGCGACGCGCCGGCCGACGGGGGTGGAGCCGGTGAACGAGGTCATGGCCACGTCGGGGTGGCCGACGAGGTGCTCGCCGGTGGTGCGGCCGGCGCCGGTGACGATGTTGACGACGCCGTCGGGGATCCCGGCCTCGGTGGCCGCCTGGGCGAACATCAGCGAGGTCAGGGGGGTGAGCTCGGCCGGCTTGAGGACGATCGTGTTGCCGGCGGCGATGGCCGGCAGGACCTTCCAGGCGGCCATCTGGAGCGGGTAGTTCCACGGGGCGATGGAGCCGACGACGCCGATCGCCTCGCGGCGTACGTACGAGGTGTGGTCGCCGCTGTACTCGCCGGCCGACTGGCCCTGGAGGTGGCGGGCCGCCCCCGCGAAGAAGGCGGTGTTGTCGACGGTGCCCGGGACGTCGAACTCGGTGGTGAGCTTGACGGGCTTGCCGCACTGGAGCGACTCGGCGCGGGCGAGGTCGTCGGCCTGCTCGGCCAGGACGCCGGCGAAGCGGTGCAGGGCGTCCGAGCGCTCGCCCGGGGTCGCCCCGGACCAGCCCGGGAAGGCGTCCCGCGCGGCGGCCACGGCGGCGTCCACGTCCGCGGTGGACGCGAGTTCGTAGGTGAACACGCGCTCGCCCGTCGCCGGGTCGACGACGCTGTGCTCCTGACCTGAGGTTCCGGGCCGCAGACGCCCGCCGATGTACTGCGCGCCGTCCGCGAAGCGGTCCGTTGCCTGGAAGCGGTTGCCCATGACGCTCTCCGTTGTTCCAGATCGAATTGAGTGCCGATCCTGACAGAGGGACAACCGTCCAACAAGTGATTCCGTTGTTGCCTTTTGGTTACGCGACGGAATCGGTCGACCAAGTGTCGAGGGGTCGGTCATTTCAGCGTACGGAGTGTCCGTGGCGGCTGTCAGACTCGCGTGCATGGGGAATCTGGAACAGCTGACGGAGCAGGTCAGCAGGGGTGAACGTGTGAAGTGGCTGCTCTTCTGGGGGCACCGGCCGATGCCGGACGGCCGGCTCTCGGCGAGCTGCCTGAGCCAGTGGTGGCCGTCACCCTTCGAGGTCGACGGCGTGCGCTACGCGACGGCGGAGCACTGGATGATGGCGTCGAAGGCACGGCTCTTCGGGGACCCGGAGGCCGAGCGGGCCGCGCTGGACGCCGCGACGCCCGCGCAGGCGAAGAACGCCGGGCGGCTGGTGCGCGGCTTCGACGACGCGGTGTGGGAGCGGGAGCGCTTCGGGATCGTGGTGGAGGGCAGCGTCCACAAGTTCTCGTCGGACGAGGCGCTGCGCGGATACCTCCTCGGCACGGGCGGCCGGGTCCTGGTGGAGGCCAGCCCGCTGGACCGCATCTGGGGCATCGGCCTGGCCGCGGACGACGCCCGGGCCAAGGACCCGGCGCGCTGGCGCGGCCTGAACCTGCTGGGCTTCGCCCTGATGGAGGCCCGGGAGCGCCTGCGCACGGGGGTGTGACCGGGGCGTGGAGAAGCGGCCGGGGCGAGGGTCCGCCGCACATGCCGAGGGCGCGTGATCGGCGATCACGCGCCCTTCGCTCCGGACTGGCCCTAGCGGCGCGTCTCCACGACCAGGTGCGTCGCGAACGGGTCGTCCTCGTCGTCGAAGGACGAGGAGTCCTGGGCGATCGCCCAGATGATGAAGCCCAGGAACACCGCGCTCACGAGCGTGCCGATCGCGCCGAGCACGATGCCCGCGATCGCCATGCCCCGGTTCGTCGCCTCGCCCCGGCCCGCCTTCTTGAGGCCGATGACGCCGAAGATCAGCGCCAGGATGCCGAGGATCGCCCCCAGGCCGTACAGGCAGAAGCCGGCGGTCGCGATGATGCCGAGCACCATCGAGGCCGTGCCCATGCCGTTCGACGGCTGCTGCTGCCAGCCGGGCTGCCCGTAGCCCCCGCCGCCGCCGTAGGACGGGTAGCCGGGGTACCCGTAGCCCGACGTCGCCGGGGTGACCGGCGGGGTCGGCGCGGTGGGGTAGCCGTAGCCGCCCGGAGCGACCGGAGGCGGCGGCACCTCGCCGGTCGGCATCGACGTCATCGTCGGCTGGTCGTGCACGTGCGGCACCGGCGGTGTCGCCGGCGAGGGCGACGGCTTGCTCAATTCCACGCCGTCGCGGTTCGGCGGAGCCCACGGGTCCGCCGGGTCGTACCCGCCCTGCGGCTGGTCGCTGTTGTCAGACATGGGCCTCCCCCATCGTGGTCACGTCATGCTACGACCTCCCCCCGACAGGCGAACGGCCCGGCCTACGATGTCCCGATGACCGATCTCCACCCCTTCATCGCGGGGCTTCCCAAAGCAGAGCTGCACGTCCACCACGTCGGCTCCGCCTCTCCCCGGATCGTCGCGGAACTGGCCGCCCGACACCCGGACTCCAAGGTCCCCACGGACCCCGAGGCCCTCGTCGACTACTTCGTGTTCACCGACTTCGCCCACTTCATCGACGTCTACCTGTCCGTCGTGGACCTGATCCGCACCCCGGAGGACGTCCGGCTGCTGACCTACGAGGTCGCCCGTGACATGGCCCGCCAGAACATCCGGTACGCCGAGCTGACGATCACCCCGTACAGCTCGACCCGCCGGGGCATCGACGAGCGCGCCTTCATGGACGCCATCGAGGACGCCCGCCGGGCCGCCGAGGCCGAGCTGGGCGTCGTGCTGCGCTGGTGCTTCGACATCCCCGGCGAGGCCGGACTGGAGGCCGCCGAAGAGACCGCCCGCCTCGCCGTCGACCTGCACCCCGAGGGCCTCGTCGCCTTCGGGCTCGGCGGCCCGGAGATCGGCGTCCCGCGCCCGCAGTTCAAGCCGTACTTCGACCGGGCGATCGCGGCCGGCCTCCACTCCGTCCCGCACGCCGGCGAGACGACCGGCCCCGAGACCATCTGGGACGCGCTGAACGAGCTCGGCGCCGAGCGCATCGGCCACGGCACCAGCGCCGTGCAGGACCCCGAGCTGCTGAAGTACCTTGCCGAGCACCGGATCCCGCTGGAGGTCTGCCCGACCTCGAACATCGCCACCCGGGCGGTCCTGGACCTGGACGAGCACCCGGTCAAGGAGATGGTGAAGGCCGGCGTCCTGGTGACGATCAACAGCGACGACCCGCCGATGTTCGGTTCGGACCTGAACAACGAGTACGCGGTCGCCGCCCGTCTGCTGGAGCTCGACGAGCGGGGCCTGGCGGCCCTCGCCAAGAACGCGGTCGAGGCCTCCTTCCTCGACCCGGCCGGCAAGGCCCGGCTGGCCGCGGAGATCGACGACTACACCGAGAAGTGGCTGTCCCGCTGACCCTCCGCCCACCGGTCCCCCGGGAGGGCGCCGGCCGCCGCGCGCACCCCGTCGGGTCCGGACGCCCGGCCGTGGATGCCGCGACAATGGCCGCATGGACCACGTCACTGTCGTAGGCCACCGCGGCGACCCGTACCGCGTGCGGGAGAACACCGTCCCCTCGATCGTCTCGGCGATCGAGGGGGGCGCGGACACCGTCGAGATCGATGTCCGGCTCACCGAGGACGGCGTGCCCGTCCTGCTGCACGACGACGGGCTGAAACGGCTGTGGGGCCACGACGTCGCGCTGGCCGATCTCACCCTGGAACAGGTCCGCGACATGACCTATGACGAGATCCCCACGCTGCGCGAGGCGCTGATCGCGGCCGGCTCGCGCCGGCTGATGATCGATCTGCCGGGCGGCGACGAGGGCTCCGTCCGCACCGTCGTCGGCATCGTCCGGGAGTGCGGCGCCTCCGAGCGGGTCCTCTACTGCGCGGGCGGCGTCGCCATGCTCCACGTGCGGGCCGCGGACCCGTCCGCCGAGATCGCGCTGACGTGGACGTCGCTGGCCCCGCCGCGGACCGCGCTGCTCGAGGCGGTCCGGCCGCGCTGGCTCAACTACCGTTTCGGGCTTCTGAGTCGGGCCTTGGTGGACAAGGTGCACAGGGACGGCTACCTGGTCTCGGCCTGGACGGCGGACACCCGGCACTCCATGCGTAAGCTGATCGCGCACGGCGTGGACTCCATCACCACCAACCGGGTGGACGCCCTCGTCGCCGAACTGCGAAGGGGTGCTCCGAGGTGACCGGGACCGACAGGATCCGTACCGACGTCGCGCACAACGCCCGCGTGTGGAACTACTGGCTGGGCGGCAAGGACAACTACCCGGTGGACCGGGCCGTCGGCGACCAGGTCACCGGCTTCTACCCGAGCATCGGCGAAGTCGCCCGCGCGGACCGGGCGTTCCTCGGCAGGGTGGTGACCCACCTGGCCGGCGAGGCGGGCGTCCGCCAGTTCCTGGACATCGGCACGGGCCTGCCGACGGCCGACAACACCCACGAGGTCGCCCAGCGCGTCGCGCCGGACTCCCGCGTCGTCTACGTCGACAACGACCCGATCGTCCTGACGCACGCCCGGGCCCTGCTGACCAGCGCCCCGGAGGGCGTCACCGAGTACGTCGACGCGGACGCGCGGCAGCCGGAACGGATCCTGGAGGCGGCGGCGCGGACCCTGGACCTGTCGCGGCCGGTCGCGGTGATGATGCTCGGCATCCTCAACTTCGTGCTGGACACGGACGAGGTCCGCGGCATCGTGCGGACCCTGATGGACGCGGTGCCCTCCGGCAGCCACCTCGTCCTGACCCACCCCACCCTGGAGCCCGGCCTGGGCGGCGAGGGCAACGCCGAGGCGATGGCGTTCTGGAACGAGAACGCCACCCCGCCGATCACCGCCCGCACCCGCGCCGAGTTCGCCTCCCTGCTGGAGGGGCTCGACGTGCTGGAGCCGGGCATCGTCTCGTGCGCGAGCTGGCGGTTCGCCCCGGCGAGCGAGGTGGCGCAGTTCGGCGCGGTGGGCCGCAAGCCGTAATGGACCTGCGGGGGGAGGTACGGGACCGGTGGGAGCGGGCCCGGATGGTGGGGGCGGCCAACCCGTGGGCGGTCGACATCGGGCTGGCGCTGCTGGTGCAGGCGGCGATGACGCTGCCGTTCGTGGTGCCCCGGCCGGCCGAGCTGGAGCCGGCGACCTGGCCGGCGTACGGCATGACGACGCTCATGGTGGTCCCGCTGGTCTGGCGGCGCCGCGCGCCGCTGACCGTGCTGCTCGCGATCCTGGCCGCCGGCAGCGTGTACCAGCTGGCCCTGGAGGGCCCGGGGCAGCCGCTGCCCTACACGGGCCTGGTCATCGTCTACACGATCGCGATGCTCGCCCCGCCGTGGCAGCGGCTCGTGACCGCGCTGCTGATGCTCGTCGCCGTCCCGTGCTCCGTCTGGCTCAACACCCGGTCGGCCCGGGAACTGACCTTCTCCCTCTTCGTCTTCGCCGCGGCCTACGTCTTCGGCCGGCTGACCGTCACCCGGCAGCGGGCGGACCGGGTCGAGGCCGAGCAGGCCGCGGCGCGCGAACGGGCCAGGATCGCACGGGAGATGCACGACATCCTGTCGCACGCGGTGAGCCTGATGATCGTGCAGGCCGAGGCCGGGCCGGTGGCGGTACGGACGGCTCCGGACCGGGCGGAGGCCGCGTTCGACGCGATCTCCGAGACCGGCCGGGACGCGATGGCGCAGCTGCGCCGGATGCTGGGGGTCCTGCGGGAGGGCGACGGTCCGGGTGATTCCCCGCGTGCTCCGCAGCCGGACATCGCGGCGCTCCACGAGCTGGTGGAGCGGGTGCGGGCCAGCGGGCTCGACGTCGGGTACGAGACGTCCGGCGGCGTGCGGACGCTGTCCGCGGCGACCGGGGCGACCGTCTACCGGATCGTGCAGGAGGCGCTGACGAACGTGGTCCGCCACGCGCACGCGCGCAGCGCCTCGGTCCGGCTGAGGTACGCGGAGGGTGTCCTGGGGATCGTGGTGTCGGACGACGGGCGCGGGGCCCAGCCGGGATCGGCCGGGCACGGTCTCGTGGGCATACGGGAGCGCGCGGCGGCCCACGGCGGCACGGCGGTCACCGGTCCGGGTCCGGGCGGCCGGGGCTTCGAGGTGCGGGTGGAGATCCCCGTAACCTCTGGTGCGGAGGTGGGGAGTTGACGATCCGTGTGGTGGTGGCGGACGACCAGGAACTGGTCCGCAGCGGCTTCGCGATGATCCTGGACGTCCAGCCGGACATCGAGGTCGTCGCCGAGGCGGGCGACGGCGCGGAGGCGGTCGAGGCGGTGCTCCGGCTCGCACCGGACGTGGCGCTGCTCGACATCCGGATGCCGCGGACCGACGGCATCGAGGCCTGCCGGGCGATCAGCGAGCGGAGCGACTGCCGGACGGTGATGCTGACGACCTTCGACTCCGACGAGTACGTGTACGAGGCGCTGCACGCGGGCGCCAGCGGCTTCCTGCTGAAGGACGTGCGCCGGGACGACCTGGTGCACGCGGTGCGGGTCGTGGCGCGGGGCGACTCGCTGCTCGCGCCGTCGGTGGCGCGGCGGCTGGTGGAGCAGTACACCCGCCCCTCGGTCCGGCCGCGCCGGACCCATCCGGCCCTGGACGCGCTGACCGGGCGTGAGCGCGAGACGCTGCTGCTGCTCGCGCGCGGTCTGTCGAACGCCGAGATCGCCGCGGAGCTGGTGGTCAGCGACCACACGGTCAAGACGCACGTCGGGAACGTGCTCGCCAAGCTGGGGCTGCGCGACCGGATCCAGGCGGTGATCTGCGCGTACGAGACCGGACTGGTCGCGGCCGGCACGGCCGCTCCCCCGGCCGGGGGAGGCGGGGCGCGCGCGGACTCCCCCGCGTCGGGGAGGAACTGACCCGGGGAAGACCGCCGGTGCGGGCGATCCGCGCGACGGCGCAGGTCAGCAGGATGGAGCCATCGAGAACAACGGCTCGCACCCACGGAGTTGACCATGAAGCGCACCACCCGCACCCTGCTCGCCGCCGCCCTGGTCCTCGGGGTCGCCGCGGGCCCGGCGGTCGTCCCGGCGGTGGCCGCCGGCCCGGGCACCGCCCTCGCGGTGTCCGCCCCGCCGCTGGGCCCGGCCCTGGAGGCGGCGATCGCCGGACTGCCGACGGCCGACGCGACGGCGGCTCTGGTCCGGGCCGGCGGCACCGAAGGCGTCTGGCGGGGCAGTTCGGGCGTGCACGACCTGCGGACCGGCCGCCCGGCCGACCCCGGCGCCCGCTTCCGGGCCGGTTCGGTGACGAAGGTCTTCACGGCGGCGGTCGCCCTGCAGCTGGCCGCCGAGGGGCGGCTGGACCTCGACCGGACGGCCCGCTCGTACCTGCCTGACCTGGTCCCCGCCCGCTACGGCGCGGTCACCGTCCGCCAGCTGCTCGACCACACGCACGGCATCCCGGCCCCGGACTTCCCGGGCGAGACCGTCGAGGAGTGGTACGCGCACCGCTTCGACGTCCACGACCCCCGGGAGACGGTGCGTTCGGCGACGGCGAAGGAGCCGGAGTTCGCGCCCGGGACGAAGCAGCACTACCTCAACATCGGCTACACGATCGCGGGCCTGCTGATCGAGCGCGTGACGGGCGACTCCTACGAGCACCAGGTCACCGCCCGCGTCCTCCGGCCGCTGGGCCTGCGGGGCACGTCCCTCCCGGGGGCCGACCCGCACATCGCCGGCCGTCACAACCACGGCTACCAGACGATGCGGCTGGCCGACGGGACGACGGGGCTGCGGGACGTGACGGTGTGGGGGACGACGGACGGCTGGGCGGCCGGGGACATCATCTCCACCACGGCCGATCTGGAGCGCTTCACGCGGGCCCTGTTCCGGGGCGACGTGGTGCGCGGCCCGCTGCTGGAGGAGATGTTCACGCTGCCGAAGGTCGCGGACGCGAGGACCGGCGCCCCGGCGGCCTACTCGGTGGGGCTGTCGATGAAGAAGCTGGGCGGCAGGGAGGTGTGGGGCAAGACGGGCGGCCGGTGGGGCTACAACGCGGCGATCGCCTCGACCCGGGACGGTTCGCGCACCCTCGTGTACAGCGTGAACTCCACCGACGCCAAGGGCCAGGACATGAACAGGGTCGCGCTGAACCTCATGGTGGCGGCCTTCGGCCCGCCCTCCGCCTGACCGCCGGCGGTCCCGGTGCGGCGGCGGGTCGGCCGGTGGCCGGCGCCGCCGCCCCCGTCAGCGGCTCAGGAGACCGCGGCCGCCGGCCGCGTCGTCGGCGGGGCGGCCGTCAGGCCCTCCAGGCGCTTGATCATCCGCCGCACGACCAGCAGTGGGACCACGCCGACGACACCGAACGACATGTCGATGACCGACCACCAGAAGGGGATGTCCCGGATCGGTCCGCAGATCAGGGCGAGCGGGATGATGCCGGCGCAGGCGATCATGCCGAACTCGACGACCCAGATGTTGCGGACCGGGTCGCGGTAGGGCCCGTAGAACGCGACGGCGATGACGAGGTGGGCGAAGGCCAGCCAGTCGGTGCCGTACAGCACGAAGGGGTACTCCGCGTCGGCGGTGTCGAGGCCGACGCGCACCCGCCGGATCCAGTCGAGCAGCCCGGGGAAGAGGTCGGCGGCGGGGCTCGCCCAGGACGTCAGCGCGCTCTCGGCGAGGTGGAGTTCGGTGACCAGCGGGAAGGCGGTGAGGCCGCTGAGCACCAGGCAGACGATGAAGACGACCAGCCAGACGCGGATGCGCTTGAGGAGGGCTCTCGGCCCGTTCGTGTCGCTCATGGCAGCACCCTACGCCCCTCATGAACGTGTTCAAAAATCGGGTCGCCCCTGAGCTCCGGACGCCGGCCGCCCCCGCGATCACCCGGCCTTCACCGTCGGCCGCTCACCCGCGCCGGGTCACCCGCCGCGCCACCGTGTGCGCGGCGACGGTGGCGCCCGCGGCCACCGCGAGTCCCGTCACGGCGTCCCTCGCCCGGGCCGGCCGCAGGACCCCCGCCCGCTTCAGCCGCCCCCTGGCCCAGAGCGTGAAGGGGACGACGAGCAGCGGCGAGGTGACCGAGCCGGGCGTGCAGCCGCGGACCACGGCGGCCTGGGCGAGGTGGACGAGCCCGTGCAGCCCGAAGCCGTTCAACGCGGCCTGGTAGAAGGCGGACCGCCCCTTCGAGCGTGCCCCCGCGACGGCCGCGGCGGCGACCACGGCGCCCATCACGGCGACGGCGGCCGCGAACTCCCGCTCGTCCACTCCCTCCATGGCCTTCCAGACGGGCTCCGGCACCTCGGGGAACCGCTCGCGCAGCTCCGGCAGCCGCTCCCGGACCCAGCGCGGTCCACGCGCGAGCTCCTCGGCGTCGTGCAGCGCCCAGGCGACGAACAGGCCATACGTCACAGTCGAGTTCACGAGGATGGAACTCACAGCCCGACGATCGAGTTCCACCTCCTGGCGAACCCGGCGCGCTCCTCGGAGGTGATGTCCCGGGCGATGGCGAGCCGCCGGCGCATCGCGTCGTCCGGGAAGATCAGCGGGTCCTCGGCGAGAGCGGCCAGCTCCTCGTCGCGGGAGTCGGCGAGGACGTCACGGGCGGCGGGCACCGGGCACACGTAGTTGACCCAGGCGGCCAGTTCGGCGGCCACCTCGGGCTCGTAGTAGTAGTCGACCAGGGCCTCGGCGTTGGCCTTGTGCGAGGCGAGGTTGGGGATCATCAGCGACTCGGCCCACAGCTCGGCACCCTCCTCGGGGACGACGAACTCGATGTCGGGGTTGTCGGCCTGGAGCTGGATGACGTCCCCGGAGTAGGCCTGACAGGCCAGGACGTCGCCGGTGGAGAGGTCCTTGATGTAGTCGTTCCCGGTGAAGCGGCGGATGTGCTTGCGCCGTACGAGCCCCTCGACCTGTTCGCACAGCGCGTGGAAGTCGTCGCCGGTCCAGCGGGTCACGTCCACCCCGTTGCCCTGCATCAGCAGGGCGAAGGACTCGTCGAGCCCGGACAGCAGGGTGACCCGGCCGCGCAGGTCGCCGGCCCAGAGGTCCCTGGTCGAGCGGATCTCCCGGCCCAGCTTCCGGCGGTTGTAGGCGATGCCGGTGATCCCGGACTGCCAGGGCACGCTGTGCAGCCGGCCCTCGTCGAAGGCGGGGCCGCGCAGCTGCGGATCGAGGTGCCGGGTGATGTTCGGCTGCCGGGAGCGGTCCATCTCCTGCACCCAGCCGAGCCGCACGAAGCGCGCGGCCATCCAGTCGCTGACGACGATCAGGTCCCGGCCGGTCTCCTGGTGGTTCATCAGCGCGGGGCTCACCTTGCCGAAGAACTCGTCGTTGTCGTTGATCTCCTCGGTGTACCGGACGGAGATCCCGGTCCGCTCGGCGAAGGCGTCGAGTGTGGGGCGCTTGGACGTGTCGTCGTCGTCGGTGTCGATGTACAGGGGCCAGTTGGCGAAGTCGAGGACCCGGTCGCGCGCGGACAGGTCGCGCCCGGACCGGCGGCCGGGCTCCACGTAGGCGGCGGGCACCCCGCAGCCGGCCGTCGCCATCAGGCCCGCGGCGCCGCCGAGTCCGCGCAGCAGGGTCCGGCGGGACATGGTGTTCCTCGCTGTCGCTCTCACCCGAGCAGCCTCCCCCTGCGCCCCGCGCCGGGGCAATGGACGCTCCGTCTCCCCCGCGGCCCCTGCCCCGACACCTTGTCGATCACGGGGCGTCGTAGGTTGTGCGCCATGGCCGACGCCCCGCTCCGCACGACCCCGCCGCGCCCCGTCGACGTGGAGGCGCTCTTCCCCGAGGTGGTCCCCTACCGGCGGGAGGCCGTACGGCTGCATCCGCGCCGCGGTGAGCCGGGCGTGCTGGACAGTTCGGTCGGCGGGCCGCTGCTGTGGCCGGCCTCGGAGGCGTGGCCGCACTGCGAGGACGAGCACGTGGGCACCGAGTACAGCCCGGTGCCGCGGCCCGGGCCGGTGCCGCTCGTCCCGGTGCTCCAGCTGTACGCCCCCGACGTGCCCGAACTGCCGTTTCCCCAGGGCACGGACGTGCTTCAGATGCTGTGGTGCCCCTTCTACCACGCGCACGACTTCGGCTGGTCGCCGCGCCCCGAGCTCTACTGGCGGGACAGCGGCGCCGACGAGGACGTCCTGCCGGCTCCTCCCCCGCCGCCCGGAGCCCGGGAGAACTACCTGCCCGACCCCTGCGTGCTGCACCCGGAGCGGGTGACGGAGTACGCGCAGTGGGACCTGCCGGAGGAACTGCACGACGCGCTGGACGCCCGGTTCGAGGCCCTGGAGGCGAGCACGGGCTGGTCGTACTGGTACCACCTGTCGGTGGCGGAGGGGATCAAGGTCGGCGGCTGGCCGTCCTGGTGCCAGGAGCCGCGCTGGCCGGACTGCCCCGACTGCGGGCGGCGCACGGAACATCTGCTGACGGTCTCCAGCGCCGAGTTCGACGGTGCCTCGTGGCGGTCCTGGCTGCCGCTGGAGGAGCGGCCCGCGGAGGGCACGGTGCGGGATCTGCCGTACGAGGACCGGCGGGCGCTCCAACGGGCGCCGGGGCTGATGATCGGCGACATGGGCGGCCTGTACGTCTTCGACTGCCGGCACTGCCCCGACCGGCCGTTCTCCTACGCCTCGGACGGTTCGTAGGCCGAGGGCTCCCGGAGCGGCCGGTCGCCGGCCCGCGCCCCGTGCCGACGCGGGGACGGCGCCCGGTCCGGCCGCGGGAACCGCCCGCACGGTCCGGACGCGCGGACGGGCGGCCGGGGAGGAACCCGACCGCCCGTCCGTGTTCAGGGAGTTCAGCCCAGGGACGTCATCACGTGCTTGATGCGCGTGTAGTCCTCGAAGCCGTACGCCGAGAGGTCCTTGCCGTAGCCGGACTTCTTGTAGCCGCCGTGCGGCATCTCCGCGACCAGCGGGATGTGGGTGTTGATCCAGACGCAGCCGAAGTCGAGGGACTTCGACATGCGCATCGCGCGGGCGTGGTCCTTCGTCCAGACCGAGGAGGCGAGGGCGAACTCCACGCCGTTGGCGAACTCCAGGGCCTGCTGCTCGTCACGGAACGACTGCACCGTGATGACCGGGCCGAAGACCTCGTTCTGGACGATCTCGTCGTCCTGCTTCAGGCCGGAGACGACGGTCGGGGCGTAGAAGTAGCCCTTGTCGCCGACGCGGTGACCGCCCGACTCGACCTTGGCGTGGGCCGGGAGGCGCTCGATGAAGCCGGTGACCTGCGCGAGCTGGTTGGCGTTGTTCAGCGGGCCGTAGAGCACGTCCTCGTCGTCCGGCAGGCCGGTCTTCGTGTCGGTGGCGGCCTTCGCGAGCCGGGCCACGAACTCGTCGTGGATGGACTCGTGGACGAGCACGCGGGTGGCGGCCGTACAGTCCTGGCCGGCGTTGAAGAAGCCCGCCACCGAGATGTCCTCGACGGCCTTGTCGATGTCGGTGTCCTCGAACACGACGACGGGGGCCTTGCCGCCGAGCTCCAGGTGGACGCGCTTGACGTCCTTGGCCGCCGACTCGGCGACCTGCATGCCGGCGCGTACCGAGCCGGTGATGGAGGCCATGGCCGGGGTCGGGTGCTCGACCATCGCCTTGCCGGTCTCGCGGTCGCCGCAGATGACGTTGAAGACGCCCTTGGGAACGATCTGCCCGATGATCTCGGCGATCAGGACGGTCGAGGCGGGGGTGGTGTCCGAGGGCTTGAGGACGACCGTGTTGCCCGCGGCGAGCGCCGGGGCGAACTTCCACACGGCCATCATCATCGGGTAGTTCCACGGCGCGACCTGGGCGCAGACACCCACCGGCTCGCGGCGGACGATCGAGGTCATGCCCTCCATGTACTCGCCGGCCGAGCGGCCCTCGAGCAGGCGGGCGGCACCCGCGAAGAAGCGGATCTGGTCCACCATGGGCGGGATCTCCTCGCTCGCGGTGAGGGCGACCGGCTTGCCGGTGTTCTCGACCTCGGCGGCGATCAGGTCCTCGGCCCGCTCCTCGAACGCGTCCGCGATCTTGAGGAGGACCTTCTGGCGTTCGGCGGGCGTCGTGTCGCGCCAGGCCGGGAACGCCGCGGCCGCGGCGTCCATCGCGGCGTCGACGTCGCTCTGGCCGGAGAGCGGAGACGTGGCGTAGACCTCGCCCGTGGCCGGGTTGACCACATCGATGGTCCGCCCGTCGGCGGCGTCCCGGAACTCCCCGTTGATGTAGTTACGCAGCCGGCGCAGCTCGGTGGTCACTTGCCACCCCTCCTGTCGTTCAGAGTTCATTCTGTCCCGATGGGTGAGACACCCCCACAGTAGTCGCTCGGCGGACGCTTTCGACAGGCCCGACAGCCCCCAACTTCGGATTCAGTGAGATGATGGAGCCGAAACAACGAATTTCATCGATCCGGGCTTGCCAGACAGACGAGTCCCGGTGCAGAGTGAGCTCGTGGCCAGTCAAAGCGCTAACTCCAGGACCGGATCCGGCTCGTCCCCGACGATCGATGCCGTCTCCCTGGCGATCATCGAGCAGCTACAGGAGGACGGTCGCCGTCCCTACGCGGCGATAGGCAAGGCCGTCGGCCTGTCCGAAGCCGCCGTGCGGCAGCGCGTCCAGAAACTGCTCGACCAGGGCGTCATGCAGATCGTCGCCGTCACCGACCCGCTCACCGTGGGGTTCCGGCGGCAGGCGATGGTGGGCATCAACGTCGAGGGCGACCTGGACCCGGTGGCGGACGCGCTGACGGCCATGGCCGAGTGCGAGTACGTGGTGATGACCGCGGGCTCCTTCGACCTGATGGTGGAGGTCGTCTGCGAGGACGACGACCACCTGCTGGATGTGATCAACAAGCGCATCCGCACCCTCCCCGGCGTGCGCTCCACCGAGAGCTTCGTCTACCTCAAGCTCAAGAAGCAGACCTATATGTGGGGAACCCGATAGCCGTGAGCAACTCCCGCAGCGATCTCTCCAAGTCCGCCTACGACCACCTGTGGATGCACTTCACCCGCATGTCGTCGTACGAGAACAACCCCGTCCCCACCATCGTCCGCGGTGAGGGCACCTACATCTACGACGACAAGGGCAGGAAGTACCTCGACGGCCTCGCCGGCCTGTTCGTGGTCCAGGCCGGCCACGGCCGCACGGAGCTCGCCGAGACCGCCGCCCGCCAGGCCAAGGAGCTCGCCTTCTTCCCGGTGTGGTCGTACGCCCACCCCAAGGCCGTCGAACTGGCCGAGCGCCTCGCCCACGAGGCCCCGGGCGACCTCAACAAGGTCTTCTTCACCACCGGTGGCGGAGAGGCCGTCGAGACGGCCTGGAAGCTGGCCAAGCAGTACTTCAAGCTGGTCGGCAAGCCCACCAAGTACAAGGTCATCTCCCGCGCGGTCGCGTACCACGGCACCCCGCAGGGCGCCCTGTCGATCACCGGCCTGCCCGGCCTGAAGGCCCCCTTCGAGCCGCTGGTCCCCGGTGCGCACAAGGTGCCGAACACGAACATCTACCGCGCCCCGCTCTTCGGCGACGACCCCGAGGCCTTCGGTCGCTGGGCCGCCGACCAGATCGAGCAGGAGATCCTCTTCGAGGGCCCCGACACCGTCGCCGCCGTCTTCCTGGAGCCGGTGCAGAACGCCGGCGGCTGCTTCCCGCCGCCGCCCGGGTACTTCCAGCGGGTCCGCGAGATCTGCGACCAGTACGACGTGCTGCTCGTCTCCGACGAGGTCATCTGCGCCTTCGGCCGCCTCGGCACCACCTTCGCCTGCGACAAGTTCGGCTACGTGCCGGACATGATCACCTGCGCCAAGGGCATGACGTCGGGCTACTCCCCGATCGGCGCGTGCATCGTCTCCGACCGGCTCGCGGAGCCGTTCTACAAGGGCGACAACACCTTCCTGCACGGCTACACCTTCGGCGGCCACCCGGTCTCCGCCGCCGTCGGCCTCGCCAACCTCGACCTGTTCGAGAAGGAGAAGCTGAACCAGCACGTGCTCGACAACGAGGGCAACTTCCTGTCGACCCTGCAGAAGCTGCACGACCTGCCGATCGTCGGCGACGTCCGCGGCAACGGCTTCTTCTACGGCATCGAGCTCGTCAAGGACAAGGTCACCAAGGAGTCCTTCAACGACGAGGAGACCGAGCGCGTCCTGTACGGCTTCCTGTCGAAGGCGCTCTTCGAGAACGGTCTGTACTGCCGCGCCGACGACCGTGGCGACCCGGTCATCCAGCTGGCCCCGCCGCTGATCTCCGACCAGTCCACGTTCGACGAGATCGAGCGGATCCTCCGCGAGACCCTCACGGAGGCCTGGACGAAGCTGTAAGGCGCCTCGCGACCCACGCCGCCCTCACGGCGTGAACGGCCCGGGCATGCCGCCATCCGAGTGGATGACGGGGTGCCCGGGCCGCGTGCTGTCCGTACCGGCGGATCCGAATCCTTACGGTGCCCAGTGACCGACAGGACCGTCTCTTCGTTCCCCCGGACGGGGGAAGCACGGGGGACCACACATCAGATCCGACGCTCCTCCGATCCGACTCGATCCGACTTCGAGGTGTACGCGATGGCCCCACCGGACAACGACGTGCTCTGGGCGCGTTCCCTGCACTACTCCCTGGGGGGATCGACCGCGCTGAGCGGGGTCTCCCTCGGGGTCCGCGAAGGCGAGATCCTCGCCCTGGTCGGTCCGCGCGGCAGCGGCAAGACCGCGCTGATGCACTGTCTGTCCGGCCAGGCCGTCGCCCAGCAGGGCGAGGTCTGGTTCAACAGCAGCCCCGTGCACACCATGACCGGGCCCCAGCGCGAGCGGCTCCGCAGGGACCGGTTCGGCTGGATCGACCCCGAGCCGGGGCTCGTGCCGGAGCTGACCACCTGGGAGAACGCCGCCCTGCCGCTCCTGCTGCGCGGGGTGTCGCACCGGAGCGCCAAGGCCGCCGCCATCGAGTGGCTGGAGCGGCTCGACATCGGCATGTGCGCGCGCCGGCGCCCGCACGCCCTCAACCAGTCGCAGCGGCAGCGGATCGCGATCGCCCGCGCCCTGGTCACCACCCCGACGGTGCTCTTCGCCGACGAACCCACCGCCTCCCTGCACAGCGCCGACGGCGCGCAGGTGCTCCGCACCCTGACGGCCGCGGCCCGCTCGCACCGCATCACGGTGCTGCTCGCCACCCACGACGCCGAGGTGGCCACCCTCGCCGACCGCGCGGTCGGCCTGCTGGACGGGCGCCGCGTGAGTGCCGGCTCCCTGCCGCCGACGAACGGGGCGGAGGGCGTCGCCGCGTGCTCGCTCTCCGTCTAGTCCGCGGCACCCATCCCCTCGTCCTGCTGCGGCGGCTCCTGGTCGCCGCGGCGGCGGCGGGGGTCGGCTTCCTTCTGCTGTGCACGCTGGGGTACGCCGTGGGCCATCCGGACCGGTCGGCCTCGTCCGTGCTGCGGCTGCTGTGGTGCGTGATCCCGCTGGCCGCGACCGCGCACTTCGCGGTGGCGGTGGCCCGTACGGATCCCAGCACCCGGCCGCGGCCGGGGCTCTCGGCGATCGGGCTCGGCCCGGCCCGGCTGACGGCGCTCGCCGCCGCGTCGACGGCGGTCTCCTGCACGCTGGGCTCGATGCTCGCCCTGCTGTTCTACCTGCACCTGCGCGGCGACATCACCGGCCTGCCGTTCGACGGCGCCGCGGCCGAACTGCTCGCCGCCGACCAGCCCCTCCCGCTGGCCGCCGCGCTCACCCTGCTCGCGATCCTGCCGGTGGTCGCCTCGACGGCCGCCGGGCTCGCCCTGCGGCCGCGGAAGCCCGTCGCGCCCGAGGGCGCGGAGCGGACGACCCCGTCGGGGCTGCCCTGGGGCGTCGCGCTGCTCGCCGTGGGGCTGGCCGTGGAGACGTACGCGGGCCAGGGCGGCGGGAACGGCGACTTCCCGCTGCCGGGCCGCTTCGAGGCCAGCCCGGGAGGCGTCCTCGCCGGCTGGGTCCTCACCGCCGTGGGTCTGGCGATGGCCGGGCCCGGTCTGACCCACTGGTGCGGCCGCCTGCTGCAGGCGGTCCGGCCCGGCGCGGTCCGGCTGCTGGCCGGGCGCGTCCTGATGGACGAGTCCCGCCGCATCGGGCGCCCCCTGGGCGTGGTGTGCGCGGTGGCGTCCGGAGCGGTGGCCGCGGTCACCCTGTACGGGTCCGGGACGGGCGACTTCGGCCCGCTGACCGGCCTGGGCGCGGCGCTGGTGATGTCCTGCACGACGGCGACGCTGCTGACGGCGACCCTCGAATCGAAGCAGTGCCGCGCCCACACCACCGAGGCGCTGCTGCGCCTGGGCGCCCCGCCCACCGTGCTGCGCACGGCCGCGCTGCTGCGGGCGGGCGCCCTGCTGGCGGTCTTCCTGCCCCTGACCTGGCTGGTCGGAGAGCTCGCGGCCGTCCCGCTGGGCGCCTGACCGGCCGCGCGATCCCGGCTCCCGGCGCCCGCTCCCCGACGGCGGCGACCCGGGAGCCGACGCACCGGACCACCCGGATCCGGCCGTCCTGGCCGGAGGCCGGAGGCAACTTCGCCGCCCGGTATCCCGTCTGTCCCGGGGACGACGCAGGAACAGCACACGGCGGGGATGCCGTACGACGGAAACGGAGCCGCCAGTGCTCACAGGACTGCTCACCGCGGTCGCCGCCTCGCTCTGCTACGGCACGGGTTCGGTCCTGCAGGCGGTCGGCTCCCGCAGGTCCGCCCGCCGCGAGGCGGCGGCCGGACAGCTCAGCCGGCACGGCGGCCCGAGCCTGTCCTCGACCGCGAAGGCGGCGATGACCTGGGAGTTCATCGTCGGCACGATCCTCGACTTCGTCGGCTTCGGGCTCGGGGCCCTGGCCGCCCGGATGCTGCCGCTGTTCCTCTCGCAGACCGTGATCAGCGCCAATCTGGTGATCACGGCGGTCCTGAGCATCCGGCTCCTCGGGATCCGCCTCACCCGCGCGGAGTGGACCTCGATCGGGGTGGTCTGCTCGGCCCTGGTGCTGCTGGCGAGCGCCGCGGGCCCCGAGGGCAGCGGGCACACGTCCCTCGCCACGCACGGGTGGCTGCTCGCGGTCTCCGTCCTGCTGATGGCGGGCGGCACCGTCCTCGTCCGGCGGCTCGGCGCCCGCGCGGCGGTCCTGGCCGGTCTCCTCTCGGGCCTGGGCTTCGGCGCGCTCGGTGTCGGGGTCCGGGTGCTGAACGGCATCGACCCCTTCGACCCGGCCGCGCTGCTCGCCGATCCGGCGCTGTACGCGATCCTCGTGGCCGGCGCCGGCGGCATGTACCTGCACACGGTCGCGTTGCAGATCGGTTCGGTGAACGGGGCGACGGCGGCGCTGGTCGTCGGCGAGACCGTGCTCCCCGGCATGATCGGCGTCTGGTGGCTGGGCGACGCCTCGCGCCCCGGGTTCGCCTGGCTCGCCGTGGCCGGGTTCGTCCTGGCGGTGGCCGGCGCGGTGGCGGTGGCCTGGTTCGGGGCGCCGGAGGGCGAGCCGACGGCAGGCGCTCCGGTGCCGGACGCCCGCCGGGGCGACGGCGCCGCGCCCGCGGCCCGGGAGCCCGCCGCGACTCCGTGAGCACGGCCCCCTCCCCGTGTGCCCCGGTGCCGCCCGGGCGCGCGGTCAGCCGGAGGTGGCGTCCGCCAGGAGCACGACCTCGGCGGGCGCGAAGGTCACGCCGACACGGGCTCCGGCCTCCGGCGCGTCGTGCAGGGCGCACTCCGCCTCCAGCGCGGGCCCGTCGTCCGGGCGGAGCCGTACGGCCACGCGGCTGCCGCGGAAGGTCCGGGCCTCGACCGTGCAGGTCAGGCCGTCCGCGGGGGCGCCGAGCCGCACGCCGCCCGGGCGCACCAGGAGCCGGGCCGCACCGCGCGGCGACCCGTCCGGGACCGGGATCCGGCCCCACACCGTGTCGGCGGAGCCGGCGGCCACGGTCGCCGCCACGACGTTGTCGAAACCGAGGAAGCGCGCCACGAACTCGGAGGCCGGCCGCTGCCAGACGTCGAGCGGCGTGCCGGACTGGGCGATCCGGCCGTCGCACATGACCACGACGCGGTCGGCGAGGGCGAACGCCTCGCCCTGGTCGTGGGTGACGGCCAGCACCGTCGTTCCCAACCGGCCGAAGAGGTCGCGCAGTTCGGTGACCAGCCGTTCCCGCAGCCCGCGGTCGAGCTGGCCGAGGGGCTCGTCGAGCATCAGCAGCCGCGGCCGCGGCGCGAGGGCGCGGGCCAGCGCGACCCGCTGCTGCTCGCCGCCGGAGAGCGAGGCGACGGCCCGCCGCCCCGCTCCGGGAAGGCCCACGAGGTCGAGCAACTCGGCGACCCGGGCCTGCTGTTCGGCCCGGCCGACGCCGTGCATCCGCAGGCCGAAGGAGACGTTGCCGGCGACGTCACGCTGGGGGAAGAGCTGATGGTCCTGGAACATCAGGCCGACGCCCCGCCGGTGCACCGGCACCCCGGCCTGGTCGGTGCCGCCGAGCAGGACCCGGCCGGCGTCCAGCGCCTGCAGGCCGGCGACGGCCCGCAGCAGGGTGGACTTCCCGCTGCCGCTCGGCCCGAGCACGCACACGATCTCGTGCTCGGCGACCTCCAGGTCCACCGCGTCGAGCACCGCGCGGTCGCCGAACCGTACGGTCGCGTCCGTGAGGGTCAGCATCAGAACTCCCCGGAGGTGCGGTCGGTGCGCAGCCGTTCGAGCAGGAGCAGGGACACCGCGCACACCACCATCAGAATCGTCGAGAGGGCCATGGCCTGGCCGTAGTTGAGCTCACCGGGCCGGCCGAGCAGCCGCGCCACCGCGACCGGCAGCGTGGGGCGGTCGGGGCGGGCGATGAAGACGGTCGCGCCGAACTCGCCGAGGGAGACGGCGAACGCGAAGCCGGCCGCGATGAGCAGGGCGCGGCGCACCAGCGGCAGGTCCACCTCGCGCCAGGCGCGCAGGGGCGAGGCGCCGAGGACGGCAGCCGCCTCGCGGAGCCGGTCGTCCACCGCGCGCAGCACGGGCAGCATGGTGCGGACGACGAAGGGGACGCCGACGAGCGCCTGGGCGAGGGGGACGAGGATCCAGCTGGCCCGCAGGTCGAACGGCGGCTCGTCGAGGGTGATCAGGAAGCCGAAGCCGACGGTGACGGCGGAGACCCCGAGCGGCAGCATCAGCAGCGCGTCGAAGCCGCGGACGAGGCGGCCGGCCCGCCGGGTCAGCGCCGCCGCGGCCAGTCCGCCGATGACGACGGCGATGACGGTGGCGACGACGGCGTACTGGAGGGAGTTCGCGAGGGTGTCCGTCAGCGGGACGAGGAAGGTGCCGAAGGCGTCGACCTCCTGCAGGGCCCGGTAGTAGCCGAACCCGTACCCCTCCGGGGTGTCGAGGGACCGTTCGACGAGGACCGCGAGCGGGAGCACGAGCAGCAGGGCGATCGAGAGCAGGACGGCCCCGAACAGCGTCCACTGGCCGAGGCCCCGGGGGCGTCGCGCGGTCCGCTCGGGGGCGACGAGCCGCAGCGCGGTCTCCCGTCGCCGGACCGTCCGGGCGTGCACGGCGAGGATCGCGCCGACGGCGACGAACTGGACGATCGTGAGCACGGCGGCCGTGCCGAGGTCGAAGCGGTCGACCGTCTGCCGGTAGATCTCCGTCTCCAGGGTGGAGTACGTCGGTCCGCCGAGGATCTGGACGACGGCGAAGGACCCGGCGGTGAAGAGGAACACCATGAGGGCGGCGGCGCCGACCGCCGGGACGAGGGCCGGCAGGGTCACCTTCCGCCAGGCGGTCCAGCGGGAGGCGCCGAGGACCCGGGCGGCCTCCTCCTGCCGCGGGTCGAGCTGGGCCCACAGCCCGCCGACGGTCCGGACGACGACGGCGTAGTTGAAGAAGACGTGGGCCAGGAGGATCGCCCAGACGCCGTTGTCCAGGCGGACGCCCCACAGCTCGTCGAGGAGCCCGCGGCGGCCGACGAGCGCCAGGAAGGCCGTGCCGACCATGACGGTGGGCAGCACGAAGGGGACGGTGACGACGGCGCGCAGGACCCCCTTGCCGGGGAAGTCGAAGCGCGCGAAGACGTACGCGCCGGGCAGCGCGATCAGCAGGGTCAGCGCGGTGGAGGCGAGCGCCTGCCAGAGCGTGAACCACAGCACGTCGAGGATCTCCGGCCGGCCCAGGGTCTGCGCGAACCCGTCGAACCACCGGCCGCCGTCGCCGCCGAGACCGCGCTCGACGATGGAGGCGACGGGCCAGGCGAAGAACAGCCCGAAGAACGCGACGGGCACGGCCATCAGGCCGAGCCGCGCCGCGCTCCCGCGCACGTCCCGCCGCCGGGCTTCGCGGTCTACTTCAGAACGAGCGAGGACCACGACTTGATCCACTCGTCACGGTTCTCCGCGATCTTCTCGGGGGCCATGGTCTGCGGCTTGTCGACGACCACGCCGTGCTTGGTGAAGAGCTCGGGCAGGGTGGCGTCCTCTGCCACCGGGTTCACGAACATCTGCAGCGGCATGTCGTCCTGGAACTTCTTGGAGATCAGGAAGTCGATCAGCAGCTTGCCGCCCTCGGGGTTCCTGGCCCCGTCGAGCAGGCCGGCGAACTCGGTCTGCCGGAAGCAGGTGCCGGTGGAGACGCCGGTGGGGGCGGTCTCCGGCTGCGGCTCGGAGTAGAGCACCTCGACGGGCGGGCTGGAGGCGTAGGAGACGACCAGCGGCCGGTCTCCCTTGGCCTTCCGGCCGCCCGCGGAGCCGGAGAACTCCTGGTTGTAGGCGAGCTCCCAGCTGTCGACGGTCTTGACGCCGTTGGCCTTGAGCTTGGACCAGTAGTCCTGCCAGCCCTGGTCGCCGTACTGGGCGGCGGTGCCGAGCAGGAAGCCGAGGCCCGGGGAGGAGCGCTCGGGGTTCTCGACGACGAGCAGGTCCTTGTAGGCGGGCTTCGCCAGGTCGTCGAAGGTCTGCGGGGGCGCGAGCTTCTTGTCGGCGAAGTACTCCTTGTCGTAGTTGACGCAGATGTCGCCGGAGTCGATCGGGGTGACCCGGTTCTCCTTGTCGAGGCGGAGCGCGGCCGGGACCCGGTCCAGGCCCTTCGCCTCGTAGGGGACGAAGATGCCGTTGTCGAGGGCGCGGGACAGCAGGGTGTTGTCGACGCCGAAGAAGACGTCGCCCTGCGGGCTGCCCTTGGTGAGGATCTCCTTGTTGACGGCCTCGCCGGCGTCGCCGCTCTTGACGACCTGGACCTTGAGGCCGGTCTGGCGGGTGAACTCCGCCAGGACCTCCTTGGAGGCGTTGAAGGAGTCGTGGCTGACGAGCTTCACCGTCTTGGGGGTGCTCGCGGTGTCCTTGCCGTCGGACCCGCCGCAGGCGGCGAGGGTGGTGACGCCGAGCGCGGCGACGAGCGCCGCGGCGGCCATCTTCTTGGTGCTCACTGGATTTCCTCCTGGGTGTGACCAGGAAGAGACGCGGCCCCACCCGCCCGGCCATGGAGTTCCATGGCCGCGCGGGCAGGGCGCAACAGCTCGAGTAACGACCGAACTTCCTACCCAGAATGACCTGGGCGAGGTTCAGAGGGTCTGCGGCCTGACGGTGCCGCACTCTCAGCGCTGTGGCGCTCCCCTGTCGGAATATGCATCTGTGTTCGAGCTCAGGCTACAAGGTCAGCGCTCCGCCGCCGCAAGCTGTCCACAGGCGCCGTCGATCTCCTGGCCACGGGTGTCACGGACGGTGACGGGGACGCCGTGGGACGCGATGGCCTCGACGAACGCCTTCTCGTCCTCGGGCCGGGACGCGGTCCACTTGGATCCGGGCGTCGGGTTCAGCGGGATGAGGTTGACGTGCACCCGCTTGCCCTTGAGGAGCCGGCCGAGCAGGTCGCCCCGCCAGGCCTGGTCGTTGATGTCCCGGATGAGGGCGTACTCGATGGAGATCCGGCGGCCGGACTTCTCCGCGTACTCCCAGGCGGCGTCGAGGACCTCGCGGACCTTCCAGCGGGTGTTGACGGGCACCAGCGTGTCGCGCAGTTCGTCGTCGGGGGCGTGCAGCGAGACGGCGAGACGGCACTTGAAGCCCTCGTCGGCGAACCGCAGCATCGCCGGCACGAGGCCGACGGTGGACACGGTGATGCCGCGCTGCGAGAGCCCGAGGCCGTCCGGCTCGGGGTCGGTGAGGCGGCGGATGGAGCCGACGACGCGCTTGTAGTTCGCGAGCGGCTCGCCCATGCCCATGAAGACGATGTTGGACAGCCGCGCGGGCCCGCCGGGCACCTCGCCGTCACGCAGCGCGCGCATGCCGTCGACGATCTGGTGCACGATCTCGGCGGTCGACAGGTTCCGGTCGAGGCCGGCCTGCCCGGTCGCGCAGAACGGGCAGTTCATCCCGCAGCCGGCCTGCGAGGAGATGCACATGGTGACCCGGTCCGGGTAGCGCATGAGCACGGACTCGACGAGGGTGCCGTCGTGCAGCCGCCACAGCGTCTTGCGGGTGGTGTCGTCGTCGCACGAGATGTGCCGGACCACGGACATCAGGTCGGGCAGCAGCTCCCCCTGCAGCTTCTCGCGGGAGGCCGCCGGGATGTCGGTCCACTCGGCGGGGTCGTGGGCGTACCGCGCGAAGTAGTGCGTGGACAGCTGCTTGGCGCGAAACGGCTTCTCACCGATCGCGGCGACGGCTTCCTTGCGCTCGGCGGGCGTGAGGTCGGCGAGGTGCCGCGGCGGCTTCTTGGCTCCGCGCGGGGCGACGAAAGTGAGTTCTCCGGGCTTGGGCATGGTGCTACCAGTGTCGCAGACGCGGGCACGTGGCCCGGGGCGGAAGCCTGGGGTGGCGGTCGTCCGGGAGCGTTCCTGGTCGCCTTTGGGCACCCCATCGCGGACGAGGACCTGGCCGGCATGCCGCTGCCGACCGCTCAGCGGGCGATCTTTCCGACCAGGATGAACTCGTTGTACGGGAAGACCTTGCCGACGTTCCGCGGGAAGGGGAACGAGTAGGTGCGGTCGACGGTCAGACCGATCTTCTCCGCGTGGCCGCGCAGCCCGTCGAAGTCGACGAAGCGGACGTGGGTGGCGTCGGTCTTGTAGCCGGCCTCCTGGGGACAGATGAGGACCACGGAGCCGCCCGGCTTCACCAGCGGCAGGTACTGCTCCAGGACCGAGTTCCCCAGCGCCTCGTCCATGTGCTCCAGGACATGGGCGCACAGCAGGCTGTCGAAGGAGCCGGGGCCGCAGTCGGGCGCCTCGAAGAGCTCTTCGGAGGTGTAGGCGGTGAGCCCCCGCTCACGGCACGTCCGGACGGACGTGGCGTTGTGGTCGACGCCGACGCTGTCCGGTCCGCAGTTCAGCAGGTTGCGGCCGATGCCGCACCCGACGTCCAGCACACGGCCCAGACCGAGACGCTTCAGGTTCCACCGGTACGGGGCCTGGGTCGGCAGAAGCCGCTTGATTCCCGAGTTCTCCAGGCGGGCGAGGCGCTTGGTGTAGTCGGAGGACTCCGTACCGGACATCTGGCGACCACCTTTTCTTGACCGGGGGCTGGTGCGGCAGGAGAGAGCCTCTGGCCGATGGACGACATCCTAAGGTTGCGCGCCATCTCGGCCATGCATGATCAACACGCATGGGAGGTTGGGCGCCGCGTCATGCGACACCACGCTTCAGGTTGCCCAGAGCGCACGGGAAGTGCGCCTCGCGTCACCGGCCCTCTTCACCCCGAGCCACCGAGCCGGTTGTGACTTGAGGCACATCGAACCGCTTTTAACTGAGCGTTTATTCCGAAATGTCCCGCCCTGGATATTCGAACTGGACATCCTTTTGGCCTCAGCAGAAGATGTGGCGTTATCGAAAGCTAGGGAACTCTTCATGCAACGCGGTTTCGCGCTGCGATGGTCGCATGGCACCGTCGCCGAGCTGCTCACCGGTCGCCGCAACAGCCTCGGACTCCTCAGGCTCGTCCTGGCCTCGGCAGTGGTCGTCTCTCACGCCAGGATCCTGGGCTACGGCGGCAAGGAGTACCTGCACTCCTTCAGCGGAGGGCAGACCGACCTCGGCAAGCTCTCGGTCTACGGCTTCTTCGTACTGTCCGGGATCCTGGTGACCCGCAGCGGCATGCGACTGCCTCTCGGCCGCTTCCTCTGGCACCGCGCGCTCCGGATCTTCCCCGGCTTCTGGATGTGCCTGATCGTGGCAGGCTTCGCCATCGCCCCGGTCCTGTACTGGAAGCTCCATTCCACACTGGACGGCTTCAACGGGACGCACGGTCCACTCGACTACCTGACGGCGAACTGGGCTGTCGCGACCAACCAGTACGACATATCCGGCGTCATGACCGATGCCCAGTCAGCCGGCCTCGTGCACAACGGTGCGTTCAACGGTGCGCTGTGGAGCCTTCGCTACGAGTTCCTGTGCTATATCGCCGTCGCCACCTTGGCAGTGGTCGGTGTCCTGACCCGCGCCCGACGTGCGGTCGTCCTCGTCGCCATGGCCCTCGGCCTGACGGTCGTCAGCCAGGCCGGCACGGACGCCTTCTGGGCCGGCCCCTACGACGCACACCTCCTGCACAACTTCCAGCTCCCGCCGTTCGGACAGATCAACCCCTCCTTCCTGGTCTACCTCGGCTTCGCCTTCGCCCTCGGCGCGGTCATCGAGCTCTACAAGGAGCGCATCCCGGTAAGCGACCCCCTGGGTCTCGCCTCCTTCGCCGTACTCGTGGGCAGCCTCCACTACGGCTACCTGTTCACCGTGGGCATCCCCGCGTTCGCCTACCTGCTCGTGTGGCTCGCGATACGCCTGCCAGCCGCTTTCCGCCGCGTCGGCGCGAAGCACGACTACTCGTACGGCATCTACATCTACGGCTTCCTCGTCCAACAGACTCTCGCGCTACTCGGCTACACCCGCTGGGGCCTCGCCGCCTACCTCGCCCTGACCTTCGCCTGCACCATCCTCATCGCCGTACTCTCCTGGCACCTGGTCGAACGCCCCGCCATGAAGCTCAAGGACCTGCGCCTCAGGAAGGACGACCACTCCGACCACGGCGCATCCACGACAATCATCGAGGCGCCCCCTGCGACCGAGCGGGCCCATGCGGGCTCCTCAGGCCGGCGACCGTGATCAGCTCGGTCGCGGGTCGGTGAGGTCTCCTCTTCTCGGGCGCCCCGGGCAGGGCGTGGCGGGGCGGAAGCCCGGGTTGCCGGCGGTCACGCCTTCCGCGTCGCGTCGATCTCGGCGATGAGGCCCTCGATGAGGGTCCTGATCTCGTCGCGGATGGGGCGGACGGCGTCGACGCCCTGGCCGGCCGGGTCCTCCAGGGCCCAGTCGAGGTACTTCTTGCCGGGGAAGATCGGGCAGGCGTCGCCGCAGCCCATGGTGATGACGTAGTCGGACGCCTGGACCGCCTCGGTGGTGAGGACCTTCGGCTGCCGGTCGGAGATGTCGACGCCCACCTCGGCCATGGCCTCGACGGCGGCCGGGTTGACCCGGTCGCCCGGGATCGAGCCGGCGGAGCGGACCTCGATCCGGTCCCCGGCGAGGTGGTCCAGGAATCCGGCGGCCATCTGGGAGCGGCCCGCGTTGTGGACGCAGACGAAGAGCACGGAGGCGAGCGGAGCAGTCATCGGTTCATCCTCGGGGGACGGCGCGGTCGCGGCGGGAAGCGCCGACCGGGCAGGCAACGAGATCAGCCAGGGCTGGCATCAGCCCGAAGTGATGTGACAGTATCAGCCCATGCTGACGTCAGTCGATACTGATCTGATCCGGGTCCTGGGCGATCCCCTGCGCCTCCAGATCGTGACCCTGCTCGCCCGCGAGACGCTGTGCACCACCCACCTCGTGGAAGAGACCGGCGCCAAGCAGACCAACCTCTCGAACCACCTGAAGGTGCTGCGCGAGGCCGGGGTGGTGGAGACCGAACCGTGCGGCCGGTTCACCTACTACCGGCTCAAGCCCGACGTCATCGACGCGCTCGCGGGGCAGTTCGCCGCCCTCGCCGAGACCGCGCGCACCCACGCCGACACCAAGAGAGCCTGCCCGTAGCCTCTCGCCCCACCTGCCGAGGAGACCCCCGCCCGTGACCGCCACCGAGCCCGCAGTGAGCGACGCCATAGCCACCGACGCGTCGCCGCAGCCGGCGTCGGGCGCCGCCGCGCCCCGCACGCCGCTCGTCGCACGTGCCGCCGCCGAGCTCGTCGGCACCGCGGCCCTGGTGGCGATCGTCGTCGGTTCCGGCATCCAGGCCACCCGGCTCACCGACGATGTCGCGCTGCAGCTGCTCGCGAACTCCACCGCCACGGTCTTCGGCCTCGGCGTCCTGATCGCCCTGCTGGGGCCGGTCTCCGGCGCCCACTTCAATCCGGCCGTCACCCTGGCCGAGTGGTGGACCGCCCGCCGCGGCGGCACCGGGGTCGACGCGCGCGAACTCGCCGCCTACGTCCCCGCCCAGGTCGTGGGCGCGATCGCGGGCGCGGTACTGGCGGACGCGATGTTCGGCGAGCCGCTCGTGAAGTGGTCCACGCACGACCGCTCGGCAGGGAACCTGCTGCTCGGCGAGGTCGTGGCGACGGCCGGCCTGATCCTGCTGATCTTCGGCCTGGCCCGTACCGACCGGCTTCGCTTCGCACCCGTCGCGGTCGCCTCGTACATCGGCGCCGCCTACTGGTTCACGTCGTCCACGTCCTTCGCGAACCCCGCGGTGACGATCGGCCGGGCCTTCACCGACACCTTCGCCGGCATCGCCCCCGCCTCCGTCCCCGCCTTCATCGGCGCGCAGCTGATCGGCGCCGTCGTGGGCCTGGCCCTGGTCGCGGTGATCTTCGTACGCGGCACCACGGACACCGACTGACACACGTCGCGGATGCGAGGGAGCTCGGCGGCGGCCGGGCGGAGCTCGCCACCGGTCACCTGGCGCCAGGCGATGCGGGCGGTCCCAGGAGCGGGTACGGCGACGTCCGGGGCCTCAGGCCTCGGCGGCCTTGGTGAGCAGCTGTCCCATCGCGGCGAGGACGGCGGGCTCGACACGGTAGTACACCCAGGTCCCTCGCCGTTCGGAGGAGAGCAGGCCGGCTTCCTTCAGCTTCTTCAGGTGGTGGGAGACCGTGGGCTGGGAGACTCCGACGTCGGAGATGTCGCAGACGCAGGCCTCACCACCCTCGTGCGAGGCGACCGCGGAGAAGAGCCGCAGCCGGACGGGATCGCCCAGGGCCTTGAACATGGCCGCGGTCCGCTCGGCCTCCTCCGCCGTCAGCGGGCGCTCGTTCAGCGGCGGGCAGCAGGGCTCGACCTCGGGCTCCAGCAGCGGCAGCACCTTCACATTCGACATATGTCTATGTTGACACATGTCGAACCAAGCTCCTAGGGCGCAGCGAGCACGGAGCCCTCGCGCGGGCTCTCCGGTCGACGCGTACGGCCCGGCCGGCTCGCCGCTCACGATCGTCGCGCACTCGACGCGCCCCACTCGCCCACCCTCAAAATCGATGAACGTCTATGTTGACGCCCATCGATACAGGTGCCATTCTGGAGACGCAAGAGATCGACAGACGTCGAAACACAAGGGGATCGCCATGAACGCCACCGCCACCGAGCAGCTGCCCGTCGTGGTCATCGGAGCCGGCCCGGCCGGGCTGGCCGCCGCCGCCCATCTGGTCGACCGCGGTCTGGAGCCGCTGGTCCTCGAGGCCGGTGCGCAGGCGGGCGCGGCGGTGCGCGAGTGGGCGCACGTACGGCTGTTCTCGACCTGGGGCGAGGTCACCGACCAGGTGGCCGAGAAGCTGCTCGCCCCCACCGGCTGGGTGAAGCCGGAAGCGGACACCTACCCGACGGGCGGCGACTGGGCCGAGAAGTACCTCCAGCCTCTCGCCGATGTCCTCGGGGACAGGGTTCGCGTCGGGGCCCGGGTCACCGGCGTCTCCCGCGTCGGCCGCGACAGGATCGTCGACGCCGACCGCGACACCCAGCCGTTCACGGTGCACGTCGTCCACGCCGACGGCCGTGAGGAGAGGATCCTCGCCCGCGCCGTCGTCGACGCCTCCGGCACGTGGACCATCCCGAGTCCGGCCGGCGGCGACGGACTCCCGGCGCTGGGCGAGCGTGCGGCCGCCGACCGCGTCTCGTACCGCGTCCCGGACCTCAAGGACCCCGCCGCACGGGCACGTCACGCCGGAAAGCGCACCGCCGTCATCGGCTCCGGAGCCTCCGCCTTCACCGCCCTGGCCTCCCTCTCCGAGCTCGCGAAGGCCGACGACGGAACCGGGACGCACGCCACCTGGATCCTGCGCCGGGGCATCTCCGGATCCACCTTCGGCGGCGGCACCGCCGACCAGCTCCCCGCCCGCGGCGCCCTCGGCCTCGCCGCGAAGGCCGCCGTCGACGAGGGCCACGCGGACGCCGTCACCGGCTTCCGCACCCAGGCGATCGAACGCGCCGGCGAGCAGCTCGTCCTGGTCTCCGAGGACGGCCACCGCCTCGACCCGGTCGACGAGGTCATCGTCCTCACCGGCTTCCGCCCCGACCTCACCTTCCTCGACGAACTCCGCCTCGGCCTCGACGAGCGCCTCCAGGCCCCCGTCGAGCTCGCGCCGCTGATCGACCCGAACCAGCACTCCTGCGGCACGGTCTACCCGCACGGCGTGAACGAGCTCTCCCACCCGGAGCCCGGCGTGTACCTGGTCGGCATGAAGTCCTACGGCCGCGCCCCGACCTTCCTCGCCCTCACCGGCTACGAGCAGGTCCGCTCCGTCGCCGCCGCGATCGCCGGCGACCACGAGTCCGCCGAGCGCGTCGAACTCGTCCTGCCCGAGACCGGAGTCTGCGGCGGCGCCGGCCTCTTCGACCAGCCGCAGACCGAGGAGACGGCCGACGGCGGCGGCTGCTGCGCCCCCGCTCCCGCTCTCATCCGGATCGGCGCCGACGCCCCGGCCGCCTCCGGCGGCTGCTGACCCGCACGGATCACCCACTCACAGCAGGAGGACCGCCATGTCCCGTGTACAGCTCGCCCTCCGCGTACCCGACCTGTCGGCGTCCGTCGCCTTCTACACCAAGCTCTTCGGTACCGAGCCGGCCAAGCTCCGCGACGGCTACGCCAACTTCGCCGTCACCGAGCCCCCGCTCAAGCTCGTCCTCATCGAGGGCGCCGACGGCGACGACACCCGCCTGGACCACCTCGGCGTGGAGGTCGACAGCACCGACGCCGTCCACGCCGCCACCGCCAGGCTGGCCCAGGGGGGCCTCGCCACCACCGAGGAGAACGACACCACCTGCTGCTACGCCCTCCAGGACAAGGTGTGGGTGCACGGCCCCGGCCGCGAACCCTGGGAGGTGTACGTCGTCAAGGCCGACGCAGACACCCTTGCCAAGCAGCCGGCCGGCACGTGTTGTGCCGGCCCGGAAGGCGCCGGGACCGAGGAGCGTGCACCGGTCGCTGCAGGCGGATGTTGCTGATCCCACGATGACGGAACTCCACACCCGCGGGGCCTCGACCGGAGCAGGGGACCGGTCGAGGCCCCGCGCCGTCCTGCCCGCGCTGTGCGCCACTCAGATCACCGGCTGGGGAATCGTCTACTACGCCTTCCCCGTCCTGAATCCCCAGATCACCGCCGACACGGGCTGGTCCACCAGCACCACCATGGCCGCCTTCTCGCTCGCCCTGGTCATCTCCGGCCTCGCCGGCATCCGCGTCGGCCGCATCATCGACCACCACGGCCCCCGCACGGTCATGACCACGGGCTCCGCCGCAGGTGTCGTGAGCCTGGTCATCGTGGCCCTCGCTCCCAACGCGCCGGTCTTCTTCGCCGGTTGGATGCTCGCCGGACTCGCCATGTCCGCCACCTTCTACCAGCCCGCCTTCGCCGCCATCACCCGCTGGTGGGCCCCCGGCCACGTCCGCGCCCTCACCATCGTCACCCTCGCCGGCGGACTCGCCTCCACCGTCTTCGCACCCCTCACCGCCGCCCTCGCCGATCACTTGTCCTGGCGCGCCACCTACCTCGTCCTCGCCGCGATCCTCGCGGCCGTCACGATCCCCGCCCACGCCCTCGCCCTGCGAGCCCCCTGGCCCCCGGCCCCGCCCGCGCCCGACCACACCGACGACACCCCGAGGACAGTCGTCCGCAGCCGCCCCTTCCTCCTGCTCACGCTCGCGTTCACCCTCTCGGCGTTCGCGATGTACGCCGTCGTCGTCACCCTCGTCCCGCTCCTGATCGCACGCGGCTACAGCACCACCCAGGCCGCCTGGGCCCTCGGCCTCGGCGGCGCCGGCCAGACCCTCGGCCGTGCCCTCTACGCCCCGCTCACCCGCCACACCGGAACGACCACCCGCACCGTCGTCCTCATCACGCTCGGCGCCCTGACCACCGCGGCCCTCGCCGCCGTCCCCGGCCCCTACGGCCTGCTCATCGCCGCGTCGGTCGCGGCGGGCGTGGTCCGCGGCAACCTCACCCTCCTCCAGGCCACCGCCGTCACCGACCGCTGGGGCACGCGGCACTACGGCCGGCTCTCCGCGATCCTCGGTGCACCCGCCATGACCGCCGCCGCCCTCGCCCCCTTCGCCGCCGCCCTCATCGCCCCGCGCATCGGCGGCATCCCCCAGCTCTTCCACCTGCTCGCCGCACTCGCGCTGGCAGCCGCCCTCGCCGCCGCCACCGTCCGGGGAACGGGCACCGGCGGTTCCCCGGAGCAGGTTCGCCTCTGACGGCGGCCGGCCCGGGCGGCCCCGTACCGTCCTGCCCGGGGCGGAAGCGGGCAGCGGGTGGGCGCCGCCGGACGTCACGGACGGTCTCCGGGCCCTCAGGGCCCTCGGACCGGTCACCGAGTGAGGCGGCCCTGTCCACGAGCCGCGATTCGGCACGAGCCCCTACCTCCGATAATCGACACACCATCAGTAACAGGGGGAGCAGCCGTGTCGATCACCAGAGCCATAGCCAGGACTCACCCGACCATCGCCCGGGCGCTGGCGCGCGAACGGCTGCGGGAGCGACGAGCCTGCCGAGCGGCGGGCGAGCAGGCCCTCACCCACCTGGATCTCGCCCTCACAGGCCTGGGGCTCGCCACCGACGGCCTGCCGCACACCCGCTTCGGCCTCGTCGCCTGGTTCTCGGTCCCCGGCGACCGCGGAGTCCGCTCGTTCGGGGCGGGCGCCGTCGCCGGCTTCCTGACCACCACCCTGCTCACGCAGTGGCTGTTTCCTCTGGAGATCGACGCACTGCGCCCGGTCGTCTCCGACCGGTTCGCCGACCAGGCGCTCCTCGCGTTGAAGTACCAGAGCGTGTCCGACCTCCTGCGACACCATGGCGCGCCCATCGCCCCCATCGTGACGGCCCTCCTGATCATGCTGGTCACGATGCTCGCCGTCGGCTCGGCCCTCGGCTACCCGCTCGTCGCGGGGTTCCGCCGTCGCCGCCCCGACTTTCCCTACGCACTCCTGGGCAGCACGGCACGCGCCCTCAGCCTGTGCGCGATCCTCTACGCCTCGGAACCCGCCGACCGGCACCGGACGATGCGCGAGCTCGACAGCCGCTCCCGCCGGATCGAGGAGAAGGTGCTCAGCGCCTACCGCGACTCCCGCCTCATCCCCCGCCGATCACACCGCATCGCGCCCGCCCGGCAGCACGCCCGGCACGTCGCCGCGGCCCTCAGGCAACAACTCGCCCAGATCGACGTCGACCCCCGCCAAGGGGCCCGCCAGTACGCCGCGATGGTCGCCGAGATCGGGGAACGCTACGCCCAGGGCAGGCTGAGCGGCCTCCTGCCCGAGGAGAAGCTCGCCGGCGTCACACCGCCTTCCCCGGCCCTGACCGCCTTCCGCGAGACACTCCACATCGCCGGCGGAATCGCCGCCGCGGTCCTCGCCGCCATCGCCACCGCGGCGCTCCTGCCTCGACTCGGCTTCGTCCCCGATGACCTCCGCCCCTGGCTGGTCGCGGGCGTCGCCGCCGTCGCCGGCATCCTCACCGCGGGCTGGCACCGCGTGGCCCGCCTCGTACCGCTCCTCGGCCCCTGAGAGGGCACCGTCCGGCCCGCTCCCGCCAGGTTCCTCGACATGAAGATCGGGGAGCTGGTGGCGGCGGGCCGCCGATCCGACGCTCGGCCCGAAGGAGGCCGGCAGGCTCGACGAGACGATGGCCCTGATCACCGGGACGGCCGGTTCCTGACGCGCCCGTGACGCCTCCGCTCAGGTCGTGGGGGCTCGGGGCTGGGTGCGGGGGATGCGGGAGGTGAAGAAGAGCGCCACGAGGGAGGCGCCGGCGAGGATCGCGAGGGCGGCCCGCAGGCCGTCGAGCCGGGCGGCCTCGTTCGCGTCCAGGGCCGCCTGGGACACCTCCGGGCTGGTGCCCGCCTCGTCGAGGGCCGCAGTCAGCTGGGCGTCCGAGAGGAACGGGACGCCGCTCTGCAGCTCGACGACGGCCTGGCTCTTGACCTGCTCCGGGATCGCCTCGTTCCGCTCCACCGAGCTGAGGAACGAGGCGGTGAGCGCGGCGATCATCAGTGAGCCGGCCAGGGCCGTGCCGATCGAGGCGCCGAGGTTGGTGACGGCGTTCTGGATCCCGCCGACCTCCGCGCTCTGCCGGTCGGGCACCGCGGACACCGTGACCGAACCGAGCTGGGACGCCAGGGCGCCCATCCCGAGTCCGATCAGCAGCAGCGGGATGGTGACGATCTCCGCGCCGGCGTCCGCGTCCAGCGCCGCCATCAGGACGATCGCGCCGGCGAACAGCGCCAGCACGCCGAGCCGCACCACGCGCCGCGGCGACACGTCGGGGAGGAAGCGGGGGATCAGGACGGCGGCGCCCAGCAGAGTGAGCGACAGGGGCAGGATCCGCGCGCCGGTCTGGAGCGCGGACAGGCCGAGGGCGACGGACAGGTAGAGCGGGACGACGAAGAAGACGCCCATCTGCACCAGGTACTGGAAGAAGAACATCGTCAGGCCGCCGGTGAGCTGCCTGTTCCGCAGCATGGCCGGGTCGACCAGGGGCTCCCGGCCGTTCCTGACGAGCCGGGTCTCCCAGCGCAGGAACAGGTACACCAGCAGCAGGCCCGCCATCATCAGCCACACGACCATGGACACCCCGAGCCAGGCGGGGGCGTCGGGCTTGGGCTGGACCCAGCCCCATTCGTCGGAGCGCAGCACGCCGTAGACGAAGATTCCCAGTCCCAGGGCGGACAGCAGTGCACCGACGAGGTCGATCCGCGGGTGTGCGTCGTCGACGGCGTCGGCGATGCGGCGGGCGAACACCAGGATGACGAGCACCACCAGGACCTCGCCGGCGAAGACCCAGCGCCAGGAGAAGTACGTCGTGGCGACGCCGCCGATCAGCGGGCCGAGCGCGATGGCCACGGCTCCCGCCGCCGCGACGATGCCGTACGCGGCGGCCCGCCGCTCGGTGGCGAAGTTGCCGGCGACCAGCGCCACGATCGAGGGCAGGATGAGCGCCGCCCCGAGGCCTTCGAGAAGTGCCCAGCCGAGCAGCAGCACGGTCAGGTTCGGCGCGAGTGCCGTGGTGAGCGAACCGCAGCCGTAGACGAAGCAGCCGATCATGAAGGCCCGCCGGCGGCCGATCAGCACGCCGACCTTGCCGCCGGGGATCATGAACATCGCCATCACCAGCGTGTAGGCGGTGATGGCGCCCTGGATCCCGGTCACCGTCGTGCCCACGTCCTCGGCCACGGTCGCGATCGAGACGTTCATGACGGAGCTGTCGAGCGCCATCAGGAACTGGCCCGCCGCGAGCGTCAGCAGGACGAGACGGGCCCCAGCGGGTGCGCCGTCGGCGCCTGCCTTGGATGCCATGACCGCATTGTCCCCACGCACCCCGGTTTCGGCTCGGTGACCGCACTCCCCCGCGGCCGGCCCGGACCGGTGTCCGCTCCCACGGGGCCCGCCGCGGGGCGCCGGGGACATGCGAAGGGCCCGCCGTCCCGGAGGACGACGGGCCCTTCGGCCACACGTGTAAGGATCAGGTCGAACCGACGAAGATCACGAACAGCAGCCACACGACCGGGGCCGTCGGCAGCAGCGAGTCCAGCCGGTCCATGATCCCGCCGTGCCCCGGCAGCAGGGTGCCCATGTCCTTGATGCCCAGGTCGCGCTTGATCATCGACTCGCCGAGGTCGCCGAGCGTCGCACTCGCCGCCACCGCGAGACCCAGCAGCAGACCCTGCCACCAGGCACCCCCGTCGATCATGAACTCCATGCACAGCGCACCGGCCGCCATCGCGAACGCCACCGCCCCGAACAGGCCCTCACGGGTCTTTCCGGGACTGATCCTCGGCGCCAGCTTGTGCTTGCCGAAGCGCCAGCCGATCGCGTACGCCCCGGTGTCGCTGACGACCGTCAGGACCAGGAACGTCAGCACCCGCTGCGGGCCGTCGTCGGCGGTGAGCATCAGCGCCACGAACGTCGCCAGGAACGGCACGTAGAACGCCGCGAAGACACCCGCCGTGACGTCCTTCAGGTAACCCTCGGGGGGCTCCGTCATCCGCCACACGAGCACCGCGAGAGCCGTCAGGGCCATGGCGACCCAGGCACCCTCCGGCCCCCGCACGTACCCGGCCACGACCATCGCCGCGCCGCCGACCGCGAGCGGGACGAGCGGCGCCTTGATGCCCTTGCGCTCCTGGAGGCGGGAGGTGAGCTCCCACAGTCCGACGACGACGGCGACCGTTATGACGCCGACGAACGCGGCCTTCCAGATGAACAGCGACGCGATGATGACGGCGCCGAGCCCGACGCCGACCCCTATGGCCGCACCCAGGTCTCGCCCCGCGCTCTTCTTCTGCGGGGGCTTCGGAGCCGTAGCAGGCTGGTGCGGGCTGGGCATGGGCTCCTGCGGCTTCTCGTCACGGGACGGGTTCTCGTCACGGAACAGGGGACCGCTCAGGCGAGCGGCCCCCCGGTCGTCATCCTGGTCTCCGGCGGCCGGAACGTCGGGCACGATGGGCATGCGCCGAGTCTGCGCCGCGTTCTGCCCATCGAAGGGGGGACCCGCCGGATGGGGCCCCTGGTCGGGTCCCCAGTAGCCGGTGCCGGCCGGGGCCCCCCAGGAAGAGTCGTTCATCAGACCTCGAGCAGCTCGGCTTCCTTGTGCTTGAGCAGCTCGTCCACCTGCGCGACGTACTTCGCGGTGGTGTCGTCGAGCTCCTTCTCGCCCCGACGGCCCTCGTCCTCGCCGACCTCGCCGTCCTTGACCAGCTTGTCGATGGTCTCCTTGGCCTTGCGGCGCACGGAACGGATCGAGATCTTCGAGTCCTCGGCCTTGCCCTTGGCGACCTTGATGTACTCGCGGCGGCGCTCCTCGGTGAGCTCCGGGAACACCACACGGATGATGTTGCCGTCGTTGCTCGGGTTGACGCCGAGGTCCGAGTCACGGATCGCCTGCTCGATGTTGCGCAGCGCGCTCTTGTCGAACGGGGTCACCACGGCCATGCGCGGCTCGGGCACCGAGAAGGACGCCAGCTGATTGATCGGCGTGATCGCACCGTAGTAGTCGGCCACGATCTTGTTGAACATCGCCGGGTGCGCACGGCCGGTGCGGATCGCGGCGAAGTCCTCCTTGGCGACCACGACGGCCTTCTCCATCTTCTCCTCGGCCTCGAGGAGGGTCTCTTCGATCACCACTTGCTCCTGCGTGTCGTCGCGTCTTGTCCTGCACGGTGTACGACCGGCAGGGCTCTGTCCATCCCCTCGCGGGGTGGTACCCGGTTCAGGCTCAGGCCCGGGTGCCCTGGTCGCTCACGAGAGTGCCGATCTTCTCACCCTTCACCGCGCGCGCGATATTGCCCTCGGCGAGCAGTTCGAAGACGAGGATCGGCAGGGTGTTGTCACGGCACAGGGTGATGGCGGTGGCGTCGGCGACCTTGAGGTCGCGGGAGAGCACCTCGCCGTACTCCAGCGCGTCGAACTTGACCGCGTCGGGGTTGGTCTTCGGGTCCGAGTCGTAGACCCCGTCGACGCCGTTCTTGCCCATCAGCAGGGCCTCGGCGTCGATCTCCAGGGCACGCTGCGCGGCCGTGGTGTCGGTGGAGAAGTACGGCATGCCCATGCCCGCACCGAAGATGACCACGCGGCCCTTCTCCAGGTGGCGCACGGCACGCAGCGGGATGTACGGCTCCGCGACCTGGCCCATGGTGATGGCGGTCTGGACGCGGGAGTCGATGCCTTCCTTCTCCAGGAAGTCCTGGAGGGCGAGGCAGTTCATGACGGTGCCGAGCATGCCCATGTAGTCGGAGCGCGCCCGGTCCATGCCGCGCACCTGCAGCTCTGCGCCGCGGAAGAAGTTTCCGCCGCCGATCACGACCGCGATCTCCGCACCGTCGCGGACGACCGCGGCGATCTCGCGCGCGATTTTGTGCACGACGTCGGGGTCGACGCCGAGTGCGCCGCCGCCGGCGAATGCCTCACCGGACAGCTTCAGCATGAAGCGTCCGGCCTTTTTGCCGTGGATGTCGTCGCCCTGTGCGGCGCCCTGGTTCATGGAGATCTCCTCGTGCACATACGACGAAGGCCATTGCCGGTGGGTCCTTGCGGTTTCCCCTACGGCAATGGCCTCCTCGTCAGATCTGCGGTCGTCCTACGCGAACGCGGACAACCGCTTCAGACCCTACCGGGGTCCGGCGTCCGTTGCGTACGGACTCAGATGCCGACCTTGATACGCGTGAAGCGCTTCAGGGTGACACCGGCCTCGTCCAGGATCTGCTGGACGGACTTCTTGTTGTCCAGCGCGTACGGCTGGCCGAGCAGCGTGGCGTCCTTGAAGAAGCCGTTGACGCGACCCTCGACGATCTTCGGGAGCGCGGCCTCGGGCTTGCCCTCGGCGCGGGTGGTCTCCTCGGCGACGCGACGCTCGGTCTCGACGACCTCGGCCGGAACGTCCTCACGGGTGAGGTACTTCGGCGCGAAGGCGGCGATGTGCTGCGCGACACCCTTGGCGATCTCGGCGTTCTCCTTGTCGAACTCGACGAGGACACCGATCTGCGGCGGGAGGTCGGGCATGGTGCGGTGCATGTAGGCCGAGACGAAGCCGTCGGCGTACTGCGCGAAGCGGTCCAGGACGATCTTCTCGCCGAGGTTGGCGTTGGCCTCGTCGACGTACGCCTGGACGGTCTTGCCGGGCTCGATCTCGGACGCGAGCAGCGCCTCGAGGTCGGCCGGGGAGGTGGCGGCGACGTGCGCGGCGAGCGCGTTGGCGACGGCCTGGAACTTGTCGCCCTTGGCGACGAAGTCCGTCTCGCACTTCAGCTCGACGAGGACACCGGAGGTGTTGTCGTCGGCGATGACGGAGACGACCGCGCCGTTCTCGGCGGAACGGCCCTCGCGCTTGGCGACGCCCTTCTGGCCCTTGATGCGCAGGGCCTCGACGGCCTTGTCGACGTTGCCCTCGGCCTCGTCCAGCGCCTTCTTGCAGTCCATCATGCCGGCGCCGGTGAGCTCACGGAGCTTCTTGACGTCAGCGGCGGTGTAGTTCGCCATGAGTCTGAGTTTCTCTCTCGAAGTCTGAAAGATCTACGGGTGGACGGCGGGGGCGACTCGCCCCCGCCGTCGACATCCGAAACAACCGGACCTGTGAAGGTCAGGCCGTGGGTCAGGCCTGCTCGCCCTCGGCGGCCGGGGCCTCAGCGGCCGGAGCCTCGGCGGCGGGCGCCTCAGCGGCCGGAGCCTCGGCAGCCGGAGCCTCGGCCGGCTTCTCGGCGGACTCGTCCGAGTCGGCCTTCTTCTCGCCCTCGAGCAGGTCGCGCTCCCACTCGGCGAGGGGCTCGCCGGCGGCCTTCTCGCCCGGCTTCGAGTCGCCGGTCGCGGCGCCGGAACGGGCGATGAGGCCCTCGGCGACGGCGTCGGCGATCACGCGGGTGAGCAGGGTGACGGAGCGGATCGCGTCGTCGTTGCCCGGGATCTTGTAGTCGACCTCGTCGGGGTCGCAGTTGGTGTCGAGGATCGCGACGACCGGGATGTGGAGCTTGCGCGCCTCACCGACGGCGATGTGCTCCTTCTTGGTGTCGACGATCCAGACGGCGCTCGGCACCTTCTGCATCTCGCGGATACCACCGAGGGTCTTCTCCAGCTTGGCCTTCTCGCGGGAGAGGACCAGGAGCTCCTTCTTGGTGAGGCCGGACGCGGCCACATCCTCGAAGTCGATCTGCTCGAGCTCCTTGAGGCGCTGCAGACGCTTGTAGACGGTGGAGAAGTTGGTGAGCATGCCACCGAGCCAACGCTGGTTGACGTACGGCATGCCGACGCGCGTCGCCTGCTCGGCGATGGCCTCCTGGGCCTGCTTCTTCGTACCCACGAACATGATGGAGCCGCCGTGCGCGACGGTCTCCTTGACGAACTCGTAGGCGCGGTCGATGTACGACAGCGACTGGAGCAGGTCGATGATGTAGATGCCGTTGCGCTCGGTGAAGATGAAGCGCTTCATCTTCGGGTTCCAGCGACGGGTCTGGTGACCGAAGTGGACGCCGCTCTCCAGCAGCTCCCGCATCGTGACGACGGCCATGGCCGTATCTCCTTGGGTTTCTCGGTTATGTCCTGACGCCCCGGCGCGCCGTGCCACGAAGGACCGAAAGGCGCTGCCACGACCGGTGAAGGTGGTGGCGGGGCGTGCGAAGTCGACCCGGTGACCCGGGTCGCCATAGAAAGTGTACGGGACCCGGGGGGTGCCAGGTGACGGCACTGTCCACAACCGGCCGGTAGTCCACAGATATCCGCCATGATCCCCACGAATCCCCCCGCCACGAGACCGTTTCCCCATGCACCTCACGACATGGATCCTCACGCTCGCCCTCACGTGGCCCGTCGGCCCCGCACCCCCGGACGTGCTCCGCGGCTGGGAACCACCCGCCGGGCCGTACGCCCCGGGCCACCGCGGCGTCGACCTCGCCGCACCCCCGGGCACCGACATCCGCGCGACCACGCCCGGCCTGGTCACCTTCGCGGGCCCCGTCGCCGGCCGCGGCGTCCTCACGATCACCCTGCCCGGCAGCGGCGACCCGCCCCTGCGCACCACCTACGAACCCGTGACACCCCTCGTCACCCGCGGCGACACCGTCACCCGCGGCCAGGTGGTGGCCACGGTCGCGACCCCACCCCCGGACACGGCACCGCACTGCCCACGGTCCTGCCTGCACTGGGGCCTGCTGAGAGGCGACACCTACCTGAACCCCCTGCTCCTGCTCCATCGGCCCGCGACGCGCCTCCTGCCGGTCACCGGGGTGCCCTAGGGAGCGCAACAGACCAGGGCGACGGGCGACGACTGCGCGGCGCGAGACAGGGCCGCGCGCGAGCACAACCGAAGGGGCGGGGACGGGGAGGGAGGGGCGGGGGCGGGGGGGCGGGAGGGGAGGGCCCCGGAAGGGTGGGTCAGCCGCGGACGCCGCGGAGCGCCATCGTGACCGCCGCCTCGGTGATCCGTTCCGGGTCCTCGGCGGCGCCGAGTTCGATGCGGCGGACGGCCGCGTCGACGACGCCCTGGAGGAGCATCGCGCCGAGGCGGGGCTGGTCCTGGCCGAGGTCGCCGAGGGCTTCGACGATCATGGCGACGAGTCCGCCGTGTGCGGCGCGGATCTTCTCGCGGGCTCCGTCGTCCAGCTCGCTCACCGAGATCGCGACGACGGCCCGGTGGCGGCGGTCCCCGACGAGCTCCAGCTGCTTGCGGACGTAGGCCTCGACCTTGCCCTCGGGGTTCGCGGCGCCGGCCATGGCGGCTTCGACCTCCGCCGCCCAGACGGGGAAGTCGACGGCGCACAGCTCTTCGACGACGGCGGCGCGGGAGCGGAAGTACTCGTACACCGAGGAGCGGGCGAGGCCCGTGCGCTCGGCGAGGGCGGGGAAGGTCAGCGCCTCCGTACCGCCTTCGGACAGCAGGGATCGCGCGGCGTCCAGCAGGGCGCCTCGCTGCATCGTCCGGTGCTCGGCCACACTGGCCGCTCGAATCCTGGGCACGGCTCCACTGTACGACCGGCCCTCCGGAGTCAGCGCCCCACATCGGCCAGCTTGGCGCGGAGCTGCAGGACGGACTTGGTGTGGATCTGGCTGACGCGGCTCTCGGTGACGCCGAGGACGTGGCCGATCTCGGCGAGGGTGAGCCCCTCGTAGTAGTAGAGCGTGACGACGGTCTTCTCCCGCTCGGGGAGGGTGTTGATGGCGCGGGCGAGGAGTCTTCGCAGTTCGCGGTCCTCGGCGACCTCGACCGGGTTGTCGGCGGCGGTGTCCTCGAGGGTGTCCATGAGGGACAGGCGGTCGCCGCCCTCGCCGCCGACGTGCAGGAGCTCTTCGAGGGCGACGACGTTCGCCAGGGACAACTGGCTGAAAACGGTGTGCAGTTCCTCAAGGGTGATGTCCATCTCCGCGGCGACCTCGCTCTCGGAGGGCGTGCGGCGGAGCTGGGCTTCGAGGGTGGCGTAGGCGCGCTCCACGTTGCGGGCCTTCTGGCGTACGGAGCGGGGGATCCAGTCGAGGGCACGTAGTTCGTCGATCATCGCGCCGCGGATGCGGGTGATGGCGTAGGTCTCGAACTTGATCGCCCGTTCGACGTCGAACTTCTCGATGGCGTCGATGAGTCCGAAGACTCCGGAGGACACGAAGTCGGCCTGTTCGACGTTGGACGGCAGACCGACGCTGACGCGGCCGGCGACGTACTTGACCAGGGGCGAGTAGTGCAGGATCAGCTGTTCGCGCAGTCGCTCGTCGCCCGTGTCCTTGTACGACCGCCACAGCTCGTCGAGCGATGTCGGTGCGGGCGGTCGCACGGTGCCCCGGGCTGCTGGGGGCACCGCAGCGCGGTCAGACCCGGAGGTGTGCTGGGGCATGCGTTGCCTTGAGCCGTTCTGCCGTGGAGTGATTCTGGCTGTGTGTCCGGTGGGGAATCCTGGTGAGCGTAGCGTGACTGGACTGTTGCGGTGAGCGAACCTCTGCGGATCGCACCGGTCCGGGGGGACGCGCTCGCCCACATCTTCGAACCCGGGCCGTGGCGCGTACCGGCCCCTCGGATGCGGCCGACAGAACTCGTTTGTTCATCGGCATCACCTTTTCACCCGAATGCTCCAGGTCAAGTACCGCCTCGCCGGGCGTTCGGCCGCTCTCTGGCGTGGGTCGTCAACTTCCATTCGTCCGTGTGTCGTTCGACGAACCCGAGGGAGTGGAGTTCGTACAGCCGGGCGAGGGTGTCGTCGGGTGAGGTGCCGGCTCGGCGGGCGATCTCGGTGGCGGGGGTGGCGTGGCGGGCGGGGAGGGCTTCCAGGACGCGGGTGCAGCCGGGGTCGAGGAGGTCTCGGGGAAGGACGGGGCCGCGTCGTTCGGGGGCGAGTTCGCCCATGTCGCCGATGAGTTCGACGATGTCGTGGACGTCGGTGACGAGGGTGGCGTCGGTGCGCAGGAGTTCGTGGACGCCTGCGGAGAGGCCGCTGCTGACGGGGCCGGGGACGCCCATGGTGTGGCGGCCGAGGCGTTGGGCGGCGCGGGCGGTGACGAGGGAGCCGCTGCGGTGTTCGGCTTCGACGACGACGGTGCCGCGGGTGAGGGCGGCGATGACGCGGTTGCGGAGGATGAAGCGGCTGGGGGTGGGGTGGCTGCCGGGTGGGAGTTCGCCGATGACCAGGCCCTGTTCGGTGATGCGCCGGATGAGGCCGGCGTGGCCGCGCGGGTAGGGGGTGTCGACGCCGCAGGCGAGGACGGCGACGGTGGCGCCTCGGGCGGCGAGTGCTCCTCGGTGGGCGGCGCCGTCGATGCCGTAGGCGGCTCCGGAGACGACGACCCAGCCGCGTTCGGCGAGGTCGGAGGCGAGGGTGGTGGCGGTGTGGGCTCCGTAGGGCGTGCAGGCGCGGGCGCCGACGAGGGCGACGGAGCGCAGGGCCCAGGTGCGGAGGTCGGCTCGGCCGTGGATCCAGAGGCCGATGGGCCGGGTGTCGCCGAGGTCGTCGAGTTGCCGGGGCCATTCGGTGTCGCCGGGGATGACGAGTCGGCCGCCGTGGGCGTGGATGGTGTCGAGGTCGCGCTCTGGTCGGGCGTCGGCGGCGCGTCGTCGCCAGCCGTCGACGCGTCTGTCGCTGGTGCCGGGAAACGGTGTCGTGCCGGGGAAGGGCGCCGTCTCGATGGCTGGGGGTGGGGCGGAGGAGTGCGCGGCACGGGGTGGGCGCGCGGCACCGGGCGGGGCGCTGGGTGGGGGTGGGGTGTCCGGGGTGTCCGGGGTGTTTGTGGTGTGAGGGGCGTGGATGCGCTGGAGGAAGCCGGTGGCTCCGTATCGGCGGATCCAGCGTCCGGCGTGTTCGTCGCCGGGTTCGACGATGCGGGTCAGGGCTGCGCGGGCGAGGCGTTCCTCGGGGGTGTTCACGGCCGGGCTCCTGTCGTGGCGGGGACGCCTCGGGCGATACCGGTGCGCAGTTCGAGGGCGAGGTCGACGTCCTGGGTGTCGGGGCGGTCGTGTCCGGCGAGGTCGGCGACGGTCCAGGCGACGCGCAGGACGCGGTCGAGGCCGCGGGCGGTGAGGAGTCCGCGGTCGATGTCCCGTTCGGCGGTGGCGAGGGCGCCGGGGTGGACGAGGTAGCGGGTCCGCAGTTCGTGTCCGGGGATTTCGCTGTTGACGGTCCAGGGGGTGCCGGCGAGGCGGGCGGTGGCGCGGGCGCGGGCTTCTCGGACGCGGTCGCCGACGGTGGCGGTGGTCTCGGCGCGGCCGGCTTGGGCGAGGAGGTCGGAGCGGGTGACGGGTTGGGCTTCGACGCGCAGGTCGATGCGGTCGAGGAGGGGGCCGGAGAGTCGTGCCTGGTAGCGGCGGATGAGGGAGGCGGGGCATTCGCAGCCGGTGCCGTGGAGGCTGTGGCGGCCGCAGGGGCAGGGGTTGGCGGCGAGGGCGAGGAGGAAGCGGGCGGGGAGTCGGACGACGCCGGCGGCGCGGGCGACGACGACGTGTCCGGATTCGAGGGGCTGGCGGAGTGCGTCGAGGGCTTTTGCGGAGAACTCGGGGGCTTCGTCGAGGAAGAGGACGCCGCGGTGGGCGAGGGAGACGGCGCCGGGGCGTGGGAGTCCGTTGCCGCCGCCGACGAGGGACTGCATGGTCGCGGAGTGGTGGGGGGCGCAGTAGGGCGCGCGTCGGACGAGGGGTTCGCCGGGCGGGAGGATGCCGGCGACGGAGTGGACGGCGGTGACTTCGAGGGACTCGTGGCGGGTGAGTGGGGGCAGGATGCCGGGGAGGCGTTCGGCGAGCATGGTCTTGCCCGCGCCGGGTGGGCCGGAGAGCAGCAGGTGGTGGCTGCCTGCGGCGGCGACTTCGAGGGCTCGGCGGGCGGTGTGCTGTCCGGCGACGTCGGCGAGGTCGGGTCCGTCGGCGGGGTCGGCGGCGAGGCCGGTGCCGATGCCGGCTCCGGGGACGAGGAGTCCGGCGAGCATGGCGTCGGGGCGGCCGTCCTCGGGTGGTTCTTCCGTGGGGACGGGTTCGTCGGTGAGGACGGCGATGAGCTGGCGGAGGCTGCGGACGCCGAGGACGGAGACTCCGGGTACGAGTGCGGCTTCGCCGGCGGTCTGTTCGGGCACGACGACCTGCTGGTAGCCGGCTTCGGCGGCGGCGAGGACGGCGGGGAGGACTCCGCGGACGGGGCGGACGCGTCCGTCGAGTCCGAGTTCTCCGATGAGGACGAGGTCGGCGATGACGCGGGGGTCGATGCGTTCGGCGGCGCCGAGGACGGCGGCGGCGACGGCGAGGTCGAATCCGCTGCCTCCTTTCGGGACGGAGGCGGGGCTGAGTCCGACGGTGAGTTTCTTCTGGGGCCATTCGGCGTCGGAGTTGACGATGGCGGCGCGGACGCGGTCGCGGCTTTCGCTGAGGCTCTTGTCGGGGAGTCCGACGAGGGTGAAGGCGGCGACTCCGGCTTCGAGGTCGGCCTGGACTTCGACGACGACGCCTTCGACGCCGACGAGGGCGACGGAGCAGGTGCGGGCGAAGCCCATCAGGCCACCCCCTGGGCGTGGGTGATCTCGGGGGCGCCGTGGCGGGGCAGGATGATGCCGATGAGGTCGATGCGGATGCCGCCGGGGGGTGGTGCTCCGCCGTGGCGGTCGAGCCAGCAGGCGGCGAGGCGTTTGAGCCGGTCGGCCTTGGTGGGGGTGACGGCGGCCATGGGGTGCTCGTAGGTGCCGTCGCGGCGGGTCTTGACCTCGCAGACGACGACGGTGTCGCCGTCCTGGGCGACGATGTCGATCTCTCCGGTGCGTCCGCAGCGCCAGTTGCGGGCGAGGACGGTCATGCCGGTCTCGGTGAGCCGGCGGGCGGCGAGGTCTTCTCCGTAGCGGCCGAGTGCCGTGGTTGCGTTCATCGGTACCACCTCCGGCACCGACTGTGACGGGTGGCGACCTCGCGTGTGCGGCGCTGTGGACGGTGGGCGGTCTGTGGAGAACCGCCTCACTCGTGGGGGTGGTTTCCGGCAGCGTCCCGGCCTGGCGAAGGCGGGCTTCGGGCGGCCGTCGGCCGTGGCGGAGGGTGCGTGCGTTCCGAGCCAGGGGGCGGAAGCGGGGCCCTCTCGGCGCCGCCCGCCGGGTGGACCAGGCGCGTCCGGTCCCGTTCCGCCGGGCACCGCCGTCCTGGCCCGCCGGGCACCCGGTCCCGGTCCGCCGGGCACCAGCCCCTGCCCGCCAGGCCTCGGGCCCGGACCTCGGGCCCGGAACCGCCGGGCGCCCGGAAGCGCCGCGCCCCCGCCGAACCGCCGAACCGCCGAACCACCGGGCCTCCCGCTCGGCAGCCGGGGCAGGCTTCCCGGTCAGCTGCCGGGCAGCTCCAGGTCGGTCTTGTTGAGCTCCTCGATGTTCACGTCCTTGAACGTGAGCACGCGGACCTGCTTGACGAAGCGGGCCGGCCGGTACATGTCCCAGACCCAGGCGTCTGCCATGGAGACCTCGAAGAAGACCTCGCCCTGGACCGAGTGCACCTGCATCTCGTAGTCGTTGGTGAGGTAGAAGCGACGCTCGGTCTCGATCACGTATTTGAACAGCCCGACGACGTCGCGGTACTCCCGGTAGAGCTTCAGCTCCATCTCGGTCTCGTACTTCTCGAGGTCCTCGGCGCTCATGGCATGTTCCCCTTCAGCCGTGCGTCCCCCCATTGTGCGGCAGGCATTCGCACCCCTAGGCGATTTCCGGGGCGAGAACCACCGGTGCACTCGGAGGTCCCTCGTCGAGCAGCGTGCGCAGCAGCTCGGCGAGTCTGGTCGGGTACACCGTCTCACGCGTCGCCGACAGTTCGGCGGAGGTCCACCACCTCAGGCCCGAGACGCTGCGTTCCTCCAGCTCGGTCAGGGCCCGGGGGCCGGTCTCGGTGCGGGTGGTTCGTGCCAGGTAGTACCACTCGTCCTGGTCCCAGCGCCGCCCGTCGAAGGGGAAGGAGCAGGTGCGTCGCCAGAGGACGGGGCCGAGGGCGATGCCGGTGATGCCGGTCTCCTCGGCCACTTCGCGGCGTGCGGCCTCCTCGTGGGTCTCGTCGCCCTCCAGCCCGCCGCCGGGGGTGAACCACCAGGTCTGCGCGGGGTCGTCGGGCTCGTGTCCGTGCAGGAGGAGGATGCGGTCGTCCGGGTCGAGGAGGACGACGCGTGCCACGCGCCGCGGCTCCGCGCCGTGGGTGTCCGCCGTGGCCCCCGTGCCGTGCGTCATGCGTTCACCGTCTCCGTCTCCTTCTTCCGTCGTCCGCCGAGCCGGCTCGCCACGGGTCCGTACGCGGCGCCGAGCAGGATGAGCGCGCATCCTCCGACGATCGCGTAGAAGAGGAGCGTGACGGGCCCGGGCCGCGAGATGCCGCCGGGGAGTGCCGCGAAGCCCGTGGGGCGCTCGACGACGCCGGTGGAGGGCCAGGCGACGGCGTCGACCCGGGCGGTGACGCTGGAACGCGGGACGGATCCCTGGCCGGCCTCCTGGAGGTGGACGCGGGAGTCCATGGAGTTGTGGCGTTCGTCGCCGAGGAGGAAGAGGTTGTCGGCGGGTACGGTCGCCGAGAACTCCTGTCCGGAAGCCGGGGCACCGGCCCGCAGATACGGTTCGTCGATGGGCTCGCCGTTGACGGTGAGCCGTCCGTCGGCGTCGCAGCAGGCGATCTTGTCGCCGCCGATGCCGACGACCCGCTTCACCATCGGGCCGCCGCCCCACACCGGGTCGTCGAAGACGACGATGTCGCCGCGCCGGACCTCGTCGCCGTCGATGCGCTGGGCCAGGACCCGGTCGCCGACGTTGACGGTGGGCGTCATGGAGTCGGTGGGGATGGTGTAGGGCGCGTAGAGCACGGCGCCCCAGGCGAAGCCGCCGAGGAAGAGCAGACAGCCGACGGCCACGGCGAGCCCCGACAGTGTCCTGCCGAGGCGGCCGTGGCCGCCGTCCGTCCGTATGGTTCCGCTCATCCCAGTGCTCCCCACCTCAGAGGCCGGTTCGTCGATCTGGGACGGCACCCTACCCGCGGGTCGCTACTCGGCGGTATGCCGGGAGACGACCCGCTTCCTGCGCCACAGGACCAGCGGGAGGGCGCCGGCGAGGCCGGCCGCGGCGGGTGCCAGGGCCAGGGCCTGGTTCAGGCCGGGCTGGTCGAACGTGGCGGGGACGGGGAGCGTCGCCCAGCGGGTGACGGGCCAGGCGACGACGACGGCGCGGCCGACGACCTCGTCGTTGGAGACGGTTCCCCTGCCGGGGAGTTCCTGGTGGAAGCGGGAGTCCAGCGAGTTCTGGCGGTTGTCGCCCATCACCCAGATGCTGTCCTTGGGGATGGTGATCGGCCCGAACGGGCGGTCGCCGCACGGCGTGGAGCCGGGGGCGAGGTACGAGGCCTCGTCGAGCGCCTTGCCGTTGACGATGACCTTGCCGCCCTCCTTGCAGGAGACGGTGTCGCCGCCGATGGCGATGACGCGCTTGATGAGGTCCTTCTCCTCCGCGGACGGCATCAGGCCGATGAAGCTGAGGAACTTCTGGACGGCGTTGGGCTCGGGCGTGGGTTCGCCGCCGACGAGCCAGCCGCCCGGGTCGTGGAAGACGACGACCTCGCCGCGCTCCGGCTCGGAGCCGAACCAGGGGGTCAGCTTGTCGACCAGGACGCGGTCGCCGCGCTGCAGGGTGTTCATCATCGATTCCGAGGGGATCGAGAACGCCTGCACGAGGAACGTCTTGATCAGCAGCGCGAGCACCAGCGCGATGCCGATCAGGAGGGGCAGTTCCTTCCAGAAGGAGCGGGGCTTCTTCGCGCCCTTGCCGGGCTCACCGGTCTCGCCGTCGTTGCTTCCGCCGTCGGCGTCCGAGGGGTCGCCGGGCCGGCCTGCGGATTCATCCGTCATGGCGACCGGCGACTCGGCGAGCCGCTGGGGTCCCTTCTCGGGCTCGTCGTGTCCGGATCGTGCCCCGACGGCCAAATCCCCCACATCCACTCCTCAGTCCGTGCGTTCGCCTGACCCAGAACAGGGACAGGCCCACCACTCCCATAACGAGCGGGAGTTCCGCAGGGGTCGGGAGCCAGGGCAATCCGTTCAGATTCCGCGAGGACACACTATGCGACACACCGAGCGCGGTCGAAGATCCCGAACGCGCGTCCGGTACGGCGGCGAAGGTCTCCCTTTCCTCCAGCCGGCGCCAGTGGCCGACGGGCCAGGCGATCACGACGGCTCGTCCCACGACCTCCTCCTCGGAAATCGTCCCCCGGTCCTTCTCGTCGAGGTGGAAGCGTGAATCGGCGGAGTTGGACCGGTGGTCGCCCATGACGAAGATCCGTCCGGGCGGCACCTTCACCTCGAACCTGATCTTCGAGGGTTCGTTCCCCGGGTGTACGTAGGGTTCGTTCAACGGTACGCCGTTGACAGTGAGCCGGCCGTCCTTGCCGCAGCACGCGACGGTGTCGCCGCCGACCGCGACGACCCGCTTGATCAGGTCCTGTTCGTCGGCGGAGGGCAGGAGTCCGATGAAGGTCAGCGCCTGCTTGGCCTGCTTGACGCCGACCGGGTCGTCCTCCGTGGACGTGGTCTCGTCCTGGAGCCAGTTGCCGGGGTCCTTGAAGACCACGACGTCGCCGCGCTGCGGCGTGGAGCCGAACCAGGGCGTCAGCTTGTCGACCAGGACCCGGTCGTCGATCCGGATGGTCTGCTCCATGGATCCCGAGGGGATCACGAACGCCTGGACCAGGAAGGTCTTCAGGACGAGCGCGATCAGCAGGGCGACGGTGATGAGGAGCGGGATCTCCTTGACGGCGGAGCGCTGACGGCGGCGCTTGACCTTGCGGGCGAGGCGGCGCCGCTCCGCACGGCCGGGCATGGAGCGGCTGTCGAAGGCGGACCGGGTGCCCGTGGGCAGCGGGGTCTCGGCGCGGCTTCCGGGCGGCCGTCCGCGGTTACCCATGGCGGCCCGCCGCGGGCGCGGGTACGGCGTCGAAGGCGGCGGTCGGCGGCACGACGGACCAGCGGCCGAAGGGCCAGCCGATCCAGTCCGCGCGTCCGATCACCCGGTCGACGGGCACCATGCCGCCGCCCGGCTGCCCCAGGTGGTCACGGGAGTCGCTCGACTGACTGCGGTGGTCGCCCATCACCCACAGGGTGCCCTGCGGTACGACGATGTCGAAAGGGACTTTCGAGGGAGCGTCACCCAGGTGGACGTACCACTCGTCGACCGGCACGCCGTTGACGGTGAGCCGGCCGTCCTTGCCGCAGCAGACCACGCGGTCGCCGCCGACGCCGACGACGCGCTTCACGAAGTCGGTCTCGTCGGGCTCGGCGAGGCCGAGGGCCGCGGCCGCGCCGTGCAGCAGGCCGGTCACCGGGTTCTCCCGCGGGGGCTCCTGGACGAAGGAGCCGGTGCCGTCGAAGACGACGACGTCGCCGCGCTCGGGTGCGTCGCCGAAACGGTACGCCAGCTTGTTCACCAGGATCCGGTCGCCGACCTGGAGGGTCGGTTCCATCGAGCCGCTGGGGATCAGGAACGGCTGGAGCACGAAGTGGCTCAGCAGCAGGAGGAAGACGACGCAGGCGGCGCCGACGAGTCCGGTACGGCGCCATGAGAGCCGGAACGGGCCGCGTCCGCCGGTCGCGTCCGGCCCGTCGCCCCCGGGGGCGGTGTCCGGTGCGGGTGCCGCCTCCGGCGACGGCGCCGCGGCGGAACGGGGCCCGGACATACGCGCGGAGCGCGACCGCTCCTCCGTCTCGCCGGAGGAGCGGTCGCGCTCCGTGTGCTGTGCTTCGGTGTCCATCGGGGGCAGAGCCTATCCGGCCGCCCTGTAAGTTCTACGTCCGAAGCACCGCGCGGTCGGTGAGCCGGGGGCTCAGCGGTCGCGCTTCTCCTTGATCTTCGCAGCCTTGCCGCGCAGCTCACGCAGGTAGTAGAGCTTGGCGCGACGGACGTCACCGCGGGTCACGAGCTCGATCTTCTCGAAGATCGGGCTGTTCACCGGGAAGGTGCGCTCGACACCGACGGAGAACGAGACCTTGCGGACCGTGAAGGTCTCGCTGACGCCCGAGCCCTGGCGGCGGATGACGACACCCTTGAACTGCTGGATACGGGAGCGGTTGCCTTCGATGACGCGCACGTGGACGTTCACGGTGTCGCCGGGGCGGAAGGCGGGGAGGTCGGTGCGGAGCGAAGCCGCGGTGACCGAGTCGAGCAGGGAGGCCATGGTGGTCTCTTTCCTCGCTGATGCCACAGGTCATCAGCGGTACGTTCGAAAGTGGATGGAGCGCCGGTCGTACCGGGCGGGCGTCGTTCCCCCTGTGGCAGGGGCGCACGCAGGACAAACGGCAGCGGCCTATTCTTCCACGCCGTCCGGCCTGCGCCAAAATCGGCCGCCCGGCTCGGGGGCCCAGCCCATCATGGAGAGGATCTCCCGGTCCTTCTTGTCGAAGTCCGCGGGGTCGCAGCGTTCGATCAGGTCCGGCCTGTTGGCGGCGGTGCGGCGGAACGCCTCGTCCCGCCTCCAGCGCGCGATCTTCCCGTGGTGCCCGCTGAGCAGGACCTCGGGGATGGCGCGCCCGCGCCACTCGGGCGGCTTGGTGTAGACGGGGCCTTCCAGGAGGTTGGCCATGGCGCCGGGGGCGAAGGAGTCGTCGCGGTGCGACTCGGCGTTGCCGAGGACGCCCGGGAGGAGCCGGGCCACGGCCTCGGTGACGACGAGGACGGCGGCTTCCCCGCCGGCGAGGACGTAGTCCCCGATGGAGACCTCGTAGACCGGGAGGCGGGTGGCGTACTCGTCGGTGACGCGGCGGTCGATGCCCTCGTAGCGGGCGGGCGTGAAGATCAGCCAGGGCCGCTCGGAGAGTTCGACGGCGAGTTCCTGGGTGAAGGGGCGGCCGCTGGGGGTGGGGACGACGAGGGCGGGGCCGTGGGCGCCGGCCTCGAAGCCGTCCGCGACGATCTGGTCGAGGGCGTCGCCCCAGGGGTCGGTCTTCATGACCATGCCCGGCCCGCCGCCGTACGGGGTGTCGTCGACGGTGTTGTGGCGGTCGTGGGTCCACTCGCGCAGGTCGTGGACGTGGACGTCGAGCCGGCCGCGGGCGCGCGCCTTGCCGACGAGCGAGACGTTCAGCGGTTCCAGGTACTCGGGGAAGATCGTGACGACGTCGAGGCGCATCAGGAGGCGTCCTCGTCGGCGCGGCCGGTACCGGCGTCGGTGCCGGACGCGGCCTCGGGGGCCTCGTCGGCGTCCTCGGCGTCGCGCGCGGACGCGATCTCGGCGCGGTCGTCGATCAGTCCGGGCGGCGGGTCGATCACGGCCCGCTGCTCCTCCAGGTCGATCTCGGTGACGATCTCCTCGACGAAGGGGATCATCAGCTCGGTGCCGTCGGGCCGCTCGACGATGAAGAGGTCCTGGGACGGCAGGTGGGAGATCTCGGTGATCCGGCCGACCTCGGTGCCGTCGGCGAGGACGACGTCCAGGTCGATCAGCTGGTGGTCGTAGTACTCGTCCTCCTCCTCGGGCAGCTCGTCGGGGTCGACGTCCGCGATGAGGAGGGTGTTGCGCAGGGCCTCGGCCGCGGTGCGGTCGCGTACGCCCTCGAAGCGCAGGAGGAGCCGGCCGCTGTGCACCCGGCCGGTCTCGACGGTCAGCGGTCCGGTGCCGGCCGGGTCGGTGCTGAGGACGGCTCCGGGGCTGAGCCGGAGCTCGGGCTCGTCCGTACGCACCTCGACGGTGACTTCGCCCTTGATGCCGTGGGCGCGGCCGATCCGCGCGACAACGAGCTGCACGAGTGGTTTCTCTCCTGTCGGGGGACGACGACGGGCCGGGGCGGGCTCGAAAGCCCTCCCCGGCCCGTGCCGGCGTATTCGACGAATACAGCCGACTTCTCTCAGCGAACCTGGTCCACGTCGACGAGGTCGACGCGGATGCCGCGGCCGCCGATGGCGCCCACGACGGTTCGCAGTGCACGCGCGGTGCGGCCGTTGCGGCCGATCACCTTGCCGAGGTCGTCGGGGTGGACCCGGACCTCCAGCACACGGCCGCGGCGCAGGTTGCGCGAGGCGACCTGCACATCGTCGGGATTGTCGACGATGCCCTTCACGAGGTGCTCGAGAGCCTCCTCGAGCATGCTCAGGCCTCGGTCGACTCGGTGGACGCGGCCTCGGCCTCGTCCGCCTTCTTGTCGGCCTTCTTCGCCTTCGGGGTGATGGCCTCACCCTTGGCGTCGTCACCCTCGAGGGTCTTGGCGAACGCGTCGAAGGAGGCGCGCTTGTCCTCCTTCGTCGCCGGCTGCAGCAGCGGCGCCGGGGCCGGCAGGCCCTTGTGCTTCTGCCAGTCGCCGGTGAGCTTCAGGATGGCGAGGACCGGCTCGGTCGGCTGGGCGCCGACGGACAGCCAGTACTGCGCACGCTCCGAGTCGACCTCGATCTTGGAGGGGTTGTACGTCGGGTGGTACAGACCGATCTCCTCGATCGCGCGACCATCGCGGCGGGTGCGCGAGTCGGCGACGACGATACGGTAGTGCGGCTGGCGAATCTTGCCGAGGCGCTTGAGCTTGATCTTGACTGCCACTGGAGTGGTGTCTCCTGGTCTTGACGTGGTTGGGCACATGAGATGCCACGTGGGGTTGCGGTACTCGGGTGCCCGATGGACGCGTCAGCCGGAGGAGAGAGGGGTCCTGTGCGGCTGTCGAGTACAGCTAGCCATTGTGCCACATGCGCGCGCCGCGCCGGACCGGGGGACGGCCGGGGAGCGGTGCGCGGACGGGGCGGTTCTCCGCGGGCCCGGACGCGGGGCCGTTCCGGCGCAGGGGGCCGGGAAGGGCGGGGAACCCCCGATACCCACCCCGCACCCGCCCCCGTACGCCGGACGGCCGTCGTGCGTCCGGACCGCCCGGCGTCGCGGACCGACGCGGGCCCCGGGCGGTCGGGCCGCCGGATCAGCCGGCCGCGCCCACCGATTCGGGGATGCGGAAGGGCTTCCCGCAGCCGCCGCAGACGATCGGCGCCTGGGCGAGGACCGAGGGGACCACGCGGACGTTGCGACCGCAGTCGCAGACGGCCTTGACCCGGACGCCGCCGCCGGAGGATCCGTGCCGGGCGGCCGGGCCGCGGAAGGAGCGCTTGGTGTCGGCGGCCGTGGCGACCGTGTGCGCCTTGAGGGCCCGCTGGAGCCGCTCGATGGTGGGGCGGTAGCGGCGCTTCGCCTCGGGGTTGAGCGTGACCAGCGAGAAGCCGCTGCTGGCGTGCGGTTCCTCGGAGTGGTCCAGGCCCATCTCCTCGGCGATCGCGAGGAATCTGCGGTTGTGATAGCGGCCGGCGCGCGAGGTGTCGCGGACTCCTCGGGCGGCGGCGATGCCGTGGACTGCTTCGTGGAGCAGTCGTTCGAAGGAGAGCTCGGCGCCACAGGCGGACGAGGACTCACCGATCAGGGACTCGGGCGCGGCAAGGTCGGGCAGCTCGGGGTGGTACCGCTGAATGTCGGCCCACGCCTGTGCCAGCTCTGCGGCGAGAACAGGGGGTGTCGTGCTCACGTCGGGTACAACGAGCCGGAACGCCCCCGGGTTCCATTCCGGGGCATCCCAAATATTTTGCACGTACCCGTCAGTTGCCCTTGATGTGTCCCGACGAGGGCCAGTGCGCCGATCTGCGGAGAAGTCCGCACAGCTCGCGGCAAGCCGGTGCGTAGCGGCGCATACGCCCCTGGGCGTAGGTCCGGCGTACGGGCCGAGGGGGGTGTGGCAGGGACAGTACCCGGTGCCGGGTACCCGGGCGGCACCGCCCCCACGCGGGCCGAGGGCCCTTCGGCGTGAATTCGCCCGTGCGTCCGCGTGACGGGCCGATGCCGCGAAGAAGTCGTGCGGCTCCACCACTGGACGCGGGGACGGATGCGCAGTTCCCTGACATACGGGGGGATGCGGGCGCACATGTACGGGGGCCGTCGACCAGCCACTGATTGGGGCGCATTCCATGACACCTACGCTCGTCCCGCACCACCCCGCGCGTGACTGGGCCGAGATCCAGGAGCGCATGCTCGTGCCGCTCTACGAGGCGGTGTACGACCGTCTCGGCGTGGGCCCCCGGTCCCGCGTCCTCGGCCTCGGCTGCGGCTCGGGTCTGGCGCTGCTGATGGCCTGTGCGCGGGGCGCCCGGGTCACCGGCGTGGACCGTGACCACGCGCGCGTGGAGCTGGCGCGGGAGCGGATGCCGGAGGGTGAGGGGCACACGGTCGTCGAGGGCGGTCCGCCGGAAGCGGGGGACGTGGCCGGTGGCGCCTTCGACGTGATCACGGCTTTCCACGGCACGGCGGAACTCGGGCCGGATCTGGTCGCCGTCACCCGTTCGGCTCAACCTGGCGCGGCGGTCGTGGTGGCCGGCTGGGGGCCGCCGGAGCGGTGTGCGACGGCGTCGGTCCTGCGGGTGGCCGCGCGCCTGACGGGCTGGAGCCCGTCGCGTCGCGACGACCTGGAGGAGGTGGTGGCCCGTGCGGGTCTGCGGCCGGACGGTTCGGGGCGGGTGTCCTGCCCCTTCGGCTACGCGAATCCGGACAGCGCGGTGCGGGGCCTGCTGTCGACGGGAGACTTCGACGCGGCGATCCACGCCACGGACCCCTCGCAGGTCGAGAAGGAGATCCGGGAGGCGCTGGAGCCCTACGTGCGCCCCGACGGCACGGTGTGGATGCCCAATGTCTTCCGGTACCTGATCGCGCGGACCTGAGCCTGCGGTCCGCGGGGCGGAGCGCCGGCGGTCCGTGCGGCGCGGGGTCAGCCGTCCTTCGTGAGCCGGGTGATCCCGGCCGCGCGGTAGGCCTCGTCCTCCTCCAGCGTCTCGTTCTCCAGGAGAGCGGCGGCCAGCGCGTCGAGCCGGTCGCGGTGGTCGTGGAGCTGCCGGAGGGCGCTCGCGTAGCACTCGTCGACGATCCGGCGCATCTCGTGCTCGACGGCGTCGAGGGTGGCGGGGGCCGCCGACAGCCCGTACGCCTGCTGGGCGTCGCTCGGGATGGCGGTGAGGCGGCCGACCCGCTCGCTCATGCCCCAGCGGCCGACCATGCCGCGGGCGATGTTGGTGACCTGTTCCAGGTCGCTCTCGGCGCCGGTCGTGACCGCGTCGAAGACGACCCGTTCCGCCGCCATGCCGCCGAGGGCTCCGATGATCCGGCCGCGCAGGTACTCCTCGGTGTACGCGTACCTGTCGGCGTCCGGGGTCGACAGGGTGACGCCGAGGGCCCGGCCCCGCGGCACGATGGTGATCTTGCGGACGGGGTCGGCGCCGGGCTGGAGCATGCCGAGGAGGGCGTGGCCGCTCTCGTGGTACGCGGTGCGGCGTCGTTCCTCTTCGGCCATGACGAGCGGGCGTTCGGCGCCCAGCTGGACCTTCTCCAGGGCGTCGGAGAGGTCGGACTGGGTGACGGCCTGCTGCTGGCGTTTGACCGCGAGCAGGGCGGCCTCGTTGGCGAGGTTGGCGAGTTCGGCGCCGGTCATGCCGGGGGTGGTGCGGGCGACCTGGACGAGGTCGACGTCCTGGGCCAGGGGGATCTCGCGGGTGTGGATGCGGAGGATGGCTTCGCGGCCACCGCGGTCGGGCGGGTTCACGTGGACGACGCGGTCGAAGCGGCCGGGCCGGGTGAGGGCGGGGTCGAGGACGTCGGAGCGGTTGGTGGCGGCGATGACGATGACGCCCTCGGAGCCGGTGAAGCCGTCCATCTCGGTGAGGATCTGGTTGAGCGTCTGCTCGCGTTCGTCGTGTCCGCCCATGCCGGAGCCGGCGCCGCGGGCCCGCCCGATGGTGTCGATCTCGTCGATGAAGATGATGGCGGGTGCGACCTTGCGGGCCTCCGCGAACAGTTCGCGTACCCGTGAGGCGCCCACGCCGACGATCATCTCGATGAACTCCGAGGCGGAGGCGGAGAAGAACGGCACGCCCGCCTCGCCCGCCACGGCCCGGGCGAGCAGGGTCTTGCCGGTGCCGGGCGGGCCGGCGAGGAGGACGCCGCGGGGCATCTTCGCGCCCATCGCGCGGTAGGCGCCGGGGTTCTTGAGGAAGTCGACGACGTCGTTGAGCTCGCCCTCGACCTCGTCGATGCCGGCGACGTCCGCGAAGGTGGTGCGCTTGTCGCCCGCCTCCAGTTCGACGGGTCTGGGCGGGGCCTTGCGGCCCAGCATCCCGCCGGCGCCGCCCATGCCGGCGCTCATCCGGCGGGCGATGAACACCCAGAGGACGACGAGCAGCAGCATCGGGGCGAGGGAGATCAGCAGGTTGACGAGGAAGCTGCGTTCCGCGACGACGGGCTTGGCCGTGACGGTGACGCCCTTGGCGGTCAGCTCGTCCCAGAGGTCGTCGTCGGCGAAGGCGGGGCGCTGGGTCTCGAACTTGGTGTAGTCGCCGTCGCCGTCGGGGACGGGCTGCTTGTTCTTCAGCTGCCCCTGGATGGCGTCGCCCTTGGAGTAGATCTTGGTGACGTTGCCCGCGTTCACCTGCTTGCTGAACTCGGTGTACGAGATCGTCGGCCCGTCGCCCTCGTTGAAGAAGGACAGGACGAGGTTGGCGAGGACGTAGACGACGAGTGCGGTGAGGATGAGGCCGCCCCAGCCGCCGGGCATCTTCCGTTTGGGGGGCGGGGGCGGCGGGGCCCCTTCCGAGCGCCACGGCTGGTCGGTCCGGTCGCGCGGGGGCACGGGGTTGGCCACGCTGCTCTCCTCGGGGCGGCAATGGCCTCAGTATGGGAGAAGCGGATCATCGGGGCATTCCGGGTGGTCCGGGCGGACGACGAGGGGCCCGGAGCGGTTCCTCACCGCTCCGGGCCCCTGGTCACCGGGTCTCAGCCCATGAACTTCTTGAACTCGTCGGGGAGCTCGAAGTCCTGTCCGCCCTGGCCGGCGGCGGGCAGTCCGAACGCGCCGCCTGCCTGCGCCTGCTCGCGGCGCTCGGCGGCCGCCTGCTCCTCGGCCTTGCGCTTCATCGGGTTGCCGCTCTTGCGCTTGCCCTTGGCCTGCTTGACCTGCTTCTTCTGCCGGCCGGGGCCGCCGCCCATGCCGGGGATCCCGGGCATGCCCGGCATGCCGCCGCCCTGGGCCATGCGGGACATCATCTTGCGGGCCTCGAAGAAGCGCTCGACCAGGCCCTTGACGGCGCTGACCTCGCTGCCGGAGCCCTTCGCGATACGGGCGCGGCGGGAGCCGTTGATGATCGTGGGGTCCTGGCGCTCGGCCGGGGTCATCGACTTGATGATGGCGGCCGTGCGGTCGACGTCGCGCTCGTCGATGTTGTTGATCTGCTCCTTCATCTGCCCCATGCCGGGGAGCATCCCGAGGAGCTTGCTGATGGAGCCCATCTTGCGGACCTGTTCCATCTGGGCGAGGAAGTCGTCGAGCGTGAACTCCTGGCCCTTCTTGGACGCCAGCTTGGAGGCCATCTTGGCGGCCTCTTCCTGGCTGAAGGTCTGCTCGGCCTTCTCGATGAGCGAGAGCATGTCGCCCATGCCGAGGATGCGGGACGCCATGCGGTCCGGGTGGAACGCGTCGAACTCGTCCAGCTTCTCGCCGTTGGAGGCGAACATGATCTGGCGGCCGGTGACGTGCGCGATGGAGAGCGCGGCACCACCGCGGGCGTCGCCGTCGAGCTTGGAGAGCACGACGCCGTCGAAGCCGACGCCGTCGCGGAAGGCCTCCGCGGTGTTGACCGCGTCCTGACCGATCATGGCGTCGACGACGAAGAGGACCTCGTCGGGGCTGACGGCGTCGCGGATGTCCGCGGCCTGCTGCATCAGCTCCTGGTCGATGCCGAGGCGGCCGGCGGTGTCGACGATCACGACGTCGTACTGCTTGGTCCGCGCGTACTCGACGGAGTCCTTGGCGACCTGGACGGGGTCGCCCACGCCGTTGCCGGGCTGCGGGGCGTAGACGGCCACGCCGGCGCGGTCGGCGACCACGCTGAGCTGGTTGACGGCGTTGGGGCGCTGGAGGTCGCAGGCGACCAGCAGCGGGGAGTGGCCCTGGCCCTTGAGCCAGAGGCCGAGCTTTCCGGCGAGGGTGGTCTTACCGGCACCCTGGAGACCGGCGAGCATGATGACGGTGGGCGCGGTCTTGGCGAACCGCAGGCGCCGGGTCTCGCCGCCGAGGATGCCGACGAGCTCCTCGTTGACGATCTTGATGACCTGCTGGGCGGGGTTCAGCGCCTGGGAGACCTCGGCGCCGGTCGCCCGCTCCTTGACCTGCTTGATGAACGCCCGGACGACGGGCAGGGCGACGTCGGCCTCGAGGAGGGCGATACGGATCTCGCGCGCGGTGGCGTCGATGTCCGCCTCGGACAGGCGCCCCTTGCCGCGGAGGTTCTTGAAAGTCGCTGCAAGGCGGTCGGAGAGGGTGTCGAACACGGCGGTCGCGGATCCTCGGTGTCGGGGGCGGGCGGACGGATTGCCCTCCAGGGTATCGGGTACCGCGCGGGATCCGGGGCGGGGATTCCTCACCCCGTGGGCGCGGCCGGTCCTCGCGGCGGCCTTCGGGGCGGAGCGGGGCCCCGGGCGGGCCCCACCGGCCTCGTCGGCCCCACGGGTCTCCCCCGCTCCCCGCACTCACCCGCGCAGGGCCGTCTCCAGGGTCTCGGCGACCTTCGTGGCGTCCGTCGTCGTCAAAGGGGCGCCGGTGCCGTCCGTCACGTAGAAGGCGTCGACCGCGTTCGCGCCGAGGGTGGAGACGTGGGCGCTGCGGACGCGGACGGCGGCGGCGTCCAGGGCGCGGCCGATGCGGTGCAGGAGGCCGGGGGCGTCCTGGGCGCGGACCTCGATGACGGTGGCGAGGCGGGAGTCGCCGGCCGCGACGGTCACGCGGGGCGGTGGGGCCGTCACGCCGCGGCGGCGCGGGTAGGCGGCCTCGCGTTCGGCGAGCCGGGCGGGGATGTCCAGGGAGCCGTCGAGGGCGCGGACGAGGTCGGCGCGGAGCCGGGCCGCCTGGGGCAGGGAGCCGTACTCGGCGGCGACGCGCCAGCTCAGGACGAGGACGGCGCTCGCGCCGAGCTCGGTGGGGAGTTCGATGGCGCGCAGGTCCATGGCGCGGACGGTCAGCCGGTGCAGGGCGAGGACGCCCGCGGTGGCGGGGAGGACGCCCGGCTGGTCGGGCAGCGCGATGTGGAGTTCGACGCCGACGGGTTCCGGTTCGTCGCCGGCGTTCTCGGTTTCGGCGTGCAGGGAGAGGACGGCTTCCCCGGTGCGCAGGGCCTCGATCGCGAGTCGTTCCTGTTCGGCGCTGGGTGCGGAGGGTTCCGGTTCGGTGGCGGGCTCGCCCGCGAGGACGCCGGCCACGCGTGTGACGAGGTCGGCGACGAGGGAGGCGCGCCAGGTGGACCAGGCGGCGGGGCCGGTGGCCAGGGCGTCGGCCTCGGTGAGGGCGTGGAGGAGTTCCAGGGCGCCGGGGGTGCCGACGGCGGTGGCGACCGCCTGGACGGTCGCGGGGTCGTCGAGGTCGCGTCGGGTGGCGGTCTCGACGAGGAGCAGGTGGTGGCGGACGACGGTGGCGATGACGCCGACGTCGGCGCGGTCGAAGCCGATGCGGGTGGCGACGTCGCGGGCGATGGTCTCGCCGGCGACGGAGTGGTCGCCGGGCCAGCCCTTGCCGATGTCGTGGAGGAGGGCGGCGACGAGGAGGAGGTCGGGCCGGCCGACGCGGCGGGTCAGGGACGAGGCCCGTACGGCCGTCTCCACGAGGTGCCGGTCGACGGTCCAGGTGTGGACGGGGTTGCGCTGGGGGCGGCAGCGGACGCGTTCCCAGTCGGGGAGGAGGCGGGTGACGAGTCCTTCGGCCTCCAGGGCCTCCCAGACGGGGACGGCCGGTTCTCCGGCGCCGAGCAGGGTGACGAGTTCCTCGCGGGCTTCCGCGGGCCACGGCACGGGCAGGGGTTTGGCGGTGGCGGCGAGGCGGCGTACGGCGTGCAGGGAGATCGGCAGGCCGGACTGGGCGGCGGCGGCCGCGGCGCGCAGCGGGAGGACGGCGTCGCGTTCGGGTTTGGCGGTGCGGGCGAGGACGACCTCGCCGTCCATCTCGACGACGCCCTCGGCCAGCGGGGTGCGTTCGACGGGTTGTTTCGTGCCGCCGGACCGGCCGCCGAGGAGGGAGCGGAGCCGGGGGCGGCCGGAGCGCGCCTTGAGGACGCGGGTGACCTCGCGCCAGGTGACGTCGGTGGCGTAGGAGATGACGCGGGCGGCTTCGTACACCTCGCGGAGCAGGGTGTCGGCGTCGAGGAGGCCGAGTTCCCGGGCGACGGCGTCCTGCTCCTGGAGGGCGAGGCGGTCGGTGGCGCGGCCGGTGGCGAGGTGGAGGGCGTCGCGGGCGTCGAGGAGGCGGCGGCGGGCGCCGTCGAGGCCCTCGCGAGGGGCGTCGGCGAGCCAGGAGGCGGCGACGGCGCGCAGGACCTGGGCGTCGCGCAGGCCGCCTCTGGCCTCCTTGAGGTCGGGTTCGAGGAGGTACTGGAGCTCCCCCATGCGTTCGGCCCGCTCCCGGCAGAGTTCGTCGAGTTCGGGCAGGCGCTCGGGGGCCTGGTTGCGCCAGTCGGCGAGGACGGTGGTGCGCAGGGCCGTGACGAGGCCGAGGTCGCCGGCGACGTGCCGGGCGTCGAGGAGCCCGAGCTGGACCTTGAGGTCCTCGCCGGCGGTCGTGCGGGCCTCGGCGGGGGTGCGGACGGAGTGGTCGAGGGCGAGGCCGAGGTCCCAGACCGGGTACCAGATGCGGTCCGCGAGGGTGGCGACGGCGCCCGGGTCGGCGGTGCCGTCGTGCAGCAGGAGCAGGTCGAGGTCGCTGCGTGGGGAGAGCTCGCCGCGTCCGTAGCCGCCGACGGCGACGAGCGCCACCCCTCGTGGCGGGCCGGCGGCGGTGAACAGTCCGTTCAGCCAGTCGTCGGTGAGCCGGGCCAGGGCGGAACGGCGCGGCGGCCCGGACTGCGCCTTCTCACCGAGAAGGCGCAGCCGGGCCGCCGCGTAGCCGCTGGGTCCCGAGTCTTCCGCTTGTGTGTCCACTTCGAGGCTCGTCACCCGGCAGCTCCCTGGTTCGCGTGCTTACAGTGCGTCCGGACCGCGTTCGCCGGTACGGACCCTTACGGCCGTCTCGACGGGCACGCTCCACACCTTGCCGTCACCGATCTTGCCGGTTCGGGCCGCCTTGACCACGACATCGATGAGCTGTTCGGCGTCCTCGTCCTCGACGAGGACCTCGATGCGGATCTTGGGGACGAGGTCGACGGTGTACTCGGCACCGCGGTAGACCTCGGTGTGGCCGCGCTGGCGGCCGTATCCGCTGGCCTCGGTGACCGTGAGGCCCTGGACTCCGAAGGCCTGCAGGGCCTCCTTGATCTCGTCCAGCCGGTGTGGCTTCACGACTGCGGTGATGAGCTTCATGCGTCCACCTTCTTGGTCTCCGGGGCGGCAGGGGCGAGGACGGCGGTGGAGCGCGAGGAGGCGCCGCCGCCGGCTCCGCTGAAGTCGTACGCGGTCTCGGCGTGCTCGACCTGGTCGATGCCGGAGACCTCGTCGTCCTCGCTGACTCGCATGCCCATCGTCTTGTCGATGATCAGTGCGAGGAGCGCGGACGCGATCAGAGAGTAGGCGAGGACCGCGAAGACTCCGATGGCCTGCTTGCCGAGCTGGTCGAGGCCGCCGCCGTAGAAGAGGCCCTTGGCGTCGGACTGGACGCCGCCGGTGGCGAAGAAGCCGACGAGGAGGGAGCCGATGACTCCGCCGACGAGGTGGACGCCGACGACGTCGAGGGAGTCGTCGTAGCCGAACTTGTACTTGAGGCCGACGGCCATGGCGCAGACGAGGCCGGCGACGGCGCCGATGGCGATCGCGCCGAGCGGGGAGCAGGAGCCGCCGGAGGGGGTGATGGCGACGAGGCCGGCGACGGCGCCGGAGGCGGCACCGAGGGTGGTGAAGGAGCCGTGGCGGATCTTCTCGTAGAGCAGCCAGGCGAGCATGGCGGCGGCGGTGGCGACCTGGGTGTTGACGAACATCACGGCGCCGACGCCGTCGTCGTTGCCGAGCCAGGATCCGGCGTTGAAGCCGAACCAGCCGAACCACAGGAGGCCGGCGCCGAGCATGACCAGCGGGAGGCTGTGCGGGCGCATCGGGTCCTTCTTGAAGCCGACGCGCTTGCCGATGACGAGGATGACGCCGAGGGCCGCGGCGCCGGCGTTGATGTGGACGGCGGTGCCGCCGGCGAAGTCGATGACACCCATCTCGAAGAGCCAGCCGCCGGCGCCCCAGACCCAGTGCGCGACCGGGAAGTAGACGACGGTGACCCAGAGGGTGATGAAGAGGGCCCAGGCGGTGAACTTCACCCGGTCGGCGAGGGCGCCGCTGATCAGGGCGGGGGTGATGATGGCGAACATCAGCTGGAAGACGGCGAAGACGTACACCGGGATGGTGTAGCCGTCCCAGAGTTCGGTGATGCCGATGCCGCTGAGGCCGACGTATTCGGAGGACCAGCCGACGATCGAGCCGGAGTCGGTGCCGAAGGCGATGCTGAAGCCGTAGAGCACCCACAGGATCGTGACGATCCCGAGGCTGATGAAGCTCATCATCAGCATGTTGAGGGTGGACTTGACGCGGACCATTCCTCCGTAGAAGAAGGCCAGCGCCGGGGTCATCAGCATGACCAGGGCGGAGCAGATGAGCATGAACCCGGTGTTCGCGGCAGACAGCTCGGGGGCGTCTGCGGCCAGGGTCGTGATGGCTGGTGCCATCGGCGTCTCCTCGTCGTCGGTACGGCCTGTGCGGGGGCGGGGCCGGAGGGCGGCTTGGCCGTGAGGGGTGGCCGGTTATGGCCCAGAGGTTGGCGCAGCGCCGTTTCCGCCGATGCCGCTCGATGTTTCGGCGCAGTGACGAAGGGGTGGGGCGTGTTACGCCGCTGTGAACCCCTGGGTCACGGACATGTAACGGCGGGGCCTTCCGGGCCGGGCGGCCGGGGACGCGGACCGGCCGCGGCAGCAGTCCCTGTGTCCTTGCGGCGGGGGAGCCGAGTCGGGCAGTACGGGAGGGCTGTCGCGGCCGGGGTTCGGTGGCCCGCGGGGGCGGGGCCGTGGGGTCAGACCGCTTCGGCGGCCTCGGGGAGCAGGGCGGTGAGGCGGTCGGTGAGCTGGACGACCTCGGCGACGTGACCGTAGTCGCGGGCGGCGGTGTCGACGGTCTTGCGCAGGCGGGTGTTGACCCGCTCGGACCGAACGCTGCGGGCGACGCCGAGGGCCTTCTCGGCGAGGAGGGCGGACTGCTCGGGTTCGCGCTTGAGGAGGTGCACGGTGGCCATGCCGATGAGGTTGAGTGCGTACGAACGCTGGTGCTCGGGGTCCTTCTCGAAGAGGGCGACGGCCCGCTCCATGACGGGTTCGGCGAGGGAGGCGTAGGTCGGGGAGCGTCCGGCGACGTAGGCGAGGTCGCGGTAGGAGTGGGAGTTCTCGCCGTTGAGCTCGGCCTCGGAGAAGAAGCGGATCCAGTCGGGTTCGGGCTCGCCGTCGAGGCCGACGTCGGCGAAGGTGTCCTCGGCCATCCGGACGGCGCGCTTGCACTTGCTGGGCTGGCCCATGTTGGCGTAGGCGCGGGCCTCCATCGCATACAGCATCGCCTGGGTGCGGGCGGTGGCGCAGTCCCGGCTGCCGTACTGGGCGAGGTGGATGAGTTCGAGGGCGTCGTCGGGGCGTCCGAGGTGGATCATCTGACGGCTCATCGAGGACAGGATGTACGAGCCGAGCGGCTTGTCGCCGGCCTCCTTGGCGGCGTGCAGGGCGAGGACGAAGTACTTCTGGGCGGTGGGCTGGAGGCCCACGTCGTAGCTCATCCAGCCGGCGAGTTCGGCCAGTTCGGCGGCGCAGGCGAAGAGCCGTAGGGCGACGGCGGCCGGCTGCGGTTCCTGGAGGAGGTCGGTGACCTCGTGGAGCTGGCCGACGACGGCCTTGCGGCGCAGTCCGCCGCCGCACTGGGCGTCCCACTGGCGGAACATCGCCGTGGTGGATTCGAGGAGGTCGAGTTCGCCCGGGGACAGGCGGTGGGGGCGGCGGGTGTCGAGCACGGGCTCGGGGCGCTCGGGTTCGCCGGCCGGGGTGGGCACGAGCCAGCGCTGCATGGGTTCGATGAGGGCAGGCCCGGCGGCGAGCGAGAGGGCGGAGCCGAGGAAGCCGCGGCGGGCGAGCATCAGGTCGCTGCGGGAGAACTCGCTGAGCAGGGTGACGGTCTGGGGGCCGGCCCACGGCAGGTCGACGCCGGAGACGGAGGGCGACTGGTGGGCGGTGCGCAGCCCGAGGTCCTCGATCGCGACGACGGAGCCGAAGCGTTCGGAGAACAGCTCGGAGAGGATCCGCGGGATGGGCTCGCGGGGCTGTTCGCCGTCCAGCCAGCGCCGGACGCGGGAGGTGTCGGTGCTGATGTGGTGCGCGCCCATCTGGCGCGCCCTGCGGTTCACCTGACGCGCCAGCTCGCCCTTCGACCAGCCGCTGCGCACGAACCACGAGCTCAGCTGCTCGTTCGGGCGCTTGCCGGCAGTCGTTCCGTCTGCGCCGTTGCCGCCCACAGGAATGCCCCCATCCACATCAATGCCCTTGTTGCGCGAACCCCTATCAGAATGCCGCGAGTTGCGGCGTCCGTCTGGAGCTTGCACTCCTTCGAACTGGAAAACGGGTTGCCTCCGGCATACCCACGCGCGCATCGACTCCAGGGCTCGTGTACCGAAAGTAATCCTACGATCACCCCTCTCGCGAGGGGGATTCAAGAATCGCCACCATTCGCCACCCCTTCGAATGAACTCGCCTGGCGCCGGACGCGATTCACTTGACATGCGACGAACCAGGGGTCGGCGGGGTGTTGCGCGAGGAGGCGCGCGCGGCGGTCCGCACCACCCTTCCCGCGACGGTGCGCCAGCCATGGACACGGAGCGTGAGGGGGCGACACCCGGTCGTAACCACCGGCGCGTCCGACCCGTTGGAGGGGGCATGGGCTTCACGATCGGCGGCATCCGTGAGATGAGGACCGGCTCACGACGCCGCGTCCGCACCACGGAGTGCACGGCAGTGGCGGAGTACACCGGACTGTGGGGCTGGGACGTGCTCCCGGGAGCGAGGGCCGCCTCCGGCCAGTGCTCCTGCGGGGACCCCTCGTGCCCGGCTCCGGGGGCGCATCCGCTCCCGTTCGCCGAGGGCGTGCCGGCGGGCGCGGGCCTGGACGAGGCGACGCGGGCCTGGTCGGGGTACCCGGGAGCGGCCGTGCTGCTGCCGGTGGGACGGTCCTTCGACGTGATCGAGGTCGCGGAGGCGGCGGGCCGGCGGGCGCTGGTCCGGCTGGAGCGGATGGGCCTCCCGCTGGGTCCGGTGTGCGCGACGCCGACCGGGCGGGCGCAGTTCTTCGTGGCGCCGGGGGCGGCGGCGGAGCTGCCGCGGCTGCTGTACCGGATGGGCTGGGACGACGCCGATCTGGACCTGGAGGGCCTCGGGACCGGCACGCACATCACGGCGCCCCCGTCGGACCTCGGCGGCCTCGGTCCGGTCCGCTGGCTGCGGCCGCCCACGCTGGACACCGCGGGGGCGCCGCCGCAGGCACGGCTGCTGCTCGGCACCCTGGCGTACATCTGCCACCGCAGCCACTCCTAGCCGCCCCCGCTCCCCCGCCGGTCGGGCACCGGCGGGTCGCGGGGGCCGGTACACGACGAAGGCCCCGCCGTCGGGCGGGGCCTTCATCGTGCGTGCGGAGTGCGTCAGTCGCCGATCAGGGCGTCGACGAAGGCGCCCGGCTCGAACGGGGCCAGGTCGTCCGGGCCCTCGCCCAGGCCGACCAGCTTGACCGGGACGCCCAGCTCGCGCTGGACCGCGACGACGATGCCGCCCTTGGCGGTGCCGTCGAGCTTGGTCAGCACGATGCCGGTGATGTCGACGACCTCGGCGAAGACACGGGCCTGCACGAGGCCGTTCTGGCCGGTGGTGGCGTCGAGGACGAGGAGGATCTCGTCGAGCGGGCCGTGCTTCTCGACGACGCGCTTGACCTTGCCGAGCTCGTCCATCAGGCCGGTCTTGGTGTGCAGCCGTCCGGCGGTGTCGATCAGGACGACGTCGGCGCCCTCGGCGATGCCCTCCTTGACCGCGTCGAACGCGATCGAGGCGGGGTCGCCGCCCTCGGGGCCCCGTACCGTCCGCGCGCCGACCCGCTCGCCCCACGTCTGGAGCTGGTCCGCGGCCGCGGCCCGGAAGGTGTCCGCGGCGCCGAGCACGACCGAGCGTCCGTCGGCGACCAGGACACGGGCGAGCTTGCCGGTGGTGGTGGTCTTGCCGGTGCCGTTGACGCCGACGACCATGACGACGCCCGGGGTGTCCGCGCCGCTCTCGGTCTTCACGGCGCGGTCGAAGTCGCCGAGCAGGGTGACGAGCTCCTCGCGGAGCAGGCTCTTCAGTTCCTCGGGGGTGCGGGTGCCGAGGACCCTGACCCGCTCGCGCAGGCGCTCGACGAGCTCCTGGGTGGGAGCGACACCGACGTCCGCGGTCAGCAGCGTCTCCTCGATCTCCTCCCAGGTGTCCTCGTCGAGGTGCTCGCGGGACAGGAGCGTGAGCAGCCCCTTGCCGAGCGAGTTCTGCGAGCGGGCGAGCTTGGCCCGGAGCCGTACGAGACGGCCCGCGGTCGGCTCGGGCACCTCGATGGCGGGCAGGGCCGGCTCTTCGACGACCGGCGGTTCCTCGACGGCGACCGAGCCCTCGGCGGCCGGGAGGTCGACCTCCTCGACGGTGCGGCGTGGTTCTTCCCGCGGTGCCTCCGCCTCGTCGCCGACATGCGGTTCGGCGGGCGGAGCGGTGATGGTCGGCGTGGTGGACGGACCGGCCGGCGGCAGCTGCTTCTTCTTGCGGCCGCTGATCACGAGCCCGCTGGTCACGGCGATCGCGACGACCAGAGCGATGACTACAGCAAGGATGAGTTCCATAACCCGACCAGTATCGGACACGATGGCGCCCGAGGTCCGCACCTCCCGTCCGGGTCTCGCCGAACCCTCACGTCAGGCGGCGCCGCGAGGGGTGTCCGGTGGTCCGCCGAGCCGGGTGTGCCGCTTCTCACGACGGGCGCGGGCCCGGATCGCGCCGTGGCGCCGCCCGGGCTCCGGCGGACAGGGCCGCGGCGGGTGCCGGGGTCCGCGGGACTGTTTCCATCTGACGCGACGTCAGATACCGTCCCCCTTCGCCGGCCTTCCACGCTCGCGGAGGGGGACTTCCCATGCCCTTCACAGTCGTACGGTTCAACCTCGTCGATCCGCGGGGGACGCCGGAGTCCCTCTCGGAGCGCTATCGCGCCGCGCTCGCCATGGCCGCGTACGCCGACGAGCACGGTGTCGACACGGTGCAGACCGAGGAGCACCACGGTGTCGCCGACAACTGGCTGCCCTCGCCGTTCGCCTTCGCCGGCGCGGTGTTCGGCGCGACCCGGCGGATCGCGGTGACGGTCTCGGCGATCATCGGCCCGCTGCACGATCCGCTGCGGCTCGCCGAGGAGATCGCGGTGCTCGACCTGCTCAGCGGCGGGCGTCTGGTGACGGTGGCGGGAATCGGCTACCGGCCGGAGGAGTACGAGGAGCGCGGCGTCGACTGGGGCCGGCGCGGCAAGCTCCAGGACCTGCTCCTGGAGACGCTGCTGCAGGCGTGGTCCGGCGAGCCCTTCACGTATCAGGGGCGGACGGTGCGGGTCACGCCGCGGCCCTTCACCCGGCCGCATCCGCTGCTGCTGGTGGGCGGCTCCTCGAAGGCGGCGGCGCGGCGGGCGGCCCGGCTGGGGCTGCCGTTCTTCCCGAGCGCCCACCTGCCCGAGCTGGAGGCGTACTACCGGGAACGGTGCGCGGAGTACGGCACCGAGGGCTGGACGATGATGCCGGCGCGGGAGACGCCGCTGCTGCACGTGTCGGAGGACCCGGACCGGTGCTGGGCACGGTACGGGGAGCACTTCCTGCACGAGGCCCGCACCTACGCCTCCTGGCAGTCGAAGGACATCCGCTCGGCGGTGCGGTCGACGGCGACGACGACGCGGGAGCTGCGGGCCGAGGGGGTGTACCGGATCGTCACGCCCGACGAGTGCGTGGCCCTGGGGCTGGAGAGCCTGGTGCTGCATCCGCTGTGCGGCGGGATGCCGGTGGACGAGGCGTGGCGGAGCCTGCGGTTGTTCGGGGAGGACGTACTGCCCCGGCTCGGGGCATAGGACCCTGAGCCGGGGCAGTACGCGTGTCGAGGAGAGGGGCAGCGGGGATCAGCCCATCTCCTCCAGCGCCTTGCCCTTCGTCTCCTTGACGTACCGGAGCACGAAGGGGATGGAGAGCACGGCGAAGACCGTGTAGATGATGTAGGTGCCGGAGAGGTTCCAGTCCGCGAGGGACGGGAAGCTCGCGGTGATGGCCCAGTTGGCGATCCACTGCGCGGAGGCGGCGACGCCCAGGGCGGCGGCGCGGATCCTGTTCGGGAACATCTCGCCGAGGAACACCCACACCACGACGCCCCAGGAGAGGGCGAAGAAGAGGACGAAGACGTGGGCGGCGACGAGCGCGACGACGCCCTGCGTCTCGGGGAGCTTGCCGTCGACGAGGTCGGCGGAGAAGGCCCATGCCTCGACGGCGAGGGCCACGGCCATGCCGACGGAGCCGACGAGCGCGAGCGGCTTGCGGCCCACCCGGTCGACCAGGACCATCGCGATCACGGTGCCGATGATGTTGATGATCGACGTGGTGAACGAGTAGAAGAACGAGCTGGACGGGTCGATGCCGACCGACTGCCAGAGCGTCGAGGAGTAGTAGAACGCGACGTTGATGCCGACGAGCTGCTGGAAGACCGAGAGTCCGATGCCGACCCAGACGATGGGCAGCAGGCGGAAGCGGCTGCCGGAGACGAGCAGGTCCCTGAAGGTGGACTTGTGCTCGCGGCGCATCGCCTGCTCGATCTCGGCGACGCGGTGGTCGAGGTTGACGGCGTGGCCCTCGACCTCGGACAGGACCTCCTTGGCCTTGTCGACCTTGCCGACCGAGATCAGGAAGCGGGGGGACTCGGGGATGGCGAAGGAGAGCAGGCCGTAGAGCAGGGCGGGGACGACCATGACGCCGAGCATCCACTGCCAGGCTTCGAGGCCGCCGATCTCGCCGCGCTGGTCGCCGTCGGCGAGCTGCAGGATGCCGTAGTTGACGAGCTGGGAGATGGCGATGCCGATGACGATCGCGGCCTGCTGGAAGGAGCCGAGGCGGCCGCGGTAGGCGGCGGGGGCGACCTCGGCGATGTACGCCGGGCCGATCACCGAGGCCATGCCGATGGCGAAGCCGCCGATGATCCGCCAGAACGCGAGGTCCCACAGGGCGAAGGGCAGCGCGGAGCCGACGGCGCTGATGGCGAACAGCACGGCGGCGATCTGCATGCAGCGGATGCGGCCGATCCTGTCCGCCATGCGGCCCGCGGTGGCGGCGCCGATGGCGCAGCCGATCAGGGCGATGGCGATGACCTGGGCGAGCGTGCCGGAGCCGATGTCGTAGCGGTCACGGATGGCCTCGACGGCACCGTTGATGACGGCGCTGTCGTAGCCGAACAGGAAACCGCCCATGGCGGCCGACGCCGTGATGAAGATGACGTGGCCGAGGTGGTCCGGGTGGGCGGAGCGCCCTTCGGAAGGCGGCGGCGTGGGCGCCTGCGCGGTGCTGGTCACATGGACTCCTGGGGGCTCCGGCAGCGTCGCCGGGGCGTGGGGGGCGAGCCCTTCAAGTGGCGCACAACTTCACGCCGCCCACCACTTGAAGGTAAAAGTATCGCTGCAGAGACTATTCCTTCAAGTTTCGAAGTCAACACCCGCCCTCCTGTACATCCGGGGAAGCGGCGAGCCCACTTGTATTCAACTCTTGAATGTGATCAAGGTCGGATCCCTAGCGGAGTCGCTGGCTGATGACCTTCGATACCCCGTCGCCCTGCATGGAAACGCCGTACAGCGCGTCGGCGACCTCCATCGTCCGCTTCTGGTGGGTGATCACGATCAGCTGAGAGGACTCCTGGAGCTCCTGCATGATCCGGATCAGCCGCTGGAGGTTGGTGTCGTCGAGCGCCGCCTCGACCTCGTCCATCACGTAGAAGGGGCTGGGGCGCGCCTTGAAGATGGAGACGAGCATGGCCACGGCGGTCAGCGAGCGCTCGCCGCCGGAGAGCAGCGACAGCCGCTTGACCTTCTTGCCCGGCGGGCGGGCCTCCACGTCCACGCCGGTGGTCAGCATGTTGTCCGGGTCGGTCAGGATCAGCCGGCCCTCGCCGCCCGGGAAGAGCCGCGAGAAGACGCCCTCGAACTCCCGCGCCGTGTCCCGGAACGCCTCGGTGAAGACCTGCTCGACCCGGATGTCGACCTCCTTCACGACCTGAAGGAGGTCCGCCCGGGTCTTCTTCAGGTCCTCCAGCTGCTCGGAGAGGAACTGGTGACGCTCCTCCAGCGCGGCGAACTCCTCCAGGGCCAGCGGGTTGACCTTGCCGAGCTGCTGGTACGCCCGTTCGGCGGCCTTGAGGCGCTTCTCCTGCTCCGTTCGGACGAACGGGCGGGGCTGGTTGCGCGGATGGCCCGGGTCCTCGGGGAGCTCCTCGCCCTCGGCCGGCGGCGACGGCGGCACGAGCTGGTGCGGGCCGTACTCGGAGACCAGCCCGGCCGGTTCGACGCCCAGTTCCTCCAGCGCCTTCGTCTCCAGCTGCTCGATCCGCATCCGCTTCTCGGCGCCGAGGACCTCGCCGCGGTGGACGGAGTCGGTGAGCTTGTCGAGTGCGGCCTTCAGCTCGCGGCCCCGGGTCCGGGCGGTGGCCAGGCCCTGCTCACGCGCGCCCTTGGCGGCGTCGGCGAGTGCGCGCTCCTGCTCGGCGCGGACGAGGGAGACCTCGACGTGGGCGAGCAGCTGGCGGGCGCCCGCGGCGACGGCCGTGGCGACCTCGGCCTCGTGGCGCAGCCGGGCCCGGCGCTGCTCGGCCCGGGCGCGCGCCTCTCGTTCGGCGCGGGCGCCCCGGTCGAGGGAGTCGGCCCGGCCGGCCAGGCCCTTGACCCGTTCCTCGTGGGTACGGAGCTGGAGACGCGCCTCCATCTCGGTCTGCCGGGCGTTGGCCCCGTCGGCGGCGAGCCGGTCCCGCACGGAGGTGTCGGGCTCCTCCTCGGCCGGGGCCTCCTCCGCGACGAGCAGGCGTTCGGCGAGTTCCTCGGCCTCGACGACGGCCCGTTCCAGGGCTTCCTGGGCTCGGGCGGCCGCGGCCGCGGTCCGCTCCGCCTCCCCGGCGGCTCCGCGTGCCTGGCCGGCGAGCCGGCCGAGCTGCTGTGCCACGGCGGACTTCTCGCGGTCGGCGGCGCGGCGGACCTCGGCGAGCTCCTCGACCAGGGCGGCGGCCGCGGCCCGGCGACGGCCGGCGTCCTCCTGGGCGGCGGCCAGCTCGGCGCAGCGCACGGCGAGCCCTTCCAGCTCGGCGGCGGCCTCGTCGACGGAGGCCTGCACCTCCAGGAGACTGGGCGCACCGGCCGAACCGCCCTGGGCGAAGTGCGCCCCGAGCAGGTCTCCCTCGGCAGTGACGGCGGTGAGGTGCGGCGAGACCCGGACGAGCTCCTCGGCCTCCTCCAGCGTGTCGACGACGACGATCCCGTCGAGCAGCCGGCGTACGGCGCCCATGAGTTCCTCGGGCCCGCGGACGAAAGCGAGGGCGGGCCGCGGCCCGGCCGCCTGCTCCGCCGCGTCGGCGCCGACAAGCGGGCCGGAGCCGTGCGGGCCGCCGGGTCGGTGCGGCTCCGGGCCGCCGGCCAGGAGGATCGCCGCGCGGCCGGCGTCCTGCTTGCGCAGCAGGCGCAGTGCCTCGGCCGCCGAGGCGGGACCGGAGACGGCGATCGCGTCCGCGGCCGCCCCCAGGGCGGCGGCGAGGGGGATCTCGTGGCCGGGGGTGACCGTGAGGAGCTCCGCGGCCGGTCCGAGCAGGCCGTCCAGCGTGTCGTGGGCGTTCAGCAGCGCACCGGTGCCGTCCTTGCGCCGCAGTCCCAGGGCCAGTGCCTCGTGGCGGGCGTGGGTCGCGGCCCGGCGGCGCTCGGCGAGGGTGGCCGCCTCCCGGGCCTCCGTCGCCGCGGACTCCGCCGCGGCGAGGTCTCGGCGGGCCTCCTCGTACCGCTCTCCGCGGGCGCTGTCGTCCGCGTCGAGCCCGTCGACCTCCGCCTTGAGCTGCTCGTACTCCTCCTGGGCGAGGACCGCGCGTTCCTGGGCCTCGTCGCGCGCGGAGGCCAGCCGGTCGATCTCGGCCTGCGCCGAGGCCGCGCGGGAGCGGGCCGCGTTGACCTGGCCGTGCAGCCGGGCGAGGCCCTCGCGCCGGTCGGCGATGGCCCGGGCCACGTCCTTGAGGCGGCGCTCCTCCACCGTCAGTTCGCGCTCCAGTTCGGCGCGGTGCGCGACGGTGTCCTCCAGCGCCCGCTCGGCCGCTTCCAGGGCGGCCTCCAACTCGGCCTCCTGTTCGCGGATCCGCGCGGCCTCGCGTTCCATGTCCTCCGGATCGCGGCCCCGCCGTTCCTCCGCGGGCTGCGCCGTGGCGCTCTTCACCCGCGCGTCGGCGAGCGAGATCGTGCCGCGGACCCGTTCGGCGAGCTGGGAGAGTTCGTACCAGGTCTGCTGGGCACGCTGGAGCCGCGGGGCGAGCCGGCGGACCTCGTCCTCCAGGTCCGCCTCGTCCGCGAGCGCGGCCCGCAGCCGGGACTCGGTGCTCTCCTTGCGGGCCAGGAGCGCGGCCTCGTCGGCGACCTCGGCCTTCAGCGCCTCCTGGAGGCGTACGAGATCGTCGGAGAGCAGCCGCAGGCGCGCGTCGCGCAGGTCGGCCTGGATGACCGCGGCCCGGCGGGCGACCGCCGCCTGGCGGCCGAGCGGCTTGAGCTGGCGGCGCAGTTCGTCGGTCAGGTCCTGGACGCGCGCGAGGTTGGCCTGCATCGCGTCGAGCTTCCGCAGCGCCTTCTCCTTGCGCTTGCGGTGCTTGAGTACGCCGGCGGCCTCCTCGATGAAGGCGCGGCGGCCCATCGGGTCGGCGTGCAGGACGGAGTCGAGCTGGCCCTGTCCGACGATGACGTGCATCTCGCGGCCGATGCCGGAGTCGGAGAGCAGGTCCTGGATGTCCAGCAGCCGGCAGGTGTCGCCGTTGATCTGGTACTCGCTGCTGCCACCCCGGAACATGATCCGGGTGATGGTGACCTCGGCGTAGTCGATGGGCAGCGCGCCGTCGGAGTTGTCGATGGTCAGCGAGACCTCGGCGCGACCGAGCGGCGGCCGCCCGGTCGTGCCGGCGAAGATGACGTCCTCCATCTTGCCGCCGCGCAGCGACTTGGCGCCCTGCTCGCCCATGACCCAGGACAGCGCGTCCACGACATTGGACTTGCCGGATCCGTTCGGCCCCACGACGCACGTGATTCCGGGTTCGAACCGCAGCGTGGTCGCGGAGGCGAACGACTTGAAACCGCGAAGGGTGAGGGCCTTGAGATGCACGCCCCCGGACTCTACCCGGGAGTGTGCGTTTCACCCATGAACGTGCAGGGCAGACCCTCCCTCGAAGGAGGGGTGGGGCATGGGGGACGCCAGTGAGCGAAGAAGGAAGGGACGCCGGAGCGCCCCTTGCATATCTGGCTGTGCCGGCGTGAGTGTTTCTCACCTCGCCCCGGCACGGGGCTGAACGATCAGGTGAGTGCAGGCTCCGCCTGGGGAACGTCGAGGTCGATGCTGTCCAGCAGCGACTCTCCGTGCTGTGCGGCGGCAGCGTTGAGCGCGTCGTTCTCGTCCTGAATCCGTACAAGCTCGGACTCGAGGTCCTGGACGCGCTGCTGAAGCCGTCGCATCTCGGCGAGGAGTCGCGGGTCGGAGCCGCCGACGTAACCGAGAAGCGCCTTTGCCATGATGGATGGTCCTCCACACTGAGTGACCGACCGAAGTGGTGTGGGTCGTGAGGGATTCGCACCCGCGGTGCTCGACAGCACAGGTTGTCGTGCCGATTCCTACTGCCAAACAGCTAAGGTGCGCGGGGATTCCAGAGTCTCACCAAAAAGTTTGACGGTCAACACGATCACACCCCGTATCAAGGGGCGACCGGGGGGCCTGCGGCCGCGGATACCGCGGCGGCGCCTCGCAACTCGGTGCCTCAGGGGCGTGGAGATCATCCTTACCCGCGCAGCCTTCCACGGCAAGGCCCTCTCCGCAACCACCAGGCCATTTCCCCTTCAGGGGGCCTTCTTCGAACGTACGCCCGGCGGCCGTGCGGGTCACCGGGCAGCGTCGTGTCGACATGATCGTCAGCGGATCGCGAAGCTGTCGTAGCCACCGCGCGGAGTGCCCCATATCTCAGTGACTCCGTCCACGCGGCCGGGCGTGTCACCGGAGCGCAGCCACTCCAGCAGGCGGTGGCAATTCTCACTCGGGCCCTCGGCCACGACCTGGACGCGGCCGTCGTCGAGGTTGAGCGCGAAGCCGACGAGGCCTCCGATCTCCAGAGCATTTGCCCTGGTGAACCAACGGAAGCCCACTCCCTGTACCCGGCCGCGCACCCACGCGGTGCACCGAACGTCTTCAGTCATGACCGTACGTTAGCGGGCGAATTCCCTGCACATCACACCGCCCCGGCCCTGTCATCGCGTACAGTCCCCACGCAACGAGAGTCACCCGATCGGGTGCGCTCCATATGACACGAACTGGCGATTGCAAAGATCGGCAACTCGCACAGCACGGCTCAGCACAGAGCACTCAGGTCGTCAGGAAGGCAGAGCAGATGGGACGCCACCGTCGCTCCGGCGCCGCGCCCGCCGCAGAAGGATATGCGGATGGCTCGGACAGCCGGCACCCGGGTACCCCTCGCAGGAGGCCGGTCCGCACCGGACTTCTCGGCGCCTCCGCGGCCGTCGCGGTGGGCGCGGCGGTCGCCGTCGCCGCGGGTCTGCTGCCCGGCGGGAGCAGTGACACCGTCGGCAGCGTCAGCGCGGAGGCCCGGAAGACGGAGTCCCGGCAGGCCCCGGAACTGCTGACGCAGCAGGGCGGCGCCTCGGCGACCCCTTCGATCGAGACGAAGCGCACCGGCACCGGCACCGGCACCGGCACCGGCAAGGCGGCCTCGCCCTCCGCGAAGCCGAAGCCGAAGCCGACGACGAAGCCCAAGCCGAAGCCGACCCCTTCCCGGACCACCGCCTCCCCCGCGCCGAAGAAGACGGCGGCTCCGAAGCCGAAGCCGAAGCCGGCCGCTCCGAAGACCACCGCCGCCCCGGCGCCCGAGAAGACGGCGGCCGAGCCGTCGCGGACGGCGGCGCCGAAGAAGCCGGCCCCCACGACCCACAAGCCGGTGGAGCGCACGCAGGCCCCGTCCCCTGCCGCCCCGGTCGGCCGTGACACCGCCGCGGCGACCGAGGTCGTCCGGCTGGTCAACCAGCAGCGGGCCCTGGTGGGCTGCACCCCGGTGACCGCCGACTCCAGGCTCGCGGCTCTGGCCGACGCCTTCAGTCAGGACATGGCCGCCCGCGGCTTCTTCGACCACACGGACCCGGACGGCGCCAGCCCGTGGGTCCGCGCCCAGAAGGCCGGCATCGCGAGCATGGGCGGCGAGAACATCGCGCGCGGTCAGGTGGACGCGGCGGCGGTGATGCAGTCCTGGATGGGCAGCGACGGGCACCGGGCGAACATCCTGAACTGCGACTTCAAGACGATCGGCGTCGGCGTGCACTTCGCGGACGGTGGTCCGTGGTGGACGCAGGACTTCGGCTACTGAGGCACGAAGCCCCCGAAGCACGTCGAAGGGCCCCGTCACCGATCGGTGACGGGGCCCTTCGACGTACCGCCGTGGCGCGTCAGCGCGCGGCGCGGCCGGCCGCGAAGGTGCGGGCGGTCTCGGCGACGCGGCGGCCGAGGTGCTCGGCGGTGGCCAGGTCGGCCTTGTGGACGTCCTCCGGCCCCTGGTCGTTGTTGGACTGGGCGGCGGCGCCGGCGAAGAAGCCGAGGCGGTTGATGTCGTTCTCGGAGGCCTCGCTGGAGTTCCAGCCCGGCTTCAGGCCGAGGTTGACCCAGTGCATGCCGTGCTGACCGGCCAGGATCTGGAAGAACTGCAGGGTGTGCAGCTTGTCGCCGCTCTTGGACGCGGAGTTGGTGAAGCCGGCGGCCAGCTTGTCCTGCCAGGCGTCGGAGAACCAGCGCTTGGAGCTCTCCTCCGCGAAGGCGTGGAACGCGCCGGACGCGGTGCCCATGTAGGTCGGGGAGCCGAAGACGATCGCGTCGGAGGAGTCGAGCAGCTCCCACTGGGCGTCGGTGATCTCGTCGACCTTGACCAGGTGGACGGTGGCGCCGGTGTCGGCGGCCCCGGCACGGACGGCCTCCGCGAGGACCGCGGTGTGGCCGTAGCCGGAGTGGTACGCGATGGAGACGACAGGGGTGGTCACAGGAAAGCTCCTCATCGGCAGGGAATGCACCAGAAGTAGAGCACTAACTATTCGGAAGCGCAACCTACCAGTTAGCGCACCCCCTGGGTCAGCGCTGTGCCGGAGTATGGTGGAGGGCATGACTGACGACCTCGCGACGGAGTGCCCGGCCGGTGACCTCGGGTTCGACGTGTTCGCGCGGGCCTGCCCGTCGCGCGGCACGCTGGAACACGTGACCGGACGCTGGGGCAGCCTCACGCTCGGGGCGCTGTACGACGGCGGCTTCCGGTTCAACGAACTGCGCCGCAGGGTCGACGGCGTGAGCGAGAAGATGCTGTCGCAGACGCTGCACGCGCTGGAGCGCGACGGTCTCGTCCACCGCGAGGCACAGCCGACGAACCCGCCGCGGGTGGACTACACCCTCACCCCGCTGGGCCGGGAGATAGCCGAGCGACTGCTCGGCCTGATCCAGCTGGTCGAGGGCCGGATGCCGGAGGTCCTCTCGGCGCGCCGGACCTACGACGAGGAACGCGCCCCCGTCCCGTCCTGAACCCCGACCCGGCGGCCATGGAGGGTCACGGGTGGGCCGTGACCGGTCCGGCGTCCCGCGTCAGAGCGACGGACGCAGGGGGCGCTGGCAGCGCGGACAGAAGTAGCTGGACCGGTTCATCCAGGGGCGCCGACGTATCGGAGTACCGCACCGGCGACACGGCTCGTCCTCGCGCCCGTAGGCGTCCAGCGAGCGGTCGAAGTAACCGGACTCGCCGTTCACGTTGACGTAGAGGCTGTCGAAACTGGTCCCGCCGGCGGCGAGGGCCGCGTTCATCACGTCCCGTACGTGGCCGAGCAGTTCGGCGGAGCGGGGGCGGGTGAGAGTGGCCGTGGGGCGGTCGTAGTGCAGTCGGCTGCGCCACAACGCCTCGTCGGCGTAGATGTTCCCGACCCCGCTGATCAGCGACTGGTCGAGCAGCGCCCGCTTGACGGTCGTGCGGCGCAGGCGCAGCGCGGCCTGGAAGGCGGCGTCGTCGAACTCCCGGTCGAGCGGGTCGCGCGCGATGTGCGCGATGACGTCCGGCAGTCCGTCGGGGGTGTTGTCGTGCAGGGAGAGACCGCCGAAGGTGCGCTGGTCGACGAAGCGCAGCTCGGTGCCGAGTCCGTCCTGGAAACGCACGCGGACGCGCAGGTGCTTCTCGTCCGGCGCGGTCTCGGGCTGCACGAGCAGCTGGCCGCTCATGCCGAGATGGCCGAGGACGGAGCTGTCCGAGTCCGCGAGGGGGATCCAGAGGTACTTGCCGCGCCGGCGGGCGGCCCCGAACCGGTGTCCCTTCAGCCGCGCCGCGAAGTCCGCGCCGCCCGCCGGATGCCGTCGCACGGCCCGCGGGTGCAGCACCTCGACCTCGCCCACGGTCCGCCCGTCGACCCACCGCTCCAGCCCGCGCCGTACGACCTCGACCTCGGGCAACTCGGGCACGGGACTCCTCCGCGGGGATACGGGAACGCTGCCGAAAGCCTATCGCCCGCGGGGAACCGGGCGGGCCCGGTCCGCTGCTGCCGGGAGCGCCGGGGCGCGGCAGGGGGTGTTCACACGACCGCCCGCCCCCCGGAACGGGGGACGGGCGGGATGCCTGTGCGAAGGGAGCGTGCGAGTCAGGCCGACGGGAGGTCGGCGGCGGTCGGCGCCCCGCCGTTCTCCTCCTGCGGACCGGTCTCGCCGGCCTCGGCCGCGGCCTTGGCCGCCGCCATGCGCTCGTCCGCGGCCGCGCGGATCGCGCGCCACGCGGACTCGGCGGCCTGCTGCTCCGCCTCCTTCTTGCTGCGGCCGGTGCCGGTGCCGTACGAGACACCACCGACGCGGGCGGCAGCAGTGAAGGTCTTCTCGTGGTCCGGGCCCTCTTCGGAGACGAGGTACTCGGGCACGCCCAGACCCTCGGCCGCGGTGAGCTCCTGGAGACTGGTCTTCCAGTCCAGGCCGGCACCGAGGTTCGAGGACTTCTCGATGAGCGGGTCGAAGAGCCGGTGCACCAGCTCGGACGCCGCATCGAGGCCCTGGTCGAGATAGACCGCGCCGATCACCGCTTCCAGGGTGTCGGCGAGGATGGACGCCTTGTCCCGGCCGCCCGTGCCCTCTTCGCCCCGGCCGAGCCGGATGAAGAGGCCGAGTTCGAGGCCGCGGCCGACCTCCGCCAGCGCACGCGAGTTGACCACCGCGGCCCGCAGTTTGGCCAGCTGGCCCTCGGGCAGGTCGGGGTGGGTGCGGTACAGCGTGTCCGTGACCACCAGGCCGAGCACGGAGTCCCCGAGGAACTCGAGACGCTCGTTGGTGGGCAGACCGCCGTTCTCGTACGCGTACGAGCGATGCGTCAGCGCACGCACCAGAAGGGCGGACTCGAGCTGATACCCGAGCCGCCCTTCCAGAAGCGTGTGGGACGAGGCAGTGTCCGTCTTGTTGGACTCAGACATTGCGCCTCTCACCAGCCACTCAGACCGAGAGGACCTGGCGCTTGTTGTAGGTGCCGCAGCTCGGGCACGCGATGTGCTGCTGCTTCGGCTCCTGGCAACGCTCACACGAAACCAGGGTGGGGACCGCAGCCTTCCACTGCGACCGGCGGTGGCGCGTGTTGCTGCGCGACATCTTCCGCTTCGGAACAGCCACGGCTACTTCTCCTGCTTCTCGGCGGCGCTCTGAACGTCGTCAGATGCAGTGCCGCTCATGTTGTCCTTCTCATCGGTTCCCAGCGAACCGGCGAGATCCTGCAGTGCCGCCCAACGAATGTCGACGGCGTCATGGTGGTGGTCCGGGTGGTCGTTCAGGTTGGTTCCGCAGTCGGAACACAGCCCCGCACAGTCCTCCCGGCACACCGGCTGCATCGGCAGTGCGAGCACGACCGCATCACGCAGCAGGGGTTCGAGGTCGAACATGCCGTCCTCGAGGGGGATCATGTCCTCGTCGGCCTCGGCTTCGTCGTCCGCGGCCGCCTTGGAGCGGCCCCGGTCGTCGGAGTCGGGGTACGAGAACATCTCCTGGAAGTCCACGTCGAGATCGATCTCGACGGGCTCCAGACACCTTACGCACTCCCCCTCGGCCGATGCACGGGCGGTGCCTGTGACGAGCACCCCTTCCATGACCGACTCGAGACGGAGGTCGATCTCCACGGGCGCGCCCTCCGGCACACCGACGACTCCTTCGACACCGAGGTGCTGGGGAGCCGCCACCGAACGCGAGAGCCGCTGAAGGGCACCAGGACGCCGCCCCAGCTCGTGTGTGTCGAACACGAGGGGGTTGCGGTGGTCGAGGCGCGTGCTCAGGGTTCTTCCTGCTTTCGGATCGTCGAGGGGGCTGCCGCGTCCACCGGGTGGGGCGAAGCGGGCAGCAAGGATCGCGGGCATACGCGCGACCGAAGAGCCAGGATACTGGACGCTTCGCCCAGGACCCAATCCGGGCCCCGAGCGCATGATCGCCACGTGCCCCGCGGGATCGGACGGAAGCTAGTGGCCCTGCTCGTACCGGCGCAGCTGCTCCAGGTCGATCATGCTCGTGTCGAAGAAGCTGGTCTCGTCGAGCGCGGCCTGCTGGTGCGGTGCCTGCTGCTGCACCTGCTGCTGGTAGCCGTACGGGTCCTGCTGCTGGGGCTGCTGGTACGCGTACGGGTCCTGGGCCTGGTAGGCGTAGGGGTCCTGGCCGACGCCGTACTCGCTCCCCGCGTAGGTGACGCCGGCCGCGTACGCGTCCTGCGGCTGCTGGGGGTAGCCGTACGGGTCGGGCTGCTGCGCCGGGATCTGCGGGGCGGCCGGCTGCTGGGCCGGCTCGGGGTCGGCCAGTTCCGCGAGTCCGGCCAGGTAGTCCGCGTCGCTGGTGTGGACCGCGCCGCCCGCCGCGTCCTGGGCCGCCATGTGGGCCCCGAGGTCGTCGGTGGCGATCCGCCCGTGCAGCTTCTGCCGGCCGCGGCCGACCGCCTCCAGGGTCTTGCTGAGCACGGCCTCGAAGGCGCCGAGTTTGGCGTCGACGTACTCGTCGGCCCGCTGGATCAGGGTCTGCGGGTCGGCGCTGTACTCGGGGGCGTCCTCGTCCGCGTACCCCTGCTCGTCGAGGCCGGGGCCGCGGCCGAGGAGCTTCTCGCGACCCCGGTCGACGGATCCGATGGTCTTGTTGAGGACGACCTCGAAGTTGGCGAGCTTGGAGTCGACGTAGTCGTCGGCCTCGGCGCGGATCTCCTCGGCCTCGCGGCGGGCCTCGCCGAGGATCCGGTCCGCCTCGTCCTGGGACTGGCGGGCGACCTGGGTGTCGGAGATCAGCGACCCGCGCTCGGCGTGGGCGACCTCGATGATCCGCTCGGCCTCGCGGCGGGCCTGCTCGACCATCTGCTCGCGACCGCCGAGGAGCTCCTGGGCCTGCGCCAGCGAGCCCGGCAGGGCCTCCCGCACCTCTTCGAGCGCGGCGAGCAGCTCGGCGCGGTTGACCACGCAGGACGCCGACATGGGCATGGAGCGGGCGTTGGTGATCGTCGCAACGATCTCGTCGAGCTTCTTCTGCACGTCCACCGGGTGCTCGCCACTCTCTACAGCTGGATGGAGACGGACGGGACGACTGTAAGGGCAGTCGGCGCCCGTCCGACACCGGGTGACCGTGAGTGACGGACCGTCAACGGCCGTCGCTCGCGGTCACGTAGAGGAGCGCTGCTCGGCGAGGCGCGCGGTGAGCCGGCCGAGGACGGCGGGCGGCACCAGGTGGGAGACGTCGCCGCCCCACGCGGCGACCTCCTTGACCAGGGAGGACGACAGGAAGCTGTAGGTGGGGTTGGTCGGCACGAACAGCGTCTCGACGCCCGAGAGGCCGTTGTTCATCTGGGCCATCTGCAGCTCGTAGTCGAAGTCGCTGACCGCGCGCAGCCCCTTGACGATGGCGGGGATGTCGCGCTGCTTGCAGAAGTCGACGAGAAGGCCGTGGAAGGCCTCGACCTCGACGTTGCCGAAGTCGGCGGTGACCTCGCGGATCAGCTCGATCCGCTCGTCGACCGTGAACAGTCCCTTCTTGGACTGGTTGATCATCACCGCGACATGTACGACGTCGTACAGCTTGGAGGCGCGGGCGATGATGTCGAGATGTCCGTTGGTGATGGGGTCGAATGACCCCGGACAGACGGCGCGGCGCAACTTGGGTCCCTCGCTCTCCGGTCCGGTCATCGTGCGTCTTCGCACGTAGAGGCGGCGCGACCGTACCAAAACGTTCCCTCGCCGTAGCGACGGGCCCGCAGTGGTTCGAAACCGGCCGGCCAGCCGAATTCCCCGCCTCGGGTGCTGCGCTCCACGGTGACGAGGGCATCGTCTCCGATCCAGCCCCCGGAGCGGAGTGTGAGGAGGATCTCCCGAAGATCGTCGTCCGAGACGGCGTACGGCGGGTCGAGGAAGACCAGGTCGTAGGGGGTCGCGGGGGCCGGTCCCGTGACGATCTGCTCCGCCTTGCCGGTGCGGACCTCGGCGCCGGGCAGGCCGAGCGCCCGGACGTTCTCGCGGACGGTCTTCGCGGCTCGGGCGTCGGCCTCGACGAGGAGCGCGTGGGCCGCGCCGCGGGAGAGGGCCTCCAGACCGACGGCGCCGGAGCCGGCGTAGAGGTCGGCGATCCGGGCCCCGTCGAGGGTCCCGAGGAGCGCTTCCCAGGTGGAGAAGAGGCCTTCGCGTGCCCGGTCGGAGGTGGGGCGGGTGCCGTTGCCCGGCGGTACGGCCAGTCGGCGTCCGCCGGCGGTGCCGGCGATCACGCGGGTCATCTGAGGTCCTCGTCCTTCGCTGAGATCGGTATCTCCACGATATGGCCGGGGGCGGGTCCGTGAGGTCACCCCTTCTCCAGGAACTCCTCCCGCTCCTTGTCCAGGAGGGCGTCCAGGGCGGTCCGCAGGGCGGGATGGGACTCCAGCTCAGGGTCGGTGCGGACGACGGCGGTGGCCTCCTCGCGGGCGGCGGCGATGACCTCCTCGTCCTCGATGACGGTGAGCATCCGCAGGGAGGACCGGACGCCGGACTGGGCCTGGCCGAGGACGTCGCCCTCGCGGCGCTGTTCGAGGTCGATCCGGGAGAGCTCGAAGCCGTCGAGGGTGGAGGCGACGGCTTCGAGGCGACGGCGGGCGGGTGCGGCCTCGGGCATCTCGGAGACGAGCAGGCAGAGCCCGGGGGCGGAGCCGCGGCCGACCCGGCCGCGGAGCTGGTGGAGCTGGGAGACGCCGAAGCGGTCGGCGTCCATGATGACCATGGCGGTGGCGTTGGGGACGTTGACGCCGACCTCGATGACGGTGGTGGCGACCAGGACGTCGACGTCGCCCGCGGCGAAGCGGCGCATCACGTCGTCCTTGTCGTCCGGGTGCATCCGGCCGTGCAGGACCTCGACCCGCAGCCCGGCCAGCGGGCCGGAACCGAGCTGCGCGGCCACGTCCAGGACGGCGAGCGGCGGGCGCTTCTCGGCGTCGTCCTCGGGCGCGGCCTTCTTCTTCGCGCCCTTGGCCGCCTTGCCGCCCTTGCCGTTCTCGTCCTCGCCGTCGCCGATCCGGGGGCAGACCACGTAGGCCTGGTGGCCGTTCTCCACCTCCTCGCGCACCCGTTCCCAGGCGCGCGCGAGGAAGTGGGGCTTGTCGGCGGCGGGCACCACGTGGCTGGCGATGGGGGAACGGCCGGCCGGGAGCTGGTCCAGGACCGAGGTCTCCAGGTCGCCGAAGACGGTCATGGCGACGGTGCGCGGGATGGGGGTGGCCGTCATGACCAGGAGGTGCGGGGTGCGCTTCTCGCCCCGGGTGTGGCCCTTGCCGCGCAGGGCGTCGCGCTGTTCCACGCCGAAGCGGTGCTGCTCGTCGACGACGACCAGGCCCAGGTCGTGGAACTGCACCTTGTCCTCGATCAGCGCGTGGGTGCCGATGACGATCCCGGCCTCGCCGGTGACCAGGTCGAGCAGGGCCTGGCGGCGGGCGGCGACTCCCATGGAGCCGGTGAGCAGCACGACCTTGGTGGCGTGCTCGGAGCCGCCGAGCATGCCGCCCTCGGCGAGTTCGCCCATCATCTCGGTGACGGAGCGGTGGTGCTGCTGGGCGAGGACCTCGGTGGGCGCCAGCATGGCTGCCTGTCCGCCGGCGTCGACGACGGCGAGCATGGCGCGCAGGGCCACCATCGTCTTGCCGGATCCGACCTCGCCCTGGAGGAGGCGGTGCATGGGGTGTTCGGTGGCGAGATCGTCGAAGATCTCCTTCGTCACGCGCCGCTGGCCGTCGGTGAGGGTGAAGGGCAGCTTGGCGTCGAAGGCGTCGAGGAGGCCGTCGGGGGCGGGTCGGCGGGCGACGGCGAGCAGTTGGGTGTCCGCGTAGCGGCGGCGGGCGAGCGCCACCTGGAGGACGAAGGCCTCGTCCCACTTGAGCCGGTCGCGGGCCTGCGCGATGTCCGCCTTGGTGTGCGGGCGGTGGACCTTCCGGAGGGCGTCGGGGAGGTCGGTGAGGCCGCGTCCCTCGCGCAGGGCGGTCGGCAGCGGGTCGACGAGTCCGCCCCAGTCGGTGGCCTCCATGGAGTCCAGGGCGATGGAGACGGACTGCTCGATCGTCCAGGACTCCAGCTGCTTGACGGCCGGGTAGATCGGCAGCAGTTCGCTCGCGAAGGCCTTGGCCGTCTCGTCGCTGGTGTCGGCGTCGAGGAGCTTGTACTCGGGGTGGGAGAGCTGGAGCTTGCGGTTGAAGACGCCGACCTTGCCGGCGAACATCCCGCGCCGCCCGGGCAGCAGCTCCTTCTGGTGGAAGAAGACCGCGCGGCCGAAGAAGACCAGCTGCATCCTGCCGCTGCCGTCGGTGATGGTCACCTCCAGCCGCTGACCCGTGCCCCGCCCGCCCTTGTTGAAGGTCAGCACGCGGGCGTCGGCGACCTGGGCGACCACCGTGACGTGCTCGTCCAGGGGCAGTTCGCCGAGCGCGGTCAGCTCCCCGCGCTCGGCGTAGCGCCGGGGGTAGTGGTGGAGCAGGTCCCCGACCGTGTGCAGGTCGAGGTGCTCGGCCATCACCTTGGCGGTGGCGGCGCCGAGCAGCTTCTTCAGTGGTTCGTCGAGCGCGGGCACGGGCTCCATTGCACACCACGGGACCGACAACCGTCCCGCAGGCCGGGAAGATCCCGGGCGGGGTGTCTCGTCGATCGGCCGGATCGGCCGGGAGTCCGCCGGGTCGCCGGCACCGCGCGACGCCCCCGAGGCGGGTGGGGCGCGGGGCGGGCGGACCGCGCCGGCGGCCGGGCGGTCCCCGCTCCCCGTGCGGTCGGCCGCTACTCCACGCCGATCAGGAGCGGCGGCGCTCCGGCGCCCGCCTGGTAGGTCGTCGTGTCGACGGCCAGGTAGGTCTCGCGGACATGGCGTTCGAGGGCGGCCGCCAGGGACGGGGGCGTGCCGTCGGCCACGATGAGGGTGACCAGTTCGCCTCCCGCCGAGAGCATCCGGTCCAGGACGGTCCGGGCGGTGGTGGTCAGGTCGTGGCCGATCACCGCCACGTCGCCCTCGATCAGGCCGAGGACGTCGCCGGCCTGGCAGACGCCCGCCGAGGTGAAGGACTGCCGTTCGGCGACGGCGAGTTCCGCGTACCGGGTCGCGCCGGCCGCCGCCGTCATCGCGACCACGTCCTCGTCGAAGCGCCGGTCCGGTTCGTGGACGGCGAGGGCCGCGATGCCCTGGACGGCCGCGCGGGTCGGGATCAGGGCGACCCGGATGCCCTCCGCGCGGGCCTGTTCGGCGGCCGCGCCGGCGGTGTGCCGCAGGTCGGTGTCGTTGGGCAGGAGGACCACCTCGCGCGCGTGGGCCCGCCGGATCGCCTCGACCAGGTCGCCGCTGACCGGCGGCCGTCCCGGCCGGGCGAGCAGGGTCGTCGCTCCGGCGGCCTCGCACAGCCCCGCGAGCCCCTCCCCCGGCAGGACGGCGACCACGGCCCGCTGGGCGCGCTCGGGTGCCTCGGCGGCGCCGGGGAAGTGGGTGATGCGGATCCGGTACGGCCGGCCGGCCTCCACGCCCGCCTCGACGGCGGCTCCCGCGTCGTCGGTGTGGACGTGCACGTTCCACAGTCCGTCGCCGCCCACGACGACGAGGGACTCGCCCAGCGCGTCGAGGCGGGCCCGGAGCCGTTCGACGGCCGGGTCGGGGGCCTCCAGGAGGTAGAGGACCTCGAAGGCCGGGCCGTCCCCCGTCGCGCAGTCCTCGGCCGCGAGCGGGCGGTGCGGCGGTGCGGTGACGGGTCGGATCTGCACCTCGCCGGAGACGGCCTCGACGAGCGCTCCGAGGACCGTCACCAGTCCCCGCCCGCCGGCGTCCACGACCCCTGCGCGCTCCAGCACGGCGAGCTGTCCCGGGGTGGCCGCCAGCGCCGTCCGGGCCCCGTCGTACGCCCGGCGGGCCACCGTGACCAGGTCCCCGCCGGCCGCGCAGGCGCCGGCGGCGGCGCTCGCCACGCTGAGGATGGTGCCTTCGACGGGGTGGGCCACGGCCTGCCGGGCCGCCTCGGCCGCGGCGGCGAGCGCGCGGGCCAGGTGATCACCGTCACGTCCGTCGGCGAGCACGGGGGTCATCCCGCGCAGCAGTTGGGAGAGGATCGTGCCGGAGTTGCCCCGGGCGCCGATCAGGGCGCCGTGCGCCATGGCCCGTATGGCCGCGGCGGGGTCGGGCCCCGCCGCCTCCCCGTCGGCGGCGGTGTCGGACGCGACCGCCACGTCCGCCGCGAAGACCTCGTCGACCGCCTGCACGGCGGACTCGAGGGTCAGGTAGAGGTTGGTCCCGGTGTCCCCGTCGGCGATCGGGTAGACGTTGATCGCGTCGATCTCCTCGCGTTCCCGGCCGAGCGCGTGCAGCGCCCGTACGCACCAGGACCGGACCGCTGCGGCGTCGAGGGTCTGCGCGGTCTGCGGCAACGGGTGATCCTCCTGCTAGGGGCCTCAGGGGCTGAGCTCACCGCAGGGTAGACCCGCTCGTGACCTGGGACGGGGGCGGGGGCCGCGGTGGCCATGGTAGTTTCGTTCCACGGAAGCAGTCGTTGTATGCTGCTTCGGTTGCCCGATGAGAGTCGGGCCATTCCCCCGGCAAGCCACTTCAGAACTCTGATTCCGGTGCGCCGGATTTCACTGTAAATCTGAAGTCTTTGGAGTGACCCGTGGCTGCCAACTGCGACGTCTGCGGCAAGGGGCCGGGCTTCGGCAACAACATTTCGCACTCGCACCGCCGTACGTCTCGTCGCTGGAACCCGAACATCCAGCGTGTGCGTGCCGTGGTCGGTCGGACGCCGAAGCGGCTCAACGTCTGCACCTCGTGCATCAAGGCCGGCAAGGTCTCGCGCTAAGTGATGCTCCCCGCGCAAGTGGGGAAGATCCCGCCGACGTTTTGTCGTAGCGCAGCCCCTGCGGTTGCCTTGAAAGGCCGGTTCACCTCGGTGAACCGGCCTTTTGCCATGCCCGGAAACGCCTAGGTTCCGGCTCCGGGCGACCCTCCCGGGCTCGTGCCGGAACCGGTCCTCTCAGACCTGGCCCCGCGTGCGCCAGGCGTGGTCGACGGGACCGATGCCGGCCCCCAGGCGGAAACCGGCGGCGATGGCGCCGGTGACGTACTCCTTGGCCTCGTGCACCGCCGCCGGCACCGTCAGGCCCTTGGCCAGTCCGGCGGCCACGGCCGAGGCGAGCGTGCAGCCCGTCCCGTGGGTGTGCCGGTTGTCGAGACGCGGTGCGCGCAGCCAGTGTTCCTCGCCGCCGTCCGTGAGCAGGTCCACGGCGCCCGACCCGGCGGGCAGGTGGCCGCCCTTGACGAGGGCCCAGCGTGGTCCGAAGGCCAGGATCGCCTCGGCTGCCCGCCGCATGCCGCTCTCGTCCTCGACCCGTACGCCGGTGAGCTGCGCCACCTCGTCCAGGTTGGGCGTGGCGACCGTCGCGCGGGGCAGCAGCCGGGTGCGGACGGAGTCGAGCGCGGAGGCGGCGAGAAGGGCGTCCCCGTGCTTGGAGACGCCGACCGGGTCGACGACCACGGGGGCGTCCGTCCCGGCGAGGAGGTCGGCGACGGTCTCCACCAGGACGGTGGAGGCCAGCATGCCGGTCTTCACCGCCTGGACGCCGATGTCGTCGACCACGGCCCGGTACTGGGCCCGCACGGCCTCCTCGGGCAGTTCCCAGGCGCCCTGGACGCCCCGCGAGTTCTGCGCGGTGACGGCCGTGATCACGCTCATGCCGTGCACGCCGAGAGCGAGCATGGTCTTGAGGTCGGCCTGGATGCCCGCGCCGCCGCCGGAGTCGGATCCGGCGACGGTCAGCACCCGGGGCGGCGCGGTGGTCACTCGGTGGCCCCGAAGTGGTCCCAGCCGCCCTTGCTGTGCCAGGGGGCACCGTCCACGGTGACCTGGGGCAGTGCGGAGGGGTTCAGGACCTCGCCGATGACCTTCCAGCGGGCGGGCAGCTTCACGTCGGGCGGGAAGGTGGCCACGATGGCGTGGTCCTCTCCCCCGGTGAGCACCCACTGCAGCGGGTCCACGCCGACGGCCTGGCCGATGTCGTTCATCTGGGTGGGAATGTCGATGAGGCCGGAGCGCAGGTCGATGCGGACCTTGCTGGCCTCGGCGATGTGGCCGAGGTCGGCGATGAGGCCGTCGCTGACGTCGCACATCGCGGTGGCGCCGAGCCCCGCGGCGGCGGGACCCGCGTGGTAGGGCGGCTCGGGCCGCCGGTGGGCCTCGACGAAGGCGCGCGGGGAGCGGAAGCCACGGGAGAGGACGGCGTATCCGGCGGCGGACCAACCGAGCCAGCCGGTGTAGGCGACGACGTCGCCGGGCTGGGCTCCGCCCCGGGTCACGGGGTCGTGGTTGCGCAGGTCGCCGAGGGCGGTGATGGCGACGGTGATGGTGTCGCCGCGGACGACGTCGCCGCCGACGACGGCCGCGCCCGCCACCTGGCATTCGTCCCGCAGTCCGTCCATGAGCTCAGTGGGCCAGGTGACCGGGAGCTCGGCGGGGACGACCAGGCCGAGGAGCAGCGCGGTGGGGACGGCGCCCATGGCCGCGATGTCGGCGAGGTTCTGCGCCGCCGCCTTGCGGCCGACGTCGTAGGCCGTCGACCAGTCACGGCGGAAGTGACGTCCTTCCAGCAGGATGTCCGTGCTGGCCACCACGCGCCGGTCGGGTGCGGAGACGACCGCGGCGTCGTCGCCGGGGCCGATCCGTACCGCCGGGGTGGAGGTGAGCCGGGAGGTGAGCTCCTTGATGAGCCCGAACTCCCCCAACTCGCCGACTGTGCCCTTCACCGCGTCTCACCTCGTGTCGTCGTGCCGGACGTGCGTGCCCCGCTCCGCGGGTCGCGAGCCGCCACCGCGCCGGATACCGTCAAGTAGACCGTCAACTTCTGTCGTGCGTACGCCACACCGTGGGCGCCCCCGGGCGCGGAGGTCTCCCCGCGGCCCGCGGCGACGCGGTACCGTGGCGAACCTTTCTGCAGGTTCATTCATCTCCCCCCAATGATCCTCGTGGCCGCCCTGGAGGTTCCGTGGTACAGGCTTACATCCTCATTCAGACCGAGGTGGGCAAGGCGTCGACCGTCGCCGAGACCATCTCCAAGATCCCGGGGGTGATCCAGGCCGAAGACGTGACAGGCCCGTACGACGTGATCGTCCGAGCCCAGTCCGACACGGTCGACGACCTCGGCCGCATGGTGGTCGCCAAGGTCCAGCAAGTGGACGGCATCACGCGCACCCTCACCTGCCCGGTCGTCCATCTGTAGCCCCCGTCTACCCTTGGCCGGTGATGTCCTCCCACCGGCCTTTCGGCCTGCCCTTCGCCGCCGCAGCGGCCGCGTTGCTGCTGGGCGCCGCGGGCTGCTCCTCCACGGACGCGAAGGCGTCGGTCCCGGTTCCCAGCCCTCCGGCGGAGGAAGCCGCCTTCTGCCGGGCGCTGGCGAAGGTGCTTCCCGACACCGTGGCGGGGCTGGAACGGACCGATCCGGAGCCTGACTCCGAGCTGACCGCCGGGTGGGGGGACGCGGCGATCGTACTGCGCTGCGGCGTCCCCCGGCCCGAAAAGATGAACGATCCCCAGGCGCACGCAGTCGAGGCCGACGGCGTGAACTGGCTGCTGGAGGAACGGCAGGGCGACGGCCCCCGGTTCACCACCACGTACCGCAAGGCGTACGTCGAGGTGACGCTGGACGAGCGGTACGCGCACGACGTCGGCCCGCTGGCGGATCTGGCGGGTCCCGTCGCCGGGACCGTGCCCCCCAGCCTGTGATCCGCCCGCGCCGTGAGGCGGGGTGCGGGCCGGGGGACGGCGGCTCGGGGCACCGCCCGAAGGCGCTGCCCCGGCGGTCCGGGTCTGTCCGCCCGGACAGGTCCTGGGGCTTGCCCTAGCGCAGGCCGGTGGAGCGGGTCAGCGCGGCCTGGATGAGGCGGTCGACCAGCTCCGGGTAGCTCACGCCGCTCTCCTGCCACATGCGCGGGTACATCGAGATCGGGGTGAAGCCGGGCATGGTGTTGATCTCGTTGATCACGAACTCGCCCTCGTCGGTGAGGAAGAAGTCCGCGCGCACCAGGCCCTCGCAGGACACGGCCTCGTAGGCGGCGACCGCGAGGCGCTGGACCTCGGCGGTGGCCTCGTCCCCGATCGGCGCCGGGACGATCCCGGAGGCCGAGTCGATGTACTTGGCCTCGAAGTCGTAGAAGTCGTGGTCCGTGACGGGCGGGATCTCGGCCGGCACGCTGGCGCGCGGGCCGTCCTCGAACTCCAGGACGCCGCACTCGATCTCGCGTCCGCGCAGCAGCGACTCGACGAGGATCTTGGGGTCGTGGCGGCGGGCTTCCTCGATGGCCTCGTCCAGGCCGGAGAGGTCGTCGACCTTGGTGATGCCCATCGAGGAGCCGCCGCGTGCGGGCTTCACGAAGAGCGGCCAGCCGTGGGTCGCGGCGAACTCCACGATCCGCTTGCGGGCGGCGGCCGGGTTCTGGTCCCACTCGCGGGGCCGGACGACCTCGTAGGGGCCGACGGGCAGGCCGAAGGAGGTGAAGACCCGCTTCATGTACTCCTTGTCCTGGCCGACGGCGGAGGCGAGGACGCCCGCGCCGACGTAGGGGACTCCGGAGAGCTCCAGGAGGCCCTGGAGGGTGCCGTCCTCGCCGTAGGGGCCGTGGAGCACCGGGAAGACCACGTCGACCTCGCCCAGCGCCTTGGGCACGGCGCCGGGCTCCGTGTGGACGACCTCGCGGTTGGCCGGGTCGACGGAGAGGACGACGCCGCCCTTCTCGGACTCGGTGAGGTCGGCGACGCTCGGCAGGGAGCGGTCGGCGATGGCCATCCGCTCGGGGGCGTCGGCGGTCAGCGCCCAGCGGCCGTCGGTGGTGATACCGATGGGCAGCACGTCGTACTTGGTCCGGTCGATGGCGCGCAGGACGGCACCGGCCGTGACGACGGAGATGGCGTGCTCGGAGCTGCGTCCGCCGAAGACGACGGCCACGCGCGGCTTGCGGGGGCTCTGGGTGTTCTCGCTCATATCGCGATGAGCGTACCTTGCACCTCCGGCGGGCCCGAGGGCCTGGTCCGCCGCGCGCGGGTCGTGTCCCGGAAGGTCCCGGTCCGCCGGTTCGGGCCTGGTCAGCGGCGCTCGGACTTGGCGCTGCGCGACATCAGTTCCTTGAGGGCGACGATGGGCGGCTTGCCCTCGTGGACGATGGAGACGACCGTCTCGGTGATCGGCATGTCGACCCCGTGGCGGCGGGCCAGATCGAGCACGGACTCGCAGGACTTGACGCCCTCGGCGGTCTGCTTGGTCGCGGCGATGGTCTCCTGGAGCGTCATGCCGCGGCCCAGGTTGGTGCCGAAGGTGTGGTTCCGGGACAGCGGCGAGGAGCAGGTGGCGACCAGGTCGCCGAGGCCCGCGAGGCCGGAGAAGGTGAGCGGGTCGGCGCCCATGGAGAGACCGAGGCGGGTGGTCTCGGCGAGGCCGCGGGTGATGAGGGTGGCCTTGGAGTTGTCGCCGAGGCCCATCCCGTCGGCGATGCCGACGGCGAGCCCGATGACGTTCTTGACCGCTCCGCCCAGTTCGCAGCCGACGACGTCGGTGTTGGTGTAGGGGCGGAAGTAGGGGGTCATGCAGGCGCTCTGGAGGCGTTGGGCCACGCTCTCGTCGCTGCACGCGACGACGGCGGCGGCGGGCTGGCGCGCCGCGATCTCCTTGGCCAGGTTGGGCCCGGTGAGGACGGCGACGCGGTCGGAGGGGACCTTCGCGACCTCCTCGACGACCTCGCTCATGCGCTTGGCGGTGCCGAGTTCGACGCCCTTCATCAGGGAGACGAGGACGGTGCCGGGGGCCAGCAGGGGCGCCCACTCGGTGAGGTTGCGGCGCAGGGTCTGCGAGGGGACGACGAGGACGGTGAAGTCGGCGTCGCGGGCGGCCTCGGCGGGGTCGGTGGTGGCCCGGACGTTCTCCGGGAGGACCACGCCGGGCAGGTAGTCCGGGTTGGTGCGGGTGGTGTTGACCGCCTCGGCGAGTTCGGGCCGGCGGCCCCACAGGGTCACCTCGCAGCCGGCGTCGGCGAGCACCATCCCGAAGGCGGTCCCCCACGATCCCGTGCCGAAGACTGCTGCCTTGGTCACTTCATCCCTTCCCCTGCGGCCTTGCGCCGCTGTTCCATCCGGGCCTTGCGGTGGTCGTACGGCTCGCCGGGCGCCTTCTCCCCGCGGACGTCCTCCAGGAGCGCGGTGATCGCGGCCATGATGACCTCGGTCGCCTCGCGCAGCACCTCGGGCGTCGCCTCCAGGTCGTGGAAGCGGGAGAGGTCGACGGGCGGGCCGGCCTGCACGATCAGCGTCTTGCGCGGGAACAGGCGGAACTTGTTCTCCTTGGCGTACGGCGGCATGGCGAGGTTGGCGCCCCACTGGGCGACCGGGATGACGGGGGCCCTGGTGAGCAGCGCGACGCGGGCGGCGCCGGTCTTGCCGGCCATGGGCCACATCTCGGGGTCGCGGGTGAGGGTGCCCTCGGGGTAGAACGCGACGCACTCGCCGCGCTCGATGGCGTCGACGGCGGCCCGGAAGGCGTCCAGCGCGTTGGTGGTCTCGCGGTAGACCGGGATCTGTCCCGTGCCGCGCAGCATCGTGCCGACGAACGAGCCTTTGAAGAGGCCGGCCTTGGCGAGGAATCGCGGGACCCGTCCGGTGTTGTACTGGTAATGCGCGTACGACAGCGGGTCCAGGTACGAGTTGTGGTTGACGGCGGTGATGAATCCGCCGTCCGCCGGAATGTGTTCCGTTCCGCGCCAGTCCCGCTTGAAGAGAACCACCAGCGGCGGTTTAGCGATGACCGCCGCCAGGCGGTACCAGAAGCCGATTCTGCGGCGGGACACTCGGACACCTTCCTCTGGGACTGGGTTTGCAGGGGGTCAAGTGTCGCCCCATGCCCCTGGTCTGTCGAGGACACCGTACGCCTCGGGTTCCCGGTCCCGCCGGGCGCCGGGCCAGCCGCCCGTCGGCCGGCCGCACCGGGCGCCGGGTCACAATGGCCCCGATGAACACCGATCCGGATGGCGGCTGGTCCCTGGTCGTCCCCCTGAAGCCCCTTGTGCGGGCGAAGAGCAGGCTCGCGGCCGCCGCCGGGGAACGGTTGCGTCCACGGCTGGCGCTGGCGTTCGCGCAGGACACCGTGGCCGCGGCGCTGGAGAGTCCCGGCGTGCGGGATGTGGCGGTCGTCACGGACGATCACGCCGCCGGGCTCGCGTTGGCGGCGCTCGGGGCGCGGATCGTGCCCGACGTGCCGGCCGCGGGGCTCAACGCGGCGCTGGCGCACGGGGTGCGGGCGGTGCGCCGGTCGCGCCCGGGGGCCCGGGTCGCGGCGCTGAACGCGGACCTGCCCGCGCTGCGGCCGGCGGAGCTCGGCCGGGTCCTGGCGGTGGCCGGAGAATTCCCGCGGGCATTTCTCGCGGATGCGGCCGAAATCGGTACGACATTCCTCTCGGCGGGCTCCGGAGTAGAATTGGCACCTGCTTTCGGAGGGCCTTCACGCCGGCGGCATTTGTCGTCAGGGGCCGTGGAAATCCGGCTCGCGGGGGTCGATTCCGTGCGCCGGGACGTGGACACCGGCGAGGATCTGGCGGCGGCGCTCGCGCTGGGTGTCGGTCCGCGGACGGCCGCCCGCTGGGAACGCGCGGCCGGATAGGCTGCTGTCCATGCAGGCGACCGCGTTCACGTACGACCCCGAGACCCGCAGCGGCAGTGTGCTGCTCGACGACGGCACCCCCGTGGAGTTCGGGACCGAGGCCTTCGACGCGGGCGGACTGCGTCTGCTGCGGCCGGGGCAGCGGGTGCGCATCGAGACGGAGCCCGCGGGCGATTCCGGGCCGCGCATCACGCTGATCACGCTGCAGACCCTCTGAACCGTCGGCGGAATACCGGCGGAATTCGGCCATCCGGGGAGAGTCCGGCGTTCCGGACCGCCGCCGGGGCGATCGGCGCGTTCGGTACGGTCCGTCGGGGGGCGGGGTAGGTACCCGACGACCGCGCGCGTCTCAGGAACGCGCCGCGGGCCGGGCTCCCCGCGAGGGAGTCCGGCCCGGCGTGTGAGTGGCCCTTGGCCCTGGTGCCGCTTACAGATGCGTTACTTCTTGGCGGCGGTCTTCTTGGCGACGGTCTTGCGCGCCGTGGTCTTCTTGGCGGGCGCCTTCTTCGCCGTGGCCTTCTTCGCCGGCGCGGTCTTCTTGGCGACGGTCTTCTTGGCCGTGGCCGTGGTCTTCTTCGCGGGGGCGGCCTTCTTGGCCGCGGCCGTGGTCTTCTTCGCCGTCGTGGTCTTCTTGACGGCCACCTTCTTCGCGGCCGTGGTCTTCTTGACCGCGGTCTTCTTGGCGGGGGCCGCCTTCCTGGCGGCGGCCTTCTTCGCGGTGGTGGCCTTCTTCGCGGCGGCCTTCTTCACGGTCGCGGAAGCGCCGCCGGTGAGGCTGCCCTTGGGCGCCTTCTTGACGGAGACCTCGCCACCCTTGGGCAGCTTCTTCGAGCCGCTGACCAGGTCCTTGAAGCCCTGACCCGCACGGAAGCGCGGAACAGAGGTCTTCTTGACCCGCACCCGCTCACCCGTCTGCGGGTTGCGCGCGTACCGGGCCGGACGGTCGACCTTCTCGAACGAACCGAAGCCGGTGACCGAGACCCGGTCCCCGCCGACCACGGCACGCACGATCGCGTCCAGCACCGCGTCGACAGCGTCCGCGGCCTGCTGACGGCCGCCGAGCTTGTCGGCAATCGCTTCTACGAGCTGCGCCTTGTTCACGTCTTCCCCTTCGGAGACATTGCCAGAACGAAAGTGTTCAAGCTTTTTCGCACGTTAGGCATGTATATACCGCAAATCAAACACGAAACGGGCTAATCACCCTAGTGCCGCAACGCAGAAGTCCCGTTGCGGAGTTCCTGGTGTCAGTCGTCTTCAGGGAATCGGCCCTCGTCGAGGTCCTTCATCAACCGGTCCAGACGCGTTGCCGCGTCCGCGAGATCGTGCTTCGCCGCCGCCGTCACGACCAGCAGCTTCCGGGACAGCGCCATCCTTACGCCCTCCGGGACTTGCAGTGAGCGCACTCTTGTGTGCGCTTCCTTCAATCGGGCGGCGACTGCCTCGTAGAGCTCGAGTTGGCTGTCGCGTTCCATGCACCGATTGTGCCATCTAGGGCGAGTTGTCGCCCGACGGGGTCTCAACAAGCGACTGCGCCCCCCACCGGACGGTGGGGGGCGCAGTCGTGGAAAAGCGCTGCTCAGGCGGTAATTGTACGGGGCTTGAAGGCCGGCCGTGCCGCCTCGTAGGCCGCGATGTCCGCTTCGTTCTGAAGGGTGAGGCTGATGTCGTCCAGCCCGTTCAGCAGCCGCCAGCGGGCGTTCTCGTCGAGCTCGAAGTCGGCGTCGATCCCGGCCGCGAGGACCTTCCGCTGCTCCAGGTCGACGGTGATCTCGGCGGTGGGGTCGGCCTCGGTCAGCTCCCAGAGCGCGTCCACGACCTTCTGGTCCAGGACCACGGTCAGGAGCCCGTTCTTCAGCGAGTTGCCGCGGAAGATGTCGGCGAACCGGGAGGAGACGACGGTCTTGAAGCCGTAGTTCTGCAGCGCCCAGACGGCGTGCTCACGGGAGGAGCCGGTGCCGAAGTCGGGGCCGGCCACCAGGACCGAGGCGCCCTGCCGCTCGGGGCGGTTGAGCACGAACTCGGGGTCCTTGCGCCAGGCCTCGAACAGGCCGTCCTCGAAGCCGTCGCGGGTGACCTTCTTCAGCCAGTGCGCGGGGATGATCTGGTCGGTGTCGACGTTGCTGCGGCGCAGCGGGACGGCCCGGCCGGTGTGGGTGGTGAAAGCTTCCATGGTTCCTCAGACCCCCGCGGGCGTAGCGACGTCGGACAGATCGGCCGGGGAGGCCAGGTGGCCCAGTACGGCGGTGGCGGCGGCGACCTGGGGCGAGACCAGGTGGGTCCGGCCGCCCTTGCCCTGCCGGCCCTCGAAGTTGCGGTTGGAGGTGGACGCGGAGCGCTCACCGGGTGCCAGCTGGTCGGGGTTCATGCCCAGGCACATCGAGCAGCCCGCGTGCCGCCATTCGGCGCCGGACTCCTTGAAGACCTTGTCCAGGCCCTCCTCGACGGCCTGCAGGGCGACCCGGACCGAGCCCGGGACGACCAGCATGCGGACGCCGTCGGCGACCTTGCGGCCGCGCAGCAGGTCGGCGGCGTTGCGCAGGTCCTCGATGCGGCCGTTGGTGCAGGAGCCTACGAAGACGGTGTCGACCCGGATGTCGCGCAGCGGCTGCCCGGCGGTCAACCCCATGTACTCCAGGGCCTTTTCGGCGGCCAGGCGCTCCGAAGCGTCTTCGTACGAAGCCGGGTCGGGGACGTGCGCGGAAAGCGGCGCGCCCTGGCCCGGGTTGGTGCCCCAGGTGACGAACGGCGCCAGGGAGGCGGCGTCGATGACGACCTCGGCGTCGAAGACCGCGTCCTCGTCGGACTCCAGGGTCTTCCAGTACGCGACGGCGGCGTCCCAGTCCTCGCCCTCGGGGGCGTGGGCGCGGCCCTTCAGGTAGGCGAAGGTGGTCTCGTCGGGGGCGATCATGCCCGCGCGGGCGCCGGCCTCGATCGACATGTTGCAGATGGTCATCCGGGCTTCCATCGAGAGCTTCTCGATGGCGGAGCCGCGGTACTCCAGGATGTAGCCCTGGCCGCCGCCGGTGCCGATCTTCGCGATGATCGCCAGGATCAGGTCCTTGGCCGTGACGTCGTCGGGCAGCTCGCCGTCGACGGTGATGGCCATCGTCTTGGGGCGGGCCAGCGGCAGCGTCTGGGTGGCCAGCACGTGCTCGACCTGGCTGGTGCCGATGCCGAACGCCAGCGCGCCGAAGGCGCCGTGGGTGGAGGTGTGGGAGTCTCCGCAGACCACGGTCGTGCCGGGCTGGGTCAGGCCCAGCTGCGGGCCGACGACGTGGACGACACCCTGCTCGACGTCGCCCAGCGGGTGCAGCCGTACGCCGAACTCGGCGCAGTTCTTCCGCAGGGTCTCCAACTGCGCGCGGGAGACGGGGTCGGCGATCGGCTTGTCGATGTCGAGGGTCGGGGTGTTGTGGTCCTCGGTGGCGATGGTGAGGTCGAGGCGCCGCACCGGGCGGCCGTTCTGACGCAGGCCGTCGAACGCCTGGGGGCTGGTCACCTCGTGCAGCAGGTGCAGATCGATGAAGAGGAGGTCGGGCTCGCCCTCGGCGCGCCGGACGACATGGTCGTCCCAGACCTTCTCCGCGAGTGTCCTACCCATCGCTTTCCCTCCGGCCGGCGTGGTGTGCCGGCACTTCTAGAGACATGTGGGCCCACGTCCGTACCCCACGCGCCGGACGCCGGCAGCGGACCCGATTGGTCCGCGGGCCGCACGTACAGGTTCGCAAGTTCCCAGGAAAATTGAACTTGCGTTTCACAGAGTGAGACGCGAATATCGTTGCATGGACAACTCTAGCGGCGTAGGCGTTCTCGACAAGGCAGCCCTTGTCCTGAGCGCCCTGGAGTCCGGTCCGGCCACCCTCGCAGGTCTGGTCGCGGCGACGGGACTCGCACGACCCACGGCACATCGACTCGCCGTGGCACTGGAACACCACCGGATGGTGGCGCGCGACATGCAGGGCCGGTTCATCCTCGGACCGCGCCTGGCGGAGCTCGCCGCCGCGGCCGGTGAGGACCGTCTGCTCGCCACGGCGGGCCCGGTGCTGACGCACCTGCGCGACGTCACCGGCGAGAGCGCCCAGCTCTACCGCCGCCAGGGCGACATGCGCATCTGCGTGGCGGCTGCCGAGCGCCTCTCGGGCCTGCGGGACACCGTGCCGGTCGGCTCGACGCTGACCATGAAGGCCGGCTCCTCCGCGCAGATCCTGATGGCCTGGGAGGAGCCCGAGCGGCTCCACCGCGGTCTTCAGGGTGCCCGGTTCACGGCGACGGCCCTGTCGGGCGTACGGCGCCGCGGCTGGGCCCAGTCGATCGGCGAGCGGGAGCCGGGCGTCGCGTCCGTCTCCGCGCCCGTGCGCGGTCCCTCGAACCGCGTCGTGGCCGCCGTGTCGGTCTCCGGCCCGATCGAGCGCCTGACCCGCCACCCGGGCCGTATGCACGCCCAGGCGGTCATCGACGCCGCCGCCCGCCTCTCCGAGGCGCTCCGCCGCACCGGCTGATCCTCCGCTCCTCCGTCCGATCCGGCCCACCGCTCCAACGCCGCAGCGGTGGGCCGGAGTTGTGTGTGTGCCGTGGCCGGACGACGAAGAAGCCCTCCCCCGAAGGGAAGGGCTTCTCTCGTGGTACCCCCGACCGGATTCGAACCGGCGCTACCGCCTTGAGAGGGCGGCGTGCTAGGCCGCTACACAACGGGGGCCTTGCGGATCAGATCCGCGTTTGCAGATGAGCTCTGCAGAGCTGGCCTACCAGGACTCGAACCTAGAATGACGGTACCAGAAACCGTAGTGTTGCCAATTACACCATAGGCCATGGTGGGTTGAACCAGTACCCCCGACCGGATTCGAACCGGCGCTACCGCCTTGAGAGGGCGGCGTGCTAGGCCGCTACACAACGGGGGCCCTAGCGATCCCATCCGGCACCGGAGTGCCGGATGATGTCACCACATGATCACCGGGTGCGACCCTGGTGATCCGCAGGATGGATCTGTACCCCCGACCGGATTCGAACCGGCGCTACTGCCGTGAGAGGGCAGCGTGCTAGGCCGCTACACAACGGGGGCTTTGCGGATCAGGATCCGCGTTTTGCAGATGAGCTCTGCGAGCTGGCCTACCAGGACTCGAACCTAGACTAACGGAACCAGAAACCGTCGTGCTGCCAATTACACCATAGGCCACCAAAACTCAATCCCTTGCGGGGATCTTGTTCGGGTTGTGCTCCGTGGGTTTCGGCCTTTCGGCTTGCTCCCCTCGGCGCAGGAAGAACATTACCCGAAGGTGTCCGGCGCTCCAAAACGGGTATCCCCGCCCAGCAGCGGAGGGAGCTGGTGGAGGTCGGTGATGCGGGTCAGCTCCGGCCGCCCGCCGGTCCCCGCACGGTCCAGCCAGATGCCCAGGAGGCCGGCCTCGACGGCTCCGCGCGCGTCGATGTCGGGCTGGTCGCCGACGTACGCGACCTCCTGCGGCGGCAGGCCCAGGGCGGCGCAGGCGGCGTGGAAGGCCTCGGCGGCCGGCTTGGCGAATCCGAGTTCGGCGGCGCACACGACGACCTCGAACCGGTCGCGCACGCCGAGGACGCGCAGTTTGCGCTCCTGGTTGTGGATGCTCGAGTTCGACAGGACGGCGTGACGGTAGTCACCCGCCAGCAGGTCCAGGACGGGCACGGAGTCGGGGAAGAGCTCCCACGCGGCCTCGTAGTGCGCGAGATAGCGCCCGAACCAGGCGTCGGCCTCGGCCGCGCCCAGGTCCTCCCGCCCCAGGAAGTCGCGCACGCGCTCGCGCCGCTGCTCCTGGAAGTCGACGCCGCCGGCCTCGAAGCGCCGCCAGTGGACGACCGTGAGCTCCTGCCACCGGCGGAGGGCCTCGGCGACGGAGCCGAACCCTCCGGACCGCTCCCCGGGCGCCCCGCCGGCGTCCGCGGCCCGGTCACCGGCCGAACTCCCTGACAGGTCCCCGGAAGGGCCCAGGGCGAGGCCCTCGGCCGCGAGATGGTCGCGCATGCCCGCGAGGTCGGCGCGGGCGTAGTCGAAGAGGGTGTCGTCGATGTCCCACAGGACGGCGCGAATGACCATGGACCCACGGTACGTGAGCCTCGACACATCGACGGCTGTCAGGAGTCGCCGCAGCGGTGTGCGGGCGCGGGCTCCGCGCACGGCCGCACCGCTCCCGCGACGACGACGAGGCCCGGACCCCTGGCGGGGTCCGGGCCTCGGTGTGCATCGCCCTAGGCGGCGAGCTTCGCCAGGGCCGCGTCGATGCGGGCCAGGGTCTTCTCCTGGCCCAGGATCTCCAGGGACTCGAAGAGCGGCAGGCCGACCGTGCGGCCGGTGACGGCGACGCGGACCGGGGCCTGCGCCTTGCCGAGCTTCAGGCTGTGCTCCTCGCCGGCGACCAGGACGGCGTTCTTGAGCGACTCCGGGTCGCTCCAGTCCGCGGCCAGGAGCTTCTCGCGCGCGGTGGTGAGCAGCGCGGCCGGCTCGCCCTTCATCGCCTTGTCCCAGGAGGGCTGGTCGAAGACGGGCTCGGGCAGGAAGAGGAAGTCGACGTTGGCCGTGATGTCCGAGAGGACGGTGACCCGCGTCTGGGCGTAGGGGGCGATGGCCTCCCACGCCGCGCGGTCGAAGTCCTCGGGAGCCCACGCGGCGTGCGGGGCCTGCAGCCACGGCTCGCAGGCCGCGGTGAACGCCTTCTCGTCCAGCATGCGGATGTGGTCGGCGTTGATCGACTCGGCCTTCTTGAGGTCGAAGCGCGCCGGGTTGGCGTTCACGTCGGCGATGTCGAACTTCGCCACCATCTGGTCGATGGTGAAGAGGTCCTGGTCGGCCGAGAAGGACCAGCCGAGCAGGGAGAGGTAGTTCAGCAGGCCCTCGGGGAGGAAGCCGCGCTCCCGGTAGAGGTTGAGGGAGGCCTGCGGGTCGCGCTTGGAGAGCTTCTTGTTGCCCTCGCCCATCACGTACGGGAGGTGACCGAAGGCCGGGATCTCCTTGGCGACGCCCAGCTCGATCAGCGCCTTGTAGAGCGCGATCTGGCGCGGGGTGGAGGACAGCAGGTCCTCGCCGCGCAGCACGTGGGTGATCTCCATGAGCGCGTCGTCGACCGGGTTGACCAGGGTGTACAGCGGGGCGCCGTTGGCGCGCACGATGCCGTAGTCCGGGACGTTGTCCGGGGTGAAGGTGAGCTCGCCGCGGACCAGGTCGTGGAAGGTGATCGGCTCGTCCGGCATCTTGAAGCGGACGATGGACTCGCGGCCCTCGGCGCGGTAGCGCTCGATGCGCTCGGCGCTCAGGTTGCGGCACGTGCCGTCGTAGCCCGAGGGCTTGCCGGCCAGGCGGGCCGCGTCGCGACGGGCTTCCAGCTCCACGGCGGTGCAGAAGCAGTGGTAGGCGTACCCGCCGTCGAGCAGCTTCTCCGCGACGTCCCGGTAGATGTCCATCCGCTGCGACTGGCGGTACGGGGCGTGCGGGCCGCCGACCTCGTCCGGTCCCTCGTCCCAGGTGAAACCGAGCCAGCGCAGCGAGTCGAGCAGCTGCTGGTACGACTCCTCGGAGTCCCGCGCCGCGTCGGTGTCCTCGATGCGGAAGACGAACGTGCCGCCGTGGTGGCGGGCGAACGCCCAGTTGAAGAGGGCGGTGCGGACCAGGCCCACGTGGGGGTTGCCGGTCGGGGAGGGACAGAAACGTACGCGGACGTTCGCGTTAGCCACGCTTGATCACCCTGTTGGTGAGAGTGCCGATGCCTTCGATGGTGACGGCGACCTCGTCGCCGACGTTGAGGGGGCCGACCCCGGCCGGAGTGCCGGTGAGGATGACGTCGCCGGGAAGGAGCGTCATGGCCTCGGTGATGTGGACGACCAGGTCCTCGACGGAGCGGATCATGTCGCTCGTGCGGCCGAGCTGGCGCTGTTCGCCGTTGACCGTGGCCTGGATGGTGAGGTCGCCCGGGTCGAGCTCGGTCTCGACCCAGGGCCCGAGCGGGCAGCTGGTGTCGAAGCCCTTGGCCCGGGCCCACTGCTTCTCGCGCCGCTGGGCGTCGCGGGCGGTGACGTCGTTGGCACAGGTGTAGCCGAAGACGACGTCCTTGACGCGCTCGCGCGGCACCTCGCGGCACATGCGGCCGATGACCACGGCCAGTTCGGCCTCGTGGTGCAGCTCGTTCGAGAAGGAGGGGTACTCGATGGCGTCGCCGGGGCCGATCACGGAGGTGGTCGGCTTGAAGAAGGCGACCGGGACGTCCGGGACCTCGTTGCCGAGTTCGGCGGCGTGCTCGGCGTAGTTGCGGCCGATGGCCACGACCTTGTTGGGGAGCACGGGAGGCAGGAGCCGTACCTTGCTCAGCGGGACCTTGGTGCCGCTGAGCTCGAAGTCCGTGTACGGGATGCCCTTGATGATGTCGAGGACCAGGCCGCCGGAGTCGACGGTTCCCTCGCCCTCGACGGCGCCGAAGGCGACATTGCCGTCGATGGAGAATCTGGCGATGCGCACGAGTGCTGTCGCCCCTCACTTGCTACTGGCTGGAGTCTGACGCTCCAGGCTAACGCGGCGAGGGGCGCCGCCACCGCCTCTTAAAGGGCGGGCTGCGGCGTCGCGGGGGCGGTCATGAGGACCGTGCGACGCGGGTTGGCGGTCTGCGTGGGAAGGTCGGCCGCGTGCTCCGGCTGGGCACCCAGGTCGAGGCGGGCGGCGTCCTCGAGGTGGGCGAGCGTCGTACGGCGGGGGTTGGCCGTGGAGCGGAGCACCATCGTCGTCTTCATCACGGGTGGGAGACCTCTACAGAGTGGGGGCACTTGTAAAACGTCAGGCTAAGCATGCGGCTCCCTTCGAATGCATGGGGAAGGCACCCGTCCGTGTGTGAGTTTGCTCACGGCCTGACGGACAAGCCGGACATTACAGGCGACGTCCGAGTGTCAAACAAACGGACATTACGCCACTGAATGCTCCATTCCGCTCCTGATCATCGCGACTGGGACACTAGGGCCACGTGGGCCTTTGGGAGTGATACGCCCGATTCCTCCGTGATCATCTTCTACATGGGGTGACGCGATGTTCACGGGTTGTTATACCTCTCGTGGCCCGACACCCAGCCCTTGTTGGAGATCCGGCACTGTGCTGGAATTCCACGCACCGTCGCGGGCTTCAAGCCGGCGCGCAGGGGGCGCAACGCAGCGCCGGGTGAGCGGCGGGAAGGGGGATCTGCGCCGGTCACCGACGACCACCATGGGGTGCATTCCGCACCCCGAGACGCCGACACCGTCCGCTCCGTTCACCCGGAAGGACGCCTGGTCCAGAGGTTGCGACGCTAGTGCAGGGACGTTTCAAGAGGGATGGCAGCGCTGCGGCCGAGCAGGAGCCGCGCGCCGGAACCGACCGCGGTTCCTCGGCCCCGCACACCCAGACCCCTGGGCAGGGCACGGCCGGCGAGGGCGGTGACGCTTCCAAGCGGGGTGGTTCCACCGGCGCGGCCGCGCCGCCACCGATCAAGACCGAGGTCGACTCCGGCCCCCGAATAGCGCTGCGGAACTGGCGCATCTCGACGCGCCTGGTGGCGCTGCTGACCCTGCCCGTGGTCGCGGCCACCAGCCTCGGCGGCATCCGCATCAGCGAGTCGCTCCAGGACATGGAGCAGCTGGAGCACATGCAGCTGCTGACCAAGATGACCAAGGAGGCCACGGACCTCGCGAAGGCCCTCCAGGTCGAGCGCGACAACTCCGCGGGTCCCCTGTCCAACGGCCGTTCGCCGAACGACTACCAGGTCGCCCAGCCGCGCACCGCCACCGACCGGGCCCAGAAGGAGTTCCTGGCCGCCACCGAGGGCATCGGTGACACCGAGGGCGACGAGGCCCTGCAGGGCATCCGCCAGAGCGTCAGCCAGATCACCGCGCAGATCGTCAAGATCAAGGCGATCCGGGGAGAGGCCTACACCCAGGCCTCGCACTCGGTGACGGTCGAGGCGTACAGCCGGCTCATCCGGTCCCTCCTCAGCCTGTCCCAGGACATGGCCCAGGCGACCAGCAACCCGGAGATGATCAAGCGCACCCGTGCGCTCGCCGCCTTCTCCTCCGCCAAGGAGTACGCCTCCATCCAGCAGGCGATCATCGCCGCCGGTCTCCCCTCCGGTGACGACAAGCGCGGCAAGCTGGAACCGGGCGACCGTCTCTACGGTGAGGCCGCCCGCGAGAGCGAGGACGTCGAGCTCAAGACCTTCGCGACGATCTACGAGTCGGCCGGCGGCGACGCCAACGAGCTGATCGCACCGCTGACCACCGGCAACCCCTCCATCGAGGCCGCCGACGAGTACACGGGCCGTGTCCTGAGGAGCTCCACCGGCCTCGACAACATCACCGCCCGCGGTCACCTGAACTTCACCGACGAGTACGGCACGAAGATCACCGCGATGAACACCATCGAGGCCACCCTCCTCGGTGAGATGGAGAGCAAGGCCCGCGAGCTGCGCTCCGAGTCGCAGCGCGAAGCGATCATCAACGGTGCGCTGATCCTCCTCGTGCTCGGCGTCTCCCTCGTCGGCGCCTTCGTCGTGGCCCGGTCCATGATCCGGTCGCTGCGCCGGCTCCAGGACACCGCCACGAAGGTCGCCCAGGAACGCCTGCCCGAGCTCGTCAAGCAGCTCTCCGAGACCGACCCGCAGGACGTCGACACCTCCGTCGAGTCCGTCGGTGTGCACTCCCGGGACGAGATCGGCCAGGTGGCCGCGGCCTTCGACGACGTGCACCGCGAGGCCGTCCGTCTCGCCGCCGAGCAGGCGCTGCTGCGAGGCAACGTCAACGCGATGTTCACCAACCTCTCGCGCCGTTCGCAGGGCCTCATCCAGCGTCAGCTCTCGCTCATCTCCGAGCTGGAGTCCCGCGAGGCCGACCCGGACCAGCTGTCCTCGCTGTTCAAGCTCGACCACCTCGCCACCCGCATGCGCCGTAACGGTGAGAACCTCCTCGTCCTCGCCGGTGAGGAGCCCGGCCGTCGCTGGACCCGTCCGGTCCCGCTGGTCGACGTCCTGCGTGCCGCCGCGTCCGAGGTGGAGCAGTACGAGCGCATCGAACTCGCCGCCGTCCCGGCGACCGAGGTCGCCGGCCGCGTCGTCAACGACCTCGTGCACCTCCTCGCCGAGCTGCTCGAGAACGCCACGTCGTTCTCCTCGCCGCAGACGAAGGTCCGGGTCACCGGTCACGCCCTGCCCGACGGCCGGGTGCTCGTCGAGATCCACGACACCGGCATCGGCCTCTCACCCGAGGACCTCGCCGCGATCAACGAGCGGCTCGCGTCGCCGCCCACCGTGGACGTCTCGGTCTCGCGCCGCATGGGTCTGTTCGTGGTCGGCCGCCTGTCCCTGCGACACGGCATCCGCATCCAGCTGCGTCCGTCGGACTCCGGCGGCACCACCGCGCTCGTCATGCTCCCCGTCGACGTCGCCCAGGGCGGCAAGAAGCCGGCCCCCAAGCAGGGTGCCGGCGGCCAGGGCGCGATGCCGCAGGGCAACTCCGCCCCCGGCGGCCGGCTCGCCGGCGGCCCGGGTGCGTCCGGTGGTCCCGGCGGCGGTCGTCCGGGGCTCGGCGGTGCGCCGTCCTCCGCGGCCGGCCGGCTCGGCGCCGCGTCGGGTGCCCCGCGCGGCCAGGTCGGCGCGGGCAACGGTCCGCGTGCCGCGCTCCCCGGCCAGAACGGTCCCCAGGGGCCGGGTCAGGGTCAGGGCAACCAGGGTCCGCAGACCGCGCAGCTCCCGCAGGTCCCCCAGGAGCCGCAGCGTCCGGGCATGGGCGGTGCGGGCGGGTTCGCCGGCGGCGCTCAGCGCGCCATCCCGTCCCGTACGGACGTCTGGGGCAACCAGAGCCAGAACCAGCAGGCCCCGCAGGCCCCCCAGCCGCAGCAGGCGCAGCACGCCCCGCAGCAGCAGGGGCAGCAGGGTGCCCACCCCAACCAGGGTGGCTACCCGCGTCCCGAGCTCCCCGGCAACCAGCAGCAGCGGCCGCAGTCCACCAGCTGGGGCAACGACCAGGCTCAGCCGGTCCGCCGTCCGCAGCAGGAGATGTCTCCGCTCGACGCGCCGCGTGGGCACGAGGAGCCGGACACCACGGGTCAGTACGCCCGTCCCGGAGCCCCGCAGGGCCCGGGCTCCACGGGTCAGTTCCCGCGGCCGGACTTCAACCAGCAGCAGGCCCCGCAGGGGTACCAGCCCGCACCGCAGGACCCGGCGTCCACCGCGCAGTTCCCGCGGCCGGACTTCAACCAGCAGCAGGGCTACCAGCAGCAGGCCCCGCAGCAGCCGGCTCCGCGTCAGCGTGGCGGCGGCGACTACGGTGCGCCGCGCCCCGCCGGCAACCTGCCCCAGCAGCCCCAGCAGCCGCAGCCCCGGCTCCAGCAGCCGCGTCAGCCCGAGGCCCTGCCTCCGGCGAGCGGTTCCGGCGACGGTCGTACCCCGCTGTACGACACGCTGGAGACCAACTGGTTCCACGGGCAGGCGCAGGGTCAGGCCCCGGGTCAGCCGGACGACGGCCGGACGCCGGACGCCGAGCGGACGACGCAGAGCCCGGCCGTGCCGCAGCAGCCGGCGCAGCGCCGTCCCGCCGCCCCCCAGGGCGCCGGCGACACGGGTCAGCAGGCCGCCGCATGGCGGACCTCCCCCAATGACGAGCTGGTGCGCCAGGCCGAGCGGGTGCGCAAGCCCGCGGCCGGCGGTGTCACCACCTCCGGGCTCCCGCGGCGGGTGCCGCGCGCCAACCTCGTACCCGGGACCGCCCAGGAGCAGGCCCACACGGCCGGCCCCCAGGTCTCGCGTGCACCCGACGACGTCCGTGGCCGGCTCACCAACCTGCGCCGCGGCATCCAGCAGGGCCGCCAGGCGGGCAACTCCACCACGGGCAGCTTCCACCTCGGCCCCACCCACCAGCAGGAGCGTTAGTTGAGCGCGATGAGCCAGGCGGCGCAGAATCTGAACTGGTTGATCACCAACTTCGTGGACAACACCCCAGGGGTGTCGCACACGGTGGTGGTCTCCGCCGACGGTCTGCTGCTGGCCATGTCCGAAGGATTCCCCCGCGATCGAGCCGACCAGCTGGCTGCGGTCGCGTCCGGACTGACCTCGCTGACCGCGGGCGCGTCCCGGATCTTCGAGGGCGGTTCGGTCGCCCAGACGGTCGTGGAGATGGAACGCGGGTTCCTCTTCCTCATGTCCGTCTCCGACGGTTCCTCCCTGGCCGTGCTCTCCCACCCGGAGTGCGACATCGGCCTCGTGGGCTACGAGATGACCCTGCTGGTCGACCGGGCCGGCAGTGTCCTCACCCCGGACCTCCGCGCCGAGCTCCAGGGAAGCCTGCTCCACTAGACACACACAAAACGGCAAGGCGGTGCGCCCCTCCGTACCGCCTTGTCCCACACCCCGTCCGGCCGCCCCCATCCGGCCCCCCACCGGCCCCATCAGACGGCAGACCTCTTGCTGTCACGCCCGGAGGATTCATGACCCCGCCCCCCGCCTCTCACGATCCGTACGGCGCCTCACTCGACGAGTCGTACGGACATGAAGGCGACCAGCCGCTGGTACGTCCTTACGCGATGACCGGCGGCCGGACCCGGCCGCGGTACCAACTCGCCATCGAAGCGCTGGTCAGCACCACCGCCGACCCGGCGCACCTCGCCACGCTGCTTCCCGAGCACCAGCGGATCTGCCACCTGTGCCGCGAGGTCAAGTCGGTGGCGGAGGTGTCGGCCCTGCTGTCGATGCCGCTGGGGGTGGCCCGGATCCTCGTCGCCGACCTGGCGGAAGCGGGCATGGTGGCGATTCACCAGCCGGGCAACGGAGAGGCCGGCGGCACGCCGGATGTGACACTGCTGGAAAGGGTGCTCAGTGGACTTCGCAAGCTCTAGCGGGGGTGCCGGCTCTCCGAGCCGGTCGACCACCAGCGCGAAGATCGTGGTGGCGGGTGGCTTCGGCGTGGGCAAGACCACGTTCGTCGGCGCCGTCTCGGAGATCAACCCGCTGCGTACCGAGGCGGTGATGACCTCGGCGTCGGCCGGGATCGACGACCTCACGCACACCGGCGGCAAGACGACGACGACCGTCGCCATGGACTTCGGCCGCATCACCCTGGACCAGGACCTGATCCTGTACCTGTTCGGTACGCCCGGTCAGGACCGCTTCTGGTTCATGTGGGACGACCTCGTGCGCGGCGCCATCGGCGCCGTCGTCCTGGTCGACACCCGCCGCCTCGCCGACTGCTTCCCGGCCGTCGACTACTTCGAGAACTCCGGCCTGCCGTTCGTCATCGCCCTCAACGGCTTCGACGGACACCAGCCCTACCAGCCCGAGGAAGTCCGCGAGGCCCTGCAGATCGGCCCCGACACCCCGATCATCGTCACCGACGCACGCCACCGCGCGGACGCCAAGAGCGCCCTCATCACGCTGGTGGAGCATGCGCTGATGGCACGACTCAAGTAGGCGGACGTCTACGGCAGTTGTCGTAGGCCCCTGCTGGGGGCGGCCTGTGTCCTTTGACACGGTCCGCCCCCGCCCTTCATAACGTTTCGAATGAGAATTGGGCGGCCCCGGACACCCGACGCATCCGCGCGGTGCCACTGCGCTCACATGAGCCCCGCCATTTGGCGGGGCTCGCTCTTTATGCCCGATTTATCTGCGGCCTGGACCACTGAAAACCGTCCCTTCCGGCTGTTTGGTAGGGACACCGTTCACGTGCTGCAATTCATGAACTCCCGAGTAGTACGGCCCTGAACGAAACACCGGCACAACGTAGGTGCCGACGCCGAGAGGTTGTTGGTCGAGTGAGGCGAAGCAAGGAAGGCTCCGCGGAGCAGCAGGCGCGAGGCAACTTCACGCCGGCACGCACGGCGGCGCCGCCCGTCGAGGTACCCGCGACGCCCCAGGCCGCGAGCGGCACGGGCAGTTCGAGCAAGTTGTCCCCGCGTAACTGGCGGGTGCCCACGAAGCTGAACGCGATCCTCCTCATACCCGTGCTGGTCGGCCTCATCATGGGCGGCTTCCAGGTGAAGGGGTCGATCGACACCTGGCAGGAGGCGCAGAACGCCGAGAAGACGGCGCTCATCGTGCGCGCCGCCTCGGAGTACGGCCAGGCCCTCCTCAACGAGCGTGACCTGACCGCAGCGCCCCTGCTGACGGCCAGGACGGCCGAGGACCGGCAGAGCGACGCCGTCGCGCAGGCCTACGCCGCCACCGACGAGGCGAAGGTCAAGTTCGACGAGGCCGTCAAGAACATGCCCGAGGGCGAGGGCATGGAGCGCCGCCTGGGCCTCTTCCGCACGGCGGAGCCCAAGCTGAAGGAGCTGCGCAAGGTCGCGTACTCCAAGTCGCTCGACCCGGTGCTCACCCAGACCCGGTACACCGACGTCCAGCACTACCTGATGGAGTTCTCCAACGAGCTCGGTCTGGGCACCGGCAACATCACCAGCTACGGCCGGACGGTCTACGCCGTCCAGCTCGCCAAGGCGGCCGAGTCGCTCCAGCGCTCGATCGGCATGCAGCTCCTGGTGCGGCCCAGCGAGGACCCCAAGATCTTCGCCGCGCAGTCGGTGGCGTTCAACTCGTACAACTACCTGGAGCAGATCGCTCTCGGCGAGTACCAGTCCGGCGGCACCCAGGCCGACGTCGACCGCCTCAAGCAGGTCATGACGCAGAAGGCCACCGAGGGCGCCAAGCGGCTCACCGAGGCGCAGCTCAGCCCGCCGGTGAAGGGCGACCCGCCGTCGGTCTACGCGGGCCTGACGGACGCGATCGGCTCGGCCAAGGACGCCGACGCGATCAAGGACCTGCGCAGGGAGGACGTCACTCCCGAGACCTGGATGGGTGCGGCCACGGCGAAGTTCGACGGCTACACCGAGGTCGAGAAGGAGCTCGTCGACAAGGCCGTGACCGAGGCCGCCGAGATCTCCGACGACGCCAAGACGGACGCGTTCGTCAACGGTGGCATCGTCGTCATCGCGCTCCTCGCCGCGTTCATCGTGGCCGGCATCATGGCCCGCCAGATGAGCCGCTCGATGCAGCAGCTGCGCACCGCCGCCTTCGGCATCGCCGAGCAGCGTCTGCCGATGCTGGTCGACCAGCTGTCGCGTACCGAGCCCGGCCGCGTCGACACCCGGGTCCAGCCCATCCCCATCGACACCCAGGACGAGATCGGCGAAGTCGCCCGCGCCTTCGACCAGGTCCACCGCGAGGCCGTCCGGCTCGCCGCCGAGCAGGCCATGCTCCGGGGCAACGTCAACGCGATCTTCACCAACCTGTCGCGGCGCAACCAGTCGCTGATCGAGGGCCAGCTGACCCTGATCACCGACCTGGAGAACAACGAGGCCGACCCGGACCAGCTGGAGAACCTCTTCCGTCTGGACCACCTGGCCACCCGTATGCGCCGCAACGGCGAGAACCTCCTGGTCCTCGCCGGCGAGGAGCCCGGCCGCCGCTGGGACCAGCCGGTCCCGCTGGTCGACGTCATGCGCGCCGCCTCCTCCGAGGTGGAGCAGTACGAGCGCATCGAGCTCGCCGGTGTCCCGGAGGCCGAGATCCACGGCCAGGCCGTGACCGACCTCGTGCACCTGCTCGCCGAGCTCCTGGAGAACGCCACCACGTTCTCCTCCCCGCAGACCAAGGTCCGCGTGACCGCGACCCGGCTGCCCGACGGCCGCGTCATGGTCGAGATCCACGACAAGGGCATCGGTCTCACGGCCGAGGACTTCGCGGACATCAACCACAAGCTGGCCAACCCGCCGACCGTGGACGCCGCCGTCTCGCAGCGCATGGGCCTGTTCGTGGTCGGCCGACTCGCCGACCGGCACGGCATCCGGGTCCAGCTCCGCCCCTCGGGCGAGCAGGCGGGCACGACCTCGCTGGTCATGCTCCCGGACGCGATCACCCACGGTGGTGGCGGCGAGTCGCTGCCCGAGAACGACTTCACGGTCTCGCAGATCATCCCGCAGCAGGGCCAGAACGCCTTCGACCCCGGCCCGCAGCAGCCGATGCGGACCGCGGCGGAGCTCGGCTTCGACGACTCCCGCTACGAACAGCCGGGCGAGGAGCGCCAGCTCGACCCGGTGAACCGCTCGCTCCAGCGCGAGGAGCGCCGGGCGGCCCTGGAGGCCCAGGCACAGGGTGGCGAGCGCCCGCTGTTCCGGGACGAGCTCGACCCGTCGCAGCAGGGCTACGTACAGCAGGAGCACGAGCAGGGCTACGCTCCCGAGCAGGAGTACGTACAGGAGTACGCATCCGACTTCGGTCGCGCTCCCGAGCACGCCGGGTACGACGGCGGGCCGGCCCAGGACGGTGGCTACGGCCAGTCCCCGCAGGGCTACGACGGGTACGGCCAGCCTTCCGGCGGCTACCCCGAGCCCACCTATGCGGAAGCCGCGTACCAGGGCCAGGACCAGGGCCAGGCGCAGTACGGCAACTCCTACGACCCGCAGGCCCAGCAGGGCGAGTGGGCTGGTCAGGGTGCGTACCAGGGTGAGTACGGTCAGCAGTACGGAGCAGAAACGGAATCTGCTCCGAGCGCTCCCGAACAGGCTCCTGAGCGCGTAGGCTTCGAGCGTCCGGGTTCGACCCCGAACCCCACCCCGGATGCCGCGCACGCGCTGACCGACGCCGGTCTGCCGCGCCGTGGCGGCAACGCCGCCCAGGTGCCCCAGGCCGCGCAGCAGCAGCCGCCCGCACGGGCGGCTCAGCAGAACGAAGCCGCCGGTTCCGACGACTGGCGCTCGGCCAACGACGAGCGCTGGGAGCGGGCCGAGAAGCTCCGCGAGCCGAAGGCGGGCGGGGTCACCCCCTCCGGTCTTCCTCGACGGGTCCCCAAGGCCAATCTGGTCGAGGGAACGGCGGAGCAGACCCCGCAGGGCGGCCCACAGGTCTCCCGCGCCCCCGAGGACGTGCGGGGCAGGTTGAGCAACCTGCGCCGTGGCGTTCAGCAGGGACGCAGCGCGGGAACGGACACGAACGGATCGGGCCTCGGCCCGGGCAGTACCTACAACCAGGAGCGTTAGTGTGAGCATGAGCCAGGCGGCGCAGAATCTGAACTGGTTGATCACCAACTTCGTGGACAACACCCCCGGGGTGTCCCACACTGTGGTGGTCTCCGCCGACGGACTCCTGCTGGCGATGTCCGAGGGCTTCCCCCGGGACCGAGCCGACCAGCTGGCGGCCGTCGCCTCCGGACTGACCTCGCTGACCGCGGGCGCGTCCCGGATCTTCGAGGGCGGTGCGGTCAACCAGACCGTCGTGGAGATGGAGCGCGGCTTCCTCTTCATCATGTCGATCTCGGACGGCTCCTCGCTGGCCGTGCTCTCGCACCCGGAGGCGGACATCGGCCTCGTGGGCTACGAGATGGCGTTGCTGGTGGACCGCGCGGGCAGTGTTCTGACACCTGACCTCCGTGCGGAGCTTCAGGGAAGTCTTCTCAACTAACAGACAGACAGTGCGTTTCGCGCCACCGCACCGTAAGGTGCGGTGGCGCGGTTCCACAGGGACATGGACCGCGAGGCAGTCGGAGGAGGAGACGTGGGAACACCCCCGGGCGGAAGTCCGTTCAATGGTTTTGGTGGTCAGCAGCCGCACGGTGATGCCGGACAGAACCACTTCAACTTTCCTTCCGCGCCCAGCAGACAGGGTGTACAGCAGCCCTATCAGCAGCCCCAGGCCCAGCCGTCGCCCGTGGGCGCGCCCCGCGCCTCCCGCGGTGCGGGCGGTTCGGGTACGCACAACCCGCTGGTTCGTCCCTACGCGATGACCGGCGGCCGTACCCGGCCGCGCTACCAGCTCGCCATCGAGGCGCTGGTCAGTACGACGGCCGATCCGGCCCGGTTGCAGGGGCAGTTGCCCGAGCACCAGCGGATCTGCCGACTGTGCTTCGAGATCAAGTCGGTCGCCGAGATCTCGGCACTTCTCTCCATTCCCCTCGGCGTTGCCCGGATCCTCGTCGCCGACCTGGCGGAGGCCGGACTTGTCGCCATCCACCAGCCCGGCGGCGACGAAGCCGCCGGCGGTCAGCCAGACGTGACACTGCTCGAAAGGGTGCTCAGTGGACTTCGCAAGCTCTAGCGGCGGCGCGGCCCGTTCAACCACCAGCGCGAAGATCGTGGTGGCGGGTGGCTTCGGCGTGGGCAAGACCACGTTCGTCGGCGCCGTCTCGGAGATCAACCCGCTGCGTACCGAGGCCGTGATGACGTCTGCGTCCGCGGGCATCGACGACCTCACGCACACCGGCGACAAGACGACGACGACCGTCGCCATGGACTTCGGCCGCATCACCCTGGACCAGGACCTGATCCTGTACCTGTTCGGTACGCCCGGTCAGGACCGCTTCTGGTTCATGTGGGACGACCTCGTGCGCGGCGCCATCGGCGCCGTCGTCCTGGTCGACACCCGCCGCCTCGCCGACTGCTTCCCGGCCGTCGACTACTTCGAGAACTCCGGCCTGCCGTTCGTCATCGCCCTCAACGGCTTCGACGGACACCAGCCCTACCAGCCCGAGGAAGTCCGCGAGGCCCTGCAGATCGGCCCCGACACCCCGATCATCACCACCGACGCACGCCACCGCGCGGACGCCAAGAGCGCCCTCATCACGCTGGTGGAGCACGCCCTGATGGCACGTCTGCGGTAACCGTCCCCCCGGGTTCCGCGAGAGGCCCCCGCAGCCGTCCGGCTGCGGGGGCCTTCGCGTGTCCCGGCCGGTCGGTGCCGGCGGGCGCGTCCGGTGCGGGACGGGCCGTGGCGGCGGGGCGCCGCGGCGGATGTCCGGCATGCCGAAGGCCCCCGTCTCCCGGAGAGGGAGGCGGGGGCCTTCGGGTCTGCGCTGTCTCTGCGCTGTCAGCCCTGCCAGGAGTGGGAGGGGCGGAAGCCCGACTGGCGCTCCAGGCGGCGCCAGCCGGCCGTGGAGGGGGCGTCGGAGGACGTCTCGGCGGGCTGGGAGGCCGCCCGGGCGAGCAGGACCGCGGTGATCGCGGCGAGCTCCTCGGGGTCGGCGTGGCCCTTCTCGACGCGGAGAAGGTTGGCAGGCGTGGTCACGTCAGTGGCTCCTCTTACTGAGGCGGGTTGCCGTGCTTGCGGGACGGCAGGTCGGCGTGCTTGGTGCGGAGCATGGCGAGAGACCTGATCAGGACCTCACGCGTCTCGGCGGGGTCGAGGACGTCGTCGACCAGACCGCGCTCCGCGGCGTAGTACGGGTGCATCAGCTCGGCCTTGTACTCCTTGACCATGCGGGCCCGCATGGCCTCGGAGTCCTCGGCCTCGGCGATCTGCTTGCGGAAGATGACGTTGGCGGCACCTTCGGCGCCCATCACCGCGATTTCGTTGGTGGGCCAGGCGTACGTCAGGTCGGCGCCGATGGACTGGGAGTCCATCACGATGTATGCGCCGCCGTACGCCTTGCGCAGGATCAGCGAGATCCGGGGCACGGTCGCGTTGCAGTACGCGTACAGCAGCTTCGCGCCGTGGCGGATGATTCCACCGTGCTCCTGGTCGACGCCCGGGAGGAAGCCGGGGACGTCCAGAAGAGTGATGATCGGGATGTTGAAGGCATCGCACATCTGGACGAAGCGAGCGGCCTTCTCGGAGGCCTCGATGTCCAGGACGCCGGCCAGCGACTGGGGCTGGTTGGCGACGATGCCGACGACCTGGCCGTCCAGCCGGGCCAGGGCGCAGATGATGTTGCGGGCCCAGCGCTCGTGGATCTCCAGGTAGTCGCCCTCGTCGACGAGCTCCTCGATGACCTTGTGCATGTCGTACGGACGGTTGCCGTCGGCGGGCACCAGGTCGAGCAGGACGTCCCCGCGGCGGTCCGCAGGGTCCTCCGAGGCGACGGTCGGCGGGTTCTCGCGGTTGTTCTGCGGCAGCATCGACAGGAGGTAGCGCACCTCGGCGATGCAGGTCTCCTCGTCGTCGTACGCGAAGTGCGCGACGCCGCTGGTCTCGGCGTGCACGTCCGCGCCGCCCAGGCCGTTCTGGGTGATCTCCTCACCGGTGACCGCCTTGACGACGTCCGGTCCGGTGATGAACATCTGCGAGGTCTCGCGGACCATGAACACGAAGTCCGTGAGGGCCGGGCTGTAGGCGGCGCCGCCGGCGCACGGGCCGAGCATGACCGAGATCTGCGGGATGACGCCCGAGGCGCGGGTGTTGCGCTGGAAGATGCCGCCGTAGCCGGCGAGCGCCGAGACGCCCTCCTGGATACGGGCGCCGGCGCCGTCGTTCAGCGAGACGAGCGGGGCGCCGGCCGCGATGGCCATGTCCATGATCTTGTGGATCTTGGTGGCGTGGGCCTCGCCCAGCGCGCCGCCGAAGATCCGGAAGTCGTGCGCGTAGACGAAGACCGTGCGGCCCTCGACCGTGCCCCAGCCGGTGATGACACCGTCGGTGTACGGCTTGCGGGCCTCCAGGCCGAAGCCCGTGGCGCGGTGCCGGCGCAGCTGCTCGACCTCGCTGAAGGAACCAGGGTCGAGCAGCAGCTCGATGCGCTCGCGAGCGGTCAGCTTGCCCTTGGCGTGCTGGGCCTCGGTCGCCCGGTCGCTCGGTCCGCGACGCGCCTCCTCACGGAGGGCGTGCAGCTCGGCAACACGGCCACGGGCGTCGGTCGGCTCGCTCGGGATCTGGTCCACAACGGTCATGTACCGACCCTACGAAGCCGACCAAGGAAATCCCGCCGTCGACTCCGTACAGTCTCCCGCGCGGATTCCTGGTGGGGCTGGACAGAACCATGCCCCCACCCGGCCGAGTCGACAGCCAGACACCCCTGGCGTTTGTAGGATCCCTATACAAGCACCCTGCACTGGTGGGTGGCTCCCGCGACACCCGGCGTGATCGTCAGCCGCAGGGACCGCCCGGTGGACCGGACCTCCACCGAGGGGTCGTGGCCGATCACCCGACGGGCCGGCCCGTCCCAGACGACCTCGAAGGGCTGCCCGCTGCGGGGCGGCTCGGAGATCCGGAGGTCGAGGACCGATCGGCGCCGGCGCACCAGCACGCTCGCGGGGGCGGTGACCGTCAGTCGCCCCACCGTACCGGCCCGCCAGAAGTTGGCGGCCGTCAGCCCCAGGGAGGGGACGGCGATCGCCTGCCGGTCCACGGTGTTGTCCAGGACCGTCAGCCAGCTGCTGTCGGCCGCCCGGGCGGCCAGGGTGCGGCGGGAGGCCCCGGGCATCAGCAGGTACGCGTACGAGGCGTCGACCGGGTCCGTGCCGTGGTCCAGCCAGAGCGTCTGGTAGCCGCGGGCGCGGCGCTCGGTGGAGCTGGTGGTGTTGATGTCGCTCCAGGCCCCGGTCCGTTCCTCGCGCAGGGTGCGCAGTCCGGCCGTGCCCTCGGGAAGGACCCAGCCGCCGTGGCCCTCCAGGTGCGCCCACCGGTCGGCGGTGGTGAGGGGCTGGGCGCGGTCCTCGACGAGGAGGCGGTTGTCGACGACGGTCTCCACGGGGACACCGTCGGCGGCGGTGATGCCGGCCCCGAGGCAGATGACCGTGTCGGCGGCGCAGAACCAGGACTTGCGGGCCTCCAGGGTGGAGCCGAGCCCCTTGACGTGCTGCCCGACGGCGGCGAACTCGCCGTCGGTGGCTCCGCCGACCCACTGCACGGCGGGCCGGTGCGCGCCCCACTCGCCGCCCGCGCGGTCGGCGAGCCGCCGGGTGGAGACGGTCGTACCCGGCAGACGGTAGGGGTCGACGGTGGGCCAGAACCAGTCGGTGTACTGGGCGTCGGATCCGGCGCCCGGGCCCCACCAGTAGAGCATCCCGGCCCCGGTGTGCCAGCCGCGCGGGTTCTCGCCGTTGCCGCACTCGTAGGAGGAGACGCGCTCCGAGGCCATGGAGATGTTGGCGGCCCAGCCGGGGCGGCGGTGCACGGCGCGGTCCATGGCGGCGAAGAGGGTGTGGCCGGTGGGTTCGGGGGCGGCGGGGACGGGTGCGGCGGCGACCGCGTGGAGCCGGGCGAGGTCGGCGACGCCGAACTGGCGGGCCGTGAGGACCGGGGTGACGGTGTCCCGTTCGATCCAGCCCTTCACGCGCGCGTGCCACCGGTCCCGTTCGGCGGCGCTCGCCCCGCCGGCCAGGAGGGCGATGGCGGCGATCAGGCCCTGGCCGTGGAAGTGGTCGGAGCGCATGATCCGCCGCTCGTCGCTCTTGAGGTAACCGCGGCTGACGGCACGGCCGTTGACGCTGTCCATCATCAGGCCGTTGTAGATCAGGGGCGCGTAGGCCTTCTCGACGCTGTCGAGGATGATCTGGCGGTTCGGGTCGGTGACGGCCCACGTGGAGCCGGCGAGCAGGGTGAAGAGCCGGCCGAGTCCGTCGAGCATGACCTGCCCGTACGTGCCCGAGTAGGCGACCCAGGTGTGCTGGATGAAGGATCCGTCGGCGTACAGGCCGTCGCCGCGGGTGACGTACGGGAAGACGGGCGAGAGCGCGTCGCGGGCCAGGGCGGTCTTGGCGGGGGCTGCGCCGAGGATGCCGCGGAGGGCGACGGAGCGGCAGAGGTCGACGCGGTTGGCGCCGGTCGAGGTGCCGCTGTAGTCGGTGAGCACGGCGTCGGGGATGAAGTGGTCGACGGCGGCGCAGGCGGCCTCGATCCGTTCGGCGCCGAGGTGGGGGTGGAGGACGGCGACGATGTCCATGAGCAGCCGGGGGCTGCCGATCTGCCACTCCCACCAGTTGCCGTAGCGGACGGTGGCGGCGTGGTAGATCCGGGCGGAGAGATGGTCCAGGCCGCGGACGACGTCGGCGAGGAGGCCCGTGTCGCCGGTGAGACCCGTGCCGGGCTGGGCGTACGCCTGCGTCATGGTCCAGAGGCGGCTGTACGACTGCGTGATGCCGGACGGCGGGTCGAACGAGAGGCCCGGCCACAGGGAGGTGTCCGTCGGCGCCATCGAGGCCCGGAACGTGCGGGCGAGTGCGCCGGTCTCGGCGAGGCGGGTGGCGTACGGCTCGGCCCCGGCGTCGAAGCCGGAGCCGAGCTGGATGCCGATCCAGCGCTGCCGCAGCGTCTCGGACTCCTCGGCGAGCGAGGCCGGTTCCGCGGCGCGGGCGGCGGGGAGTGGGACCGCGAGGGTGGCGGCGGTGGCGGAGGCGGTGAGGAGGAAGGTACGTCGGGACCAGGCGGGGACGGGCACGGGGAGCCTCCCGGGGGAAGTGGTGTAGACCGGTTGGGGCCGGTCTAACACCGGCTCTCCGACGCAATCAATGAGCACCGCACGGCGGGGTGGAAGCGCTTTCCGTCGACTCCCACCCCGCCAGGTCCCGCTCAGCCGGAGCAGTGGAAGCGCGCGTTCCCCCAGTCCGCGTGGTCGTTGCCGTTCCCGTCGCCGCCGTCGCCGGCGACCAGGTCGACGTAGGAGGCCCCGGTGACGTCGGCCGTGAGCGACCAGGCCGGGTCGGCGGCCCTGAGCACCGGTGACTTCACCTTCTCCGTACCGTCGGCGAGGACGCTGAACTGCACGGTGCCGCGGGTGGACTGGACGTCGTCCACACCGACCTCGGCGGTGAAGGAGCGGCAGGAACCGCCCAGGTAGTAGCGCACCGCGGCCGGGGCGTGGGTGCCGAGTCCCTTGGCGTAGGCCACTCCCCCGATCCGCAGCGGGCTGCCGTCGCCGCTGCCGGTCTCGCCGTTGGACAGGTCGCGCTCGACCGGCCCCCAGCCGTTGGCCGACGACGTCCAGTCCAGGTCGCTCGCCCAGCTGTCGGTGGTGGGCGGCGGGGGCAGCGTGCGGACCGTGGTGGTCGCGGTCAGCTTCCGGGCCTGGCCGCCGACGGTGTACGTGACCGTGGCGTCGAGCGGGTAGCCGCGGTAGGCGGCGTCGACCGGAGGGGTGACCTTCCAGCCGGCGGTGGCCTCGGCGCCCGCCGCGACCGTTCCGACGGCGACCGGGGCGGCCGGCTCCGCGGTCCAGCCGGCGGGGAGCGCGAGGGTCGCGGTGACGGCGTCGACCGCGCTCGCCTCGTCGTTGGAGAAGGTGGCGGTGACCTCGTTGGCGCGGCCCGGCTCCAGGGTGTCCGGCGCGGCGAGGCCGAGGGTGCCGCAGGCGGCCCGCTCGGGGGCGGGGCCCAGGTCGGTGACGGTGAAGCCGTCGAGGACGAAGTCGGCGCCGTCGGGCGCGTCGGCGCGCTTGCGCAGGCCGGTCCAGGTGTCGCCGCAGCCGGCGGTCACCGTCTGGGCGAAGTGGGCGGTGGTGCGCTGCTGCCCGATCGGGGTCCGGCGGGTCTCGACGGCGCGCCCGTCGCCCCGGGTGCGGTCGTAGCCGGTGACCCACTCGTAGGCGCCGGCGTGGCTCGACTGGTAGTCGTACTCCACCCGGTAGGAGTGCCCGTCCTCCATCGGGACGGTCCAGGGCGCGGTCCGGTAGACCAGGCCGCTGTTCTCGTCGTGCGACTTCAGGGACTCGGCGCCCTCGACGACGTCGTCGACGAGCTTTCCGTTCCAGCCCGCCCGGGTGTACGGGGCGTGCAGCTGGGCGATGTGGGTGCGCGGGTCGGTCGTGCCGCCGGCGTCGCCCTTGAGGAACGGCCCCCAGCCCTGGTCGACGGCCTCGAAGTCCTCGTGGACGACGGTTCCGGGGCCGGCCGCGGGGGCGCCGGCGACGATCCGGACGTCGTCGATCCGGACGGCGGCGGCGCTGCCGGCCGCCGCCTCGATCCGCAGCGCCGCCGTCCCGCCGCGCGGGGCGGTGAAGGTGACCTTGGCCCGCTGGAGCCGGGTGCCGTTCCAGTCGGAGGCGGCGACCCGGTCCTCGAGGGCGGAGCGGGCGACGGTGACGGACCCGCCGCCGATCGAGAGCGTGGTCGGCCGGGTCTTCCCGGGCTCGACCTCGACGAGGGCGGAGGCCGTGTACCGCTTGCCGGGGACGAGTCCGCTGACCTGCTGGCGGACCGAGGCGGCGGCGGCGCCGGTGAGCCGGGCGCTGTTGCGGCCCTGGCCGTCGGTGTCGCGGGCGACCGTGCCGGTGGTGGTCCAGGCCGTGAGCCGGGCGTCGTTGAACCCGGGGTCCTGGACGGGGGTGCCCTCGCCCCAGCGCGGGTCGCGCGGCTCGGGGGCGCGGTCGGGGTAGAGGACGTAGGGCTGTCCGGCGGCCGCGTCGAGGGTGATCCGCCCGTCCACGGGCCGGACGGTGCCGGTCTTCACTCGGCCGTTGTCGGTCAGCCGGTAGACGGTGTACGAGCCGGTGCCGGCGACGGCCCAACTGCTGCTGCCACCGGTCCTGTTGTAGTGGTAGAGCTTCTTGCCGCCGTCCCACGGCAGAAGGTAGGACTCGCCGTCCAAAACCTTGCGGCCGTGGTCGTAGAAGGTGCGCCGGCCGTTCTCGACGGTGCCGCGGACCTCGCCGGTGAAGGTGATGTCGTCGCCGTTCCAGCGGGTGATGCGCTGCTGCTGGAGGTACTTGGCGGGCAGGTTCTTCTGCCAGACGTTCGCGGTGAAGCGGTTCCAGTCCGTCTCGCCGGTCCAGCCCTCGAAGTCCACCAGGGCGGTCTGTCCGAGGACCGGGTGGGCGTTCCAGACGTCCTTCTCTCCGTTGCGGACGAAGCGGACGATCTGCGAGTTGAGGCCCTTGTTGGTGGCGCCGCCGTAGTCCAGGTCGTTGGCCCAGTGGGACCACAGGGAGGCCCGCTCGAACTTGTCGGACCACTCGGTGGCGACGTTCCAGCCCTGGGCCTGGACGGCCTGCACGGTCTTGTCGGCGATCCAGCCGTGGGTGTAGTAGACGTCGATGTAGAGCATCGACAGGTTCGGGTCGGTCTCGTCGCGCAGCTGCTGGAAGCGGCGGGCGAGGTCACCGCTGTTGATGTCCCGGCGCTGGTCGATGTAGTAGCTCTGGTTGAGCCAGTTCCAGCCCGGCCTGGTCCTGTCGACGAGGGTCTCGCTGAAGTTCCTCGCCTCGGGGTACGCCTCGGTGGCGTTGACGTGGACGCCGAAGCCCGCGCCCCACTTCTTCCCCTCCTTCAGCAGCTTGTTGAGGTCGGCGAGGCCGCCGGCGCGCTTGTTGTAGTTGCCGCCGTAGTCGGGGTGGGCGGAGTCGTGGCCCTCCGAGCCGTACCCCTTGAGGAGGGCGAACTGGCCGAGGCCGTCGGTGGCGAGCGAGATCCGCTTGACGTCGTCGAGGGTGCGCAGGAAGGGGTGGGTGGCGTTGCTGGCGAAGTTGAACGGGATGTGGGCGATCACCCGGTCGGGGGTGGCGTCGCTGCCGGGGGCCTTGATCCCGATGCCGCGGAAGGCGATGGCGCCGTCCTGCCAGTCGGTCCGTCCGTCGGCGTTGGCGTCGGGGGTGACGACCACCTTGGCCCAGGGCAGGCCGGCACCGCTCTCGGGCCGCGGGGCACCCTCGCCGCGGTAGGTCCACTGGCCGGACCAGACGCCGACGCGGGTCTCGGTGCCGTTCCTGCGGGCCTGGTGCCAGAAGCGGGCTCCGTCCCGGGCGGAGGCGCCGGCGGGCTTGTCGTAGCTGGAGTTGGACTCGACGGCGGCGGCGAGGGAACCGGTGTTGACCAGGGCGTAGCCGGCCCCGACGGGGTTCGCCTCGGGGGCGGTGGCGTCGGTGACCGCCGCGAAGACGTCGGCGGTCCGGGTGGAGTCGGGGTCGAGGCGGGTGAAGGCGGTCTGCGCGCCACCGTCGGCCGATCCGACGGAGACCAGGTCGTGGCCGGGTATGTCGAGGGTCCCGACACGGAAGGCGGCGGTGTCGCGGACCGCGGTGACCTTGAAGGTGGTCGTCCGGTCGGCGACGCCCAGACTCGCGTCGATCTCGACCCCGGGCAGGTCGGGGAAGGTCAGGGTGTACGCGGCGGCGGCCGCGGTCACGACCGGGGCGCCCTGGACGTGGACGGGGTACGCCGTGCCGTTGAGGACGACCCGTGTCACCGGGGCCGTGCTGCCGAGCAGGCGGGCGCCGGTCGCCCTGTCCGTGTACGACAGGACCCGCGGGAAGTCCTCGGCGACGGCGACGGACAGCCGGTCGGAGCCGATGACCAGGGCGGCCCCGGCGGCGGCCTCCGCGGCCACCGGCGCCGCCGCCGGTTCGGCGAGGGCGGGCCCGGACAGGGCGAACACGGCGGATGACGCGGCGGCGAGAGCGCAGGCCGCAGGGACTCTTCGCGACTTGGGGAGGGACATGGGGACTAGTTGGCCCGGGCGGCACGGGACCGTCAACGAGATCGCGGCACAGCGGCCCCGGCAGTCCAAGAACCGCCGTCGCTCAGTCCAAGTCCGGCCGCGGGAGGCGGGTCGCCGCCCGGGATCGCGGGGCGCCGGACCGGCCGGACGGCCGGTGGTTCCGCGGTCCCGGACGTGGGCGGGACGGGCGGCCCGGGACGCGGAAGCGGAAAGGAATCCAGAAGATGTTGAACTTTGAACGGAATGGGTCTACAGTCAATCTCGTTGAAGGTTCAACCGAACCGAACACAAGTGCCGCCTCCCCCGCGCACCGTCCCCAAGGAGCACGTCATGGGCATCTTCAACCGCAAGAACGACACCGCCGCCACCGCCGTCGCCACCCTCCCCGTCGACCCGGCCCTGGCCGCGCTGACCGGCGACTACACCATCGACCCGGCCCACAGCAGCATCGGCTTCACGGTCCGCCACGCGATGGTCACCAACGTGCGCGGCTCCTTCGGCGAGCACGAGGGCACGCTGTCGCTCGACGGCTCGAACCCGGGCGCCTCGGCCGCCTCGATCGACGTCACGATCGCCTCCATCGACACGGGCATCGCCGACCGCGACGGCCACCTGAAGAGCGGCGACTTCTTCGACGCCGAGCAGTTCCCGCTGATGAGCTTCCGTTCCACCGAGGCGGCGCAGCTGGGCGGCGACAAGTACCGCGTCACCGGCGACCTGACCATCAAGGACGTCACCCGCCCGCTCTCGATCGACCTGGAGTTCAACGGCACGGCCACGGACGTCTACGGCAACGAGCGCGTCGGCTTCGAGGGCTCGGCCGAGATCCTGCGCTCCGACTGGGGCCTGACCTGGAACGCGGCCCTGGAGACCGGCGGTGTGATGGTCAGCGACAAGGTCAAGCTGAACTTCGACATCTCCGCGATCAAGAACGCCGCCTGAGCCCCGCGCCCCCGCGAGGGGGCCGAGCACCCCGAGCGCGCCCGCCCTCCGCAGCAGCGGAAGGGCGGGCGCTCGGCGTTCCGCCGGCCGGTCCGTCCCGGCACCGGACCCATCCGGGCAGGGCGGGGCTCCCCCGCCGCGCGGGCCGGGGCGTTGTCAGTGGCGTTGGCTAAGGGCTGTCCCGCAATCCGCGGTGGGTTGGCGCACGGCGTCGGATGCGGTACATCGCAAGGCGGAGGGTCGTCCTCATACTGGGCGTATTCGGGCGATCCGACAACGCGGCGAGGGGCCGTAGCCGGCGTCGTGCGCCCGCCGGGGATTGCGGGACAGCCCTTAGCGTCCGCGCCATGGAATTCCGCATCGACAGCAGTGCGTTGACCGAAGCCGTGGCCTGGGCGTCCCGCGTCCTGCCCGCCCGTTCGTCCGTACCCGTGCTGGGCGGGCTGCTTCTGGAGGCTGCGGACGGCGGGCTGAGGATCTCCGGCCGGGACTACGAGGCCTCGGCCCGCATCGAGCTGGCGGCGGACACCGAACGGGACGGCCGGGCCCTCGTGCTGGGACGCCGGCTGCTCGACATCTGCAAGGTGCTCCCCCGGGGCACGGTCGAGTGCGCGATCGAGGGGGCGCGGCTGTCGGTGACCGGCGGCGGCGCCCGGTTCGGGCTCTCCCTGCTGCCCCTGGACGACTATCCCGCGCAGCCGGCGCTGCCCGTGTTCCGGGGCACGGTGGAGGCCGGGGCGTTCGCCGAGGCGGTCGCCCAGGTCGCGGTGGCGGCGGGCCGGGACGACTCGCTGCCGGTCCTGACGGGCATCCGGCTCGCCCTGGACGGCACGACCATGACGCTGGCCGCGACCGACCGGTACCGCTACGCGGTGCGGGCGCTGGAGTGGAAGCCGGAGCCCCCCGGGCACGAGGCGGGCACGGACGGCGCGGCGGCCGAGGGGATCGACGTGGTGGTGCCGGCCCGCCGGCTGACCGAGATCGCCCGTTCCCTGACCACGGCGGGTCCGGTACGACTGGCCCTGGACGCCGGCTCGATCGGTTTCGAGAGCGCGCGCACCCGCACCACCACCCGCCTGCTCGACGGGCGCCTCCCCCGCCACGACAAGCTCTTCGCGCTCGGGGAGCACGCGGTCGCCGAGACGGCGCTGGCGCCGCTGACGGAGGCGGTGGGCCGGGTCGCGGTGGTCGCCGAGGGCGACAGCCCGGTCCAGCTCCGCTTCACCGAGGACGCCGTCCACCTCCGGGCGGGGTACGAGGACGACGTGGCCTCCCAGCGCCTGCCGGCCGTCCTGGAGGGCGCGGAGTCCCTGACGGTCGCCTTCAACCCCGGGTACCTGCTGGACGCGCTGTACTCCTTCGCCTCGGACTCCGTCCGCTTCCGGCTCCTCGGCCCGGGGCAGCGCGCCCTGCTCACCGACGCGTCGGGCACCACCCACCGGCACCTGCTGATGTCGGTCCGGGCGCCACTGGTCTGACCGGCACGGGCCGCGGCCGGGACGATCCCCGGCCGCGGGCCCGGCGCCGGCGTCAGAACCCGCCGCCGCCGTCGAAGCCGCCGCCACCGCCGAAGTCGCCTCCGCCGCCGAAGCCACCCGAACCGAAGTCGCCGGAGCTGAAGTCACCGCCCGAGAAGTCACCGCCCTGGAAGTCTCCGCCGCCGTACTCGGAGGCGTAGGCCGGGGTGGCGAGCATCGAGCCGAGCATCGTGCCGACGAGGAGGCCGGGGAGCATGCCGCCGAAGTAGCCGCCCGCCCAGGGGCCGTAGGCCGGGCCCGCCTCCCAGTACGGGCGGCGGACGCCGTCGGCGTCGACGGTGCGGGTCATCGGGTCCCGGCCGTCGTCCAGGCGGGCGGCGTCGGCGGCGCAGACCGGGACCTCGCGGGTGGCGCCGCCGGCCGGGGTCCAGACGCGGTCCTCGGTCGAGGGACCGTGGCGCGGGTCGAAGAAGCACGGGGACCGGCGTTCGGGCAGGGGGCGGGCCTCCCGCCGCGCGGCCAGGACGGCGAGCGAGAACCGGCCGTCCTCCAGCTGCTCGGTCACCGGCCGGACGTCGTGCGGGCGGGTGGCGGAGCCCATCAGGGACTTGGCCTTGTCGTAGGCGTCGAGGGCGTGTTCGTAGTCGCCGCGCATGGCGTCGTCCGCGCCGGGCTCGGCCGGGTGGAAGTCCAGGTGCTCCAGCTCCTCGCCGAAGGCGGTGATGTCCTCGTCGACGACGACCCGGAGCTTGTCGAGGGCCGCGCGCTCCTCGGCCTCCTTGCGGAGGCGGTTGCGCCGGGTGATCGCGTAGGCGCCGGCGCCGCCCGCGACGACGACCGCGCCGAGGGTGATCAGCCCGCCGACCGGAACGCCGTCACTCGTGCCGCCGACGCCGCTCCAGGAGGCCGGGGCGGAGCCGCGCATGGTCGGCAGGGCCTGGTCGACGAAGTTGTTCAGCTCGGTGACGGCGTCCACGCCGGGCTGGCGCACCGAGGTGACGAGGTTGTCGACGGCGGCGCGGGACATGACCGCGCGGTCGGCGCCGGCGTCGAAGCCGTCGCCGAGGCGGACCGCGTAGAGGCCGGTGACGCCGGTCTCGGTGCGCAGGTTCCGCAGCAGGTTGTCGGCGGGGAACTGGTTGTTCGCGGGAAGGACCGCCACGAACAGCGCCTTGTCCGCGTCCTTGATCTTCCGGGCGAGGGCGTCCGCCTGCGCCGCGGACATCTGGTCCGCCGCGCCGGGGTCGACGTAGACCGGGCCCTGCTTCAGCGCGTCGGCGGCGTCGGGAATCCCCGTGGCCCTGGCCCCCGCGGTAGGGGCCAGGACCAGGAGCAGCAGCATGAGAAGCCCGCCGACGGCCGACAGCATGGGAATCCTCGTCCTCATATCACCTCGATTACCCGTAAAGAGGCATATTCAGACCTACTGATCGGACAGCTGTGCGGTCAGCGCGCGACGGCCCTGGTGGTGAGACCCCATCCGTACGGGAACTGCGGGTCGTAGCCGCGGTCGCCGGCGTTCAGGGGCAGCTGCCCGGCGGAGCGCGGCCAGGTCAGCGGCAGGCGCCCGGAGAAGGCCCGTCGGCCGTAGAGCACGTCGGCGACGCCGTCGCCCTCGCTGCCCGGCAGCCAGGAGGCGACCAGCGCGTCGATCTTCCCGAGCCGGTCGCCGAGGAGCTGCGGACGTCCTGAGACGACCAGCACCGCGCACCGCATCGCCGCGCAGACCCGGTCGACGGCCTTCCCGTCGTCCTCGGACAGCTCCAGGTCGTGGCCGTTGACGCCGACGTCGCCGACCCCCTCCGCGTACGGCGTCTCGCCGACGACGACCACCCCCACGTCGTGCCCGGCGGTCGGCGCCGAGGCGTCCTCGGAGTAGGTGACCCGCGCCCGTGGATCCGCCCTGCGGATGCCGTCCAGGATGGTGGTGCCCCGGATCGCGCGGCCACCGGCGCCCTGCCAGCCGACGGTCCACCCGCCCGCCTGGTGGGCGAGGTCGTCGGCGTTGGAGCCGGCGACGTACACCCGCTGCCCGGTCCGCAGCGGCAGCAGGCTCCCGCCGTTCTTCAGGAGGACCTGCGAGCGGGCGACGGCCTCCCGGGCCGCGGCCCGGTGCTCGGCGGAGCCGATCCCGGCCAGGTGCGTGGTGTCCGCGTACGGCTTCTCGAAGAGCCCGAGCCGGAACTTCTGCTCCAGTACCCGGCTGACGGCGTCGTCGATCCGGGCGGTCGGGATCCGGCCGGCGGCGACCTCGTCGGCGACGATCCGGCCGAACTCCTTGTACGTGAGCGGGGCCATGTTCATGTCGATGCCGGCGTTGACCGCGTCCCGTACGTCGCTGACGGCGTCCCCCGGCATCTGGTCGACGGCCTCCCAGTCGCTGACGACGATGCCCCGGAACCCGAGCTCGCTCTTCAGCACGCCGCTGATCATCTCGCCGTGCGAGTGCATCTTCACCGGTCCGCCGCGCGCCCCGGTCAGTTCGAGCGAGGAGAAGGAGGGCATGACCGAGCCCGCGCCGAGACCGATCGCCCGCCGGAAGGGGGCGACGTGCACGGCCTCCAGCTCACCCCGGTCGATCCGGGTGACGCCCTGGTCGATGAGGTACGGCGGCCGGCCGGAGCCGTAGGCGGTGCCGCCGTCGCCGACGAAGTGCTTGGCGGTGGCGAGGACCTTGTCGTTGCGGGCGAGGTCCCGGCCGTCGGCGGCGCCCTGGAGCCCCCGGACGGCGACCGCCATCGAGGCGACGAGCTCCGGGTCCTCCCCGAAGGACTCGTAGGTGCGGCCCCAGCGCACGTCGCGCACGACGCACACGCAGGGCGCGAAGTTCCAGGCGATCCCGGTGGCCCGCACCTCCTCGGCGGTGATCGCGGCGAGTCGCTCGACGAGCGCGGGGTCCCGGGCGGCGCCGAGCCCGATGTTGTGCGGCATGACCGTGGCGCCCTGCACGAAGGAGTGTCCGTGCACGGCGTCGGTGGCCAGGAGCAGCGGGATCTGCAGCCGGGTGGCGCGCGCGTACCACTGGTAGGTGTCGGTGACCTTCCGCCATGCCGCCGGCGGCTGCGCCGGCGAGCCCGCCGCCTCCGCCTCGTAGATCACCGAGCCCAGGGCGTAGGAGGTGATGTCCTCGTGGGCGGCGAGGGTGTTGCGGCCGGCCTGGGTCATCTGGCCCGCCTTCTCGGCGAGCGTCATCCGCCCGAGGAGGTCGGCGACCCGCTCCCGGACGGGGAGTCCCGGGTCGAGGTACGGCAGCCCGTGCGCGTCGACGACGACCAGCGGGTCGCGTTCGGGACCCGCGGCCCCGGTCACGTCGAGGGTGACCGGGACGGTCTCGGCGACCTCGGGGGCACGGTCGCGGACGGTGGCGACCTCGACGGTCCGTACGGCTCCGGGCCGGCTGCCGACGGGGAAGGTGACCGTGCCGGAGGCCACCCGGTAGTCCCGTCCGGGCCGTGCGGTTCCCGGACGGGTGACGGCGCCGGGCGCACCCGCCGCCCCGCCGCGCGCCGCGGGGCCGGGGCCGGTGGCGCGCACGGGTGCGGAGGTCGTCCACCGGACCGTCACCGGGTGCTCCAGGGGGCGGGCCGAGTCGACGGTGAGGCGGACGCGGGCCGTGCCCCCCTCGGCCACCGTGGTGACCGGGGAGGCGGTGACGCGTACCGGGCCCGGGGACCGTGCGGTCGCGGGCCCGGCGGCTGTCGCTGTCGCGGTGAGGCATCCGGTGAGCACGGCGCCGGCCGCGACGGCCGCCGCCGCGCCCGTCCGCGCCGCACGGAAGGTATGACCAGTCATACTGGACATGCTGGGGTGTACCGGGCCCGGAGAACCGGTACGACGCGCGGCTACTCGGCCGGGTCGATGCCCACCCGCAGCAGTCCGTAGGTGAAGGCGTCCTCCAGGGCCTGCCAGGACGCGGCGATCACGTTCTCGCCGACGCCGACGGTCGACCACTCGCCGTTGCCGTCGCTGGTGGTGACCAGGACCCGGGTCGTGGACTCGGTGCCGTGGCGCCCCTCCAGGATGCGGACCTTGTAGTCCACCAGCTCGAACTTGGCGAGCTGCGGGTAGATCCGCTCCAGGCCGACCCGCATCGCCCGGTCGAGGGCGTTGACGGGGCCGTTGCCCTCGGCGGTGGCGACGATCCGCTCGCCCTTGGCCCAGAGCTTCACGGTGGCCTCGTTGGCGTGGGTGCCGTCGGGCCGGTCCTCGACGATCGCGCGCCAGGACTCCGTGCGGAAGTAGCGGCGGGCCCGGCCCTCCGCCTCCTCGCGGAGCAGCAGTTCGAAGGAGGCGTCCGCGGCCTCGTAGGTGTAGCCCCGGAGTTCGCGCTCCTTGACCCGCTCGACCACCCGGCCGACGAGCTCGCGGTCGCCGCCGAGGTCGACGCCCAGCTCCTTGCCCTTGAGCTCGATGGAGGCGCGTCCGGCCATGTCGGAGACGAGCATCCGCATGGTGTTGCCGACCTGCTCGGGGTCGATGTGCTGGTACAGGTCGGGGTCGACCTTGATGGCGGAGGCGTGCAGTCCGGCCTTGTGGGCGAAGGCGGAGACGCCCACGTAGGGCTGGTGGGTGGAGGGCGTCAGGTTGACGACCTCGGCGATGGCGTGGGAGATCCGGGTCATCTCGGCGAGCGCGCCCGGGGGCAGGACCGTCTTGCCGTACTTGAGTTCCAGGGCCGCGACGACCGGGAAGAGGTTGGCGTTGCCGACCCGCTCGCCGTAGCCGTTGGCGGTGCACTGGACGTGCGTGGCGCCGGCGTCGACGGCGGCCAGGGTGTTGGCGACGGCGCAGCCGGTGTCGTCCTGGGCGTGGATGCCGAGGCGGGCGCCGGTGTCGGCGAGGACGGTGGCCACGACGGCCTGGATCTGGGCCGGGAGCATGCCGCCGTTGGTGTCGCAGAGGATGACGACGTCGGCGCCGGACTCGTGGGCCGCGCGGACGACGGCCTTCGCGTACTGCGGGTTGGCCTTGTAGCCGTCGAAGAAGTGCTCGCAGTCGACGAAGACCCGGCGACCCTGGGAGCGCAGATGCGCGACGGTGTCGCGGACCATCTCCAGGTTCTCGTCCAGGGTGGTCCGCAGGGCGAGTTCGACGTGCCGGTCGTGGGACTTGGCGACGAGCGTGATCACCGGGGCGCCGGAGTCGAGGAGGGCCTTGACCTGCGGGTCGTCGGCGGCGCTGCCTCCGGCCCGGCGGGTCGCGCCGAAGGCGACGAGCTGTGCGTGCCGGAAGTCGATCTCCTGGCGGGCACGCGCGAAGAACTCCGTGTCACGCGGGTTGGCGCCGGGCCAGCCTCCCTCGATGAAGCCCACGCCGAACTCGTCGAGGTGCCGCGCGATGGTCAGCTTGTCCGCGACGGTGAGGTTGATGCCCTCGCGCTGCGCCCCGTCGCGCAGCGTGGTGTCGAAGACATGGAAGCTGTCGTCGGGACGCGGGCTCGCGTCGGTCTCCGTGGTCATGACTGTGATGGCTCCTGTCGGATGTGGCTCCGGAAGGTATGGATCCACTTGCCCCCATTTTTCACGCGCCGTCCGTCTCCGGCGACGGTGGGGCCGGAAAACGAAAAAACCCCTCGCGGGTGCGAGAGGTCTGCGCGCGGGTCTGGGGCACGGTGTCCACTGCCGCGGGGATCGAGCCACGGGTCAGCGGTCACTGCGGACCGGCGCGCTGCTGCCGATAATCATGGTGGGAGCGAGCACGCCCGCAGTCTCCCACACCGACCCCGTCCCGTGGACACGGATCTCACGATGCGGTCAGGTCGCCGGACGGCCGGGCGGACCGGCCCCGCGCGAGGAGGCGCGGGGCCGCGCCGGTGCGGTCCCCCGGTCCCCCGGGAGACCGCGTGCCGGCGGCGCCTCAGCGCGTGGCGGCCGGGGTCTCCGCCCGGTCGCGCGGGGGAACCGGCGCGTCGGTACGGCCGACCCGGCCCAGGTCGATGTCGCGTGTCTCGCGCATCGTCAGGTAGACGATCAGCGAGACGGCCGCGCAGCCCGCCACGTACCAGGAGTAGCCGGACTCGATCCCCGCGTCCTTGAACCACAGCGCCACGTACTCCGCCGTGCCGCCGAAGAGCGCGTTGGCGACGGCGTACGGCAGCGCCACGCCCAGGGCGCGGATGCCGGTCGGGAAGAGCTCCGCCTTCACGCACGCGTTGATCGAGGTGTAGCCGGTGACGACCACCAGCGCGAGGAGCGAGAGACCGAGCGCGGGCCAGAACGAGCCGGCGTGCCGGAGCATCGTCATGATCGGCACGGTGAGCAGCGTGGAGCCGACCGCGAAGGTGATCAGCAGCGGGCGGCGGCCGATCCGGTCGGACAGCCGTCCCGCGAGCGGCTGGAGGCAGGCGAAGACGATCAGCGCGCAGAACGAGACCAGGGTCGCGGTCTGCTTGGGCAGCCCGGCGGAGTTGGAGAGGTACTTCGTCAGGTAGGTGGTGTACGTGTAGTACGCCACGGTGCCGCCCATGGTCAGGGCGACGACGAGGAACGCCTCGCGCCGGTGCGCCCAGAGCGCCTTGAGCGTGCCCTTCTCGCCGCCGGAGACGCCTTCGTCGGCGGACTCCTCGTAGACGTCGGTCTCCAGCATGTTGCGCCGCAGGTAGAAGACGACGGCCGCGCCGAGCGCCCCGACGACGAAGGGGATGCGCCAGCCCCAGCTGTGCAGGGCCTCGGCGGACATCGTGCGCTGCAGCACGATCTGCAGGCCGAGACCGACGACCTGCCCCGCGGTCATCGACACGTACTGGAAGCTGGAGGCGAAGCCGCGGTGCTCCGGGGCGGACGCCTCGGTGAGGTACGTGGCGCTGGCGGCGTACTCGCCGCCGACGGACAGGCCCTGGAGGAGCCGGGCCACGAGGAGGACGGCCGCGCCGCCGTAGCCGGCGACCGAGTAGGTGGGGGCGACGGCGATCAGTACGGCCGACGCGGACATCAGCGTCACGGTGAGGGTGAGCGCCGCCTTGCGGCCCTTGCGGTCACCGACCCGGCCGAGCAGCCAGCCGCCGACGGGCCGCATGAAGAATCCGACGGCGAAGATGCCGGCCGTGTTCATGAGTTTGGCGGTGTCGTTGCCCTCGGGGAAGAACGCCCCCGCGAAGTAGGTCGCGAAACTCGCGTACACGAACCAGTCGAACCACTCGACCATGTTGCCGGCCGAGCCGACCCAGATCTTCTTCCAGTGCTCTCGTCCCATGGACCGGAACCGTGCCGGACGACGCGGACGCGCAACAAGGGTGTAGCGCGCAACGATCGGGAGTACTTACGTGCCTTACGGTCGCACCAGCAGACTCTGTTCGACGAACTCCCGTACGTGTTGCAGGACTTGCTCGCGACCGAAGCCGGGGATGCCGACCGCCACGTGGACGCTGAAGCCGTCGAGCAGGGCCCGCATCCGGGCGGCGAAGCGGTCGGGGTCCACGGCCCGGAACTCACCGCGGGAGATGCCCTCGGCGAGGAGCGCCACCAGGTCGCGGTGCCAGGCCCCCTCGATGGCGGCCTGCCGGGCGCGGGCGTCGTCGCCGGCTCCCTGGTACCGGTTCCAGACCTCCAGCCAGAGCGTCCAGTGCGGGTCGCGCGGGCCGTCGGGGACGTACACGTCGACGTACCCGTCCAGCCTTTCGCGGGCGGTACCCGGCCGCGACAGCAGCGCGCTGCGTTCGGCGCCGAGGCGCCCCTCGCTCCACTCCAGGGTCTGCAGCAGCAGCTCGTCCTTGGTGCGGAAGTAGTAGAGGAGGTGCCCGCTGCTCATGCCGACGTCGCGCCCGAGCCCGGCCATGGTCAGCCCGTCGAGTCCGCGCGCGGCGATGGTGTCCATGGCGGCGGCGAGGACGTCCTCGCGAGGCGGGGCGGCCTGGTTGCGGCGGCGGGAGCCGGCGGGCGGGCTGGTGCGGGTCACTCGTACGTTCTACCTCATCCCCCGTCCGGCCCCATGGCCGAAGGCCTCACCGGGGGGGCGGGCGCGCTCGGGGGTGTCGTGTCGATCAGGCCGGGTCCGGTCGCGTGATCAGGGCCGCCCCGGAGGGCGGGCCGCCGCCCCACCGCTCCGTCACAGCAGGTCCAGGACGGCCCCGAGGGCATCCGGCCGGCGGTCCGCGGGCAGGTGGTCGACGAAGTGGACCGGGCAGCCCAGCGCCGCCGCGCCGCCGTCCGCGACGCGGTCGTCGCCCACCATGAGGACGTCGGCGGGCGCCCGGCCGAGCGCCTCGCAGGCCGTCGCGAACAGCGCGGGATCGGGCTTCTGCACCCCGTGCTCGAAGGACAGCACGTACGCGTCGATCAGCGGGTCCACTCCGTGGTCACGGAAGAGCGGGCGCAGGTCCCAGCCGATGTTGCTGACGACGGCGACGGGCACGCCCCGCCGGCGCAGCCCTTCGAGAGTGGCCACGGTGTCCGGGTAGGGCCGCCAGGCCGCCGGTTCGAGGTGCCGGTCGTACAGCGCGTCGGCGAGCCCCGGAGCGGGCAGGCCGGCCTCCCGGGCGAGGGCGGTGTACGCGGCGCGGTGCTGCCCCGCGGTCAGGTCGCGCGCACGCCACAGCGGCTCCAGTGCGGCCGGCAGGGAGCGCGGCGAGGCCCCGCCCGGCAGGGCGCCGGCCTCCTCCAGCCGCCCTGCGCAGGCGAGGAGTTCGGTCTCCGGCAGGTCGATCCCGGAGTCGGTCACGACGGCGCGCAGCCATTCCTCGGTCGGCTCGACGCGGAAGAGGGTCCCGGAGAAGTCGAACATGACGCCCTTGATCATGGGGCCGATCCTGTCCCGGCCCCGGAGCGCGCGCAAGACCGCCCCCGGTCGCCGCCCGCTCGGCGGCGACCGGGGACGGAGCCGGGATCAGACCTTCGGCTGCTGCTGGGTGATGCAGTGGATGCCGCCGCCGCCCGCGAAGACGGCGCGCGCGTCCACCAGCGTCACGGTCCGCTCGGGGAAGAGCCGGCGGAAGATGCCCGCGGCGACCTCGTCGTTCGGGTCGTCGAAGCCGCACAGCACCACGCCGCCGTTGCACAGGTAGTGGTTGATGTACGAGTAGTCGACCCAGTCGCCCTCCTCGTCCTTGAGGACCGTCGGGGCCGGGATCTCCACGACCTCCAGGGCGCGGCCCTTCGCGTCCGTCTGGCGTCGGAGGATGTCGACGTACGTCCGCGAGCGCTCGTGGTCGGGGTGCGCCGGGTCCTGCTGACTGTGGACGACCACGACGCCCGGCGCCGCGAAGGCGGCGACGATGTCGACGTGTCCCTGCGTGCCGTACAGGCCGTAGTCGCCGGCCAGGCCGTGCGGGAGCCAGATGGCCTTCGTGGTCCCGAGCTTGGCGTGGATCTCGGCCTCGACCTGCTCGCGGGTCCACTCCGGGTTGCGCCCGGCGCCGAGCTGGACCGTGTCGGTCAGCAGGACCGTGCCCTCTCCGTCGACGTGGATCGCGCCGCCCTCGTTCACCAGGGGGCTGCTCAGCACCGGCACGCCCACCAGGTCCGCCACCTGACGGGCGATCTTGGAGTCGTGCTCCCAGCGGGCCCAGTCCTGCGCGCCCCAGCCGTTGAACACCCAGTCCACGGCGGCGAGCTCGGAGCCGTCCACGACGAAGGTGGGGCCGATGTCCCGCATCCAGGCGTCGTCGAGCTCGCGTTCCACCAGTTCGACGTCCGGCCCGAGCAGGGCGCGGGCGGACTCGGCGCCGCCCCGCCCGACCACCATCGTCACCGGCTCGAAGCGGCGGACGGCGCGGGCCACCGACGCCCAGGCGGCGCGGGCCTCGGCGAGTTCCTCCTCGTCGGTGAAGGTGGGGTTGGGGCCCGGCCAGGCCATCCACGTGCGCTCGTGCGGGGCCCACTCGGGCGGCATACGGAAAGTCATGGTTCGGGTCCTAGAGGAAGTAGGGGCGGTCGAGGGAGAGGGACTCGGCGGCGGCCCGGGCGACGAAGGCGCCGACGAGCAGGAGCCGGTCACGTCCGGCGGGGGTCAGTCGCACCTGGCGCACCTCCTGTTTGAACGTCACTCTAAATGCTGAAGTCCAGTCTTCCAAGCATTGACGCGACCTCCTCGCGTGGGTCACATTGAGCGGCACTCAAATTCTGGCGAACGGCGCACACCACAGGGAGTCCCGCATGCCGATAGAACAGCGCGGAGTCGACACCGTCCCCGAGGCGGAACGCACCAGCGGTCCCCGCGACCTCCTCTCGATCCTGCTCGGCTCGAACCTGTGCCTGGGCGTGATCGTCTTCGGATGGCTTCCGGTCTCCTTCGGTCTCGGGCTGTGGGCGTCGGTGACCTCCGTCGTCGCCGGCACGCTCGTCGGGGTGGCCGTCACGGCGCCGCTCGCGCTGGTCTCGCTGCGGACCGCGACCAACCTCTCGACCTCCAGCGGCGCCTTCTTCGGCGTCCGCGGCCGGCTCGTCGGCTCGGTGGTCGGCCTGCTGCTCTCCCTCGGCTACACCGCGCTGACCCTGTGGATCGGCGGGGACGTGATGGTGGGGACGCTCGCCCGGCTGACCGGACTGCCGACCGGCGGCGTCGCGCACACCGTGGTGTACGCGGTGCTCGCGGCCTGCACGGCCGTCGGCGCGGTCCACGGCTACCGGCTCCTGCTGCGGCTCAGCAAGGCGCTCACGGTCGGGATGACCCTGCTGCTCGCGCTCGGACTCGTCGCCTACGCCGGGGACTTCACCACGGTCGCCCCTCCGGACACCCCGTACCTGCTCGGTTCGTTCTGGCCGACCTGGGTGCTGTCCGCGGTCGCGGCCGGACTCAGCGGCCCGGTCGCCTTCATCACCCTGCTCGGCGACTACACCCGCTACGTCTCCCCCGAGCGGTACAGCACGCGGACGGTCTGGCGGACCACCTGTCTGGGCCTGCTCGCCGGCCTGCTGGTCCCTCAGCTGTTCGGCACCTACACGGCGTTGGCGGCCCGCGGCGGCCTGGACTACGCGGGCCCGCTCGTCGCGGCCTCGCCCGTCTGGTACCTGGTGCCGCTGCTGCTCGCGGCGACCGCCGGCTCGGTCGGCAACGCGGGGCTGATGCTGTACTCGATGGGCCTCGACCTCGACGCGATCCTGCCCCGCGCGACGCGCGCACGGGCGACGCTGGTGGTCGCCGTGGTGGCGACCGCCTTCGTCTTCCTGGGCCACTTCGCCTCGGACGCGCAGACGGCGATGACGTCGTTCGTCCTGCTGCTGACGGCGATCGGCACGCCGTGGGCGGTGATCACCCTGATCGGCCACGCACGGTGCGGCGGGGTGTACGACCCGGAGGCGCTCCAGGTCTACAACCGGGGGACCCGGGGCGGCGCGTACTGGTACCGGGCGGGCTGGCACCCGCGGGCCACGGCGTCCTGGGCGATCGGCGCGGCGGTGGGCCTGGCCGGGGTCTCGACCCCGCTGTACGAGGGTCCGCTGCTGGACCTGACCGGCGGGATCGACTGCAGCTTCGTGCTGTCGGGACTCGTCGGCGGGGCGCTGTACGCGGCGCTGACGCCGGGGACGGCCGCCGAGCGGGCGCGGGCCGCCGAGCGGGGACGGGACCAGCGGTGGGACGAGGGACGGGACCGGGGACGTGACGAGGAGCCCGTCGCTTCCTGAAGCCACGGGGCGCCCGGGGCGCGCGGGCACCGGAAACGCGGGAAGCCCCCGGGGCGGCCGCCATGGCCGCTCCGGGGGCTTCCGCCGTCCGGGGTCCCGGGGTCTAGCCCAGCTCGTGCGTCCAGCCGTGGACGTCCTCGGCCTTGCCCGTCTGGATCGCGAGGAGCGCGTCGCGCAGCTTCATCGTGACCTCGCCCGGCTGCCCGCCGGACTGCTGCCACTCGCCGCGCGCCGACTTCACCGTGCCGACCGGCGTGATCACCGCGGCCGTGCCGCAGGCAAAGACCTCGGTCAGGGTGCCGTTCTCGCTGTCGGCCTGCCACTGGTCGATGGAGACACGGGTCTCCTCCGACTCGAACCCGAGGTCCTGCGCCAGGCGGAGCAGCGAGTCACGGGTGATGCCGGCCAGCAGCGAGCCGGTCAGCGTGGGGGTGACGATCTTGTTCCCGTACACGAAGTACAGGTTCATGCCGCCGAGCTCCTCGACCCACTTGTGCTCCACGGCGTCGAGGTACGCGACCTGGTCGCAGCCCTTCGCCGCGGCCTCGGCCTGGGCGAGGAGGGAGGCAGCGTAGTTGCCGCCGGTCTTGGCGTCGCCCATGCCGCCCGGGACGGCGCGGACGCGGTCCTCGGAGAGCCAGATGGAGACCGGCTTCACGCCGCCGGGGAAGTACGGGCCCGCCGGCGAGGCGATGACGACGAACAGGTACTCGTTGGCCGGGCGGACACCCAGGCCGACCTCGGTCGCGATCATGAAGGGACGCAGGTAGAGGGAGTCCTCGCCGCCGTGCGCCGGAACCCACGCCTTGTCCTGCTGGACCAGCACGTCGCAGGCCTCGATGAAGGTCTCGACGGGCAGCTCCGGCATGGCCAGCCGCTGGGCGGACGCCTGGAACCGGCGCGCGTTGGCGTCGGGGCGGAAGGTGGCGACGGAGCCGTCGGGCCTGCGGTACGCCTTCAGGCCCTCGAAGATCTCCTGGGCGTAGTGCAGGACGTTGGTGGCCGGGTCGAGGGAGAGCGGGCCGTACGGCACGAGCTGACCGTCGTGCCAGCCACGCCCCTCGGTCCACCGGATCGTCACCATGTGGTCGGTGAAATGGCGGCCGAATCCGGGGCTGGCCAGGATCGCCTCGCGCTCCGCGTCGGACAGCGGGCTGGAGGAGGGCTTGAGCTCGATGGTGGGCGTCGTCATGAGTGCTTGTCCTTCACCGGTTGTGTGTGACGGACCGCGCTCACGCCGCTATCAGTGCTCTGCTAGGACGTCCGAGCTTTCCCGCATGCCGCGGCCCCACGTCCGATTATCGCTCGTGGGGGACGGTGCACGGAAACGGTGTGTGCGTGGTCCATGAGGGGATGGTGACACCCGACGCCCACACAGGTACAGCCGCCGGGTGCAGTTGCGACCCGGCGGCTGTGATGGAGCAGTCGGCGGGTCAGCTCGCTACGCGTACCGCGAGCGCGTCGCCGATCTCTTCCGTGGTCCGGACGGAGTCCCCGCGCTCGGTCAGGTCGGCGGCCACGGCGGCCTCGACCCGGGCCGCCTCGGCCTCGTGCCCGAGGTGGCGCAGGAGGAGCGCGACGGAGAGGACGGTGGCCGTGGGGTCGGCCTTGCCCTGGCCCGCGATGTCCGGCGCGGAGCCGTGGACCGGCTCGAACATCGAGGGGAACTCGCGGCTCGGGTTGATGTTGCCCGAGGCGGCGACGCCGATGCCGCCGGAGACGGCCGCGGCGAGGTCGGTGATGATGTCGCCGAAGAGGTTGTCGGTGACGATCACGTCGAAGCGGGCCGGGTCGGTGACGAGGAAGATCGTCGCCGCGTCCACGTGCAGGTAGTCGGTGGTGACCTCGGGGAACTCCGTGGCGACCTTGTTGAAGATGTTGGTCCAGAGGTGTCCCGCGAAGGACATGACGTTGTTCTTGTGGACCAGCGTCAGCTTCTTGCGGGGACGGGCCTGGGCGCGGGCGAAGGCGTCCCGGACCACGCGCTCGACACCGAAGGCCGTGTTCACGGAGACCTCGGTGGCGACCTCGTGCGGGGTCCCGGTGCGGATCGAACCGCCGTTGCCGGTGTACGGGCCCTCGGTGCCCTCGCGGACCACGATGAAGTCGATCTCCGGCTCGCCCTTGAGCGGGGTGGAGACGCCGGGCAGCAGCTTCGACGGACGCAGGTTGACGTGGTGGTCGAAGAGGAAGCGGAGCTTCAGCAGGAAGCCGCGCTCCAGGACGCCGGAGGGGACCGACGGGTCGCCGATCGCGCCGAGCAGGATGGCGTCGTGCTGCTTGAGGGCCTCGGCGTCCGCGTCGGTGAGGGTCTCACCGGTGGCGTGGTAGCGCCGGGCGCCGAAGTCGTACTCCTTGGTCTCCAGCTTCACGTCCTGCGGAAGGACTGCGGCGAGGACCTTGAGGCCCTGGGCCACGACCTCCTGGCCGATGCCGTCGCCGGGAATGACTGCGAGATCGATGCTGTGAGACATGTCGGCACCCTACTCCTCGTCCCAGTGCCTGACACGTTCTGTCCACGATGCGGACCGTTCGCGTCGTGCGCGAGCAGATCCCGCGGGGCGCGTGGCCGTCGGAGCGGAAGGCGGGCGGGGCAGGACGGCACCCCTCGGCACCCGGGCGGGCGCACGGCGGCCACCGGGGGCTCACGCGGTCCCCGCCGGCCGCCGGATCGGGGCGGATCGGCTCGGGGCGCGGCGAAACGGAAGCACGACGACCCCGGCCGGGGCGTCCGGCCGGGCCGTGTCGAGCATGGTCGCGCCGGGTGCGTCGACGCGCCACGGCGTGGAGCGCGCACGGGGGCGCGCCGGGGCGGTCGGAACCGGACCGCGGGGCAGGAGCACCCGAGTCCGGCGCGGACCGGTCGCGGGGCCGGGCGGGCCCGGCCGGCGATCAGGTCGGGGCCGGGGCGGTACGGCGCACCGGCCCGGACGGTCCTACCGGCGGCCGGTCCCGCGAGCGACGGTCACGTCGGCGAGCGGTCTCGTCAGTGACCCGTCTCGCCACCGTTGTCGCGGCGGTCGAGGGCCCGCTGGAGGGCGGCCGCGGCGTTCTTGCGGGCGTCGTCGCTGGGGTGGGTGGCGGTGTGGCGGACACGGCGGGCGGTCTGAGTGGTCATGAGGGATCGACTCCTTGAGATCAGTGATGATCCGAGATCAGTGGTGATCGAAGGCGCCGGAGGGGGCGGGGAGCGCCGCCGCAGGGGTTACCTGCACAGGGGCATCGCGCTCTCGACCGCCATTCGCTGATGAAGCGAGACGTTCGGCTCCTACAAAGCTAGGACAGGCACCCGCATCTGTCTCCACAATTACTCGGACTTCCTACTATCTGAGACGGCGATCAGCCCGCGCCGCCCCGGAGCTCCCGGATGAGCGCCCGTACCGCCAGGGATCTCGCCGGCTCAGGAGTGGTGACGTAGCCGACGGACCGGGTGCGAGACGGCGGACTGCGTCATGCCGAGAGCCGCGGCGGCGGCCGAGAAGCCGCCGGCACGCCTGGCGACGGCCGCTGGACGTGACGGGTGACGCAGGGCTTCGACCGCATCGTGGACGCGTTCCTCGGCTTGCTGCGCGGCGAGAACGTCGGGAAGGCGCTGGCCTCCCGATCAGGCATCGCTATCTAGGTTGTGTTCCTACCTAGCTGGTGGTGGGATGTGCCCATGGCCGCCGACCGTAGATCCAGCTGGCTCAAGGGAGTCCTCGACCTGCTCGTGCTTTCCCGCCTGACCGACGGCGAGAGCTACGGGTACGAGATCGCCAAGGCCCTCGCGGAGGCGGGGCTCGGCGAGATCAAGGGCGGGACGCTGTACCCCGTCCTGAACCGGCTGGAGGAGGCGGGCCTGGTGGAGGCCGAGTTCCGGGCCGCCGAGCGCGGGCCGGGCCGCCGGTACTACCGGCTCACCGAGCGGGGCCGTACGAGCCTCGCGGCCGAGAGCGGGGCCTGGCTGGCCTTCCACCGCTCCGTACAGACCATGCTGCGACCAGGGGGACGGACACCATGACGACGGACACCTACTTCGAAGAGCTCGCCCAGGCCCTGCGCGGCTCGGGCGTGCCCGAGGCGCAGGTCGCCGCGACGGTCGAGGACCTGCGCGGGCACCTCGCGCGGACGGGGACGGACGCGCGGGCGGAGTTCGGTCCGGCCGCCGCCTTCGCGGCGCAGCTCGGGGGCCTGGCGCCGCCGCCCGGCGAGCCCGACGAGCGGGCGGAGAGGTGGACCTGGACCGCCGACCTCTTCAACGACCGCCGGATGCTGGAGATCCACGGGGACCAGGGCTGGGAGGTCGAGTCGCTCGACGCGCTCGGCCGGTTCGTCTGCCGCCGCGCGCCGGGGGTGGCACTGCGCTGGGAGTACCGGCGCGAGGTGGTCGGTGGGCGGCGACGGGACAAGATCCTGGGCGAACTGGAGCCCGAAGGCTGGGAGTTGTGCGGCGAGTGGCTGGTGTACGGCTACTTCAAGCGTCCGAAGGCGGCGAGCGCGGGTCCGGCGGGCGAACTGGCGGCACCGCCAGCGACCCCGCGGGAGTGGCTGTTCCTGAGCCGTCGAGGCAAGGTGGCGCTGGTGATCTGGGGGGTCGCCGTCCTGGCGCTCCTCGGCGCGGCCCTGTCCGGGCTGGGGCTGCCCGGATACGTCATCGCGCTGTTCGGTGTGGGCTGGGCGATCTCGGCGACGTACACGGCGAAGCTGGAGTCGGAGGCGGGATACGCCCGCCGTGGCGGCTCGGCCGGGCGCTGACGACGGCGGGTCGCCGCCGGCGCCAGGGGCGCCCTGCCGATCGGGCCGGACCACCGAGAGCCCTGCCTGATCGACAAGGCGCCCCCTAGAGCACGTCGCCGTCGCGCCAGTCGAAGACGAGCGGAGCCGCGGGAGCCGGGAGCACCCCGCCCGCGGCCGGGCGAAGGAAGGTGCTGCCCTCCTCGTCCGGGAGGTCGATCACGCCGTCGGGCGCGAGGGCCTGGATCCGGCCGCTCCACACCTCCCAGCCGCGCGCCCGGTAGAGCGCGGCGCCCTCGTCGGAGGCGGACAGCGCTCCGAAGGCGTAGGTCCCGTCGATCACCCGCTCCAGCTCGGCCATGACGGCGCCGCCGAGGCCCTCCCGGCGCCGGTCGGCGCGGACGGCGACACCTTCGACGTATCCGACGCGGTACGAGCGGCCGTCGTACCGGATCCGGCGCATGACGACGCTGCCGTGGGCGGCGACGCCCCGTCCGTCCTCGATCCAGGCGTGGACGCCGCCCAGGGCGTGGTCCCAGTCGTCGTCGGAGAAGTCGCCGTCGAAGGCGTCGTCGAGCATCTCCCGCACGGCGCGCAGCCGTTCGGCGCCGACGGCGTGGGTGGGTGCGGTCCTCACGGTCATGCCCACAGTCTGCCCGCCTCTCAGTTCTAACCTTCTAAAATCCATTGACAGGTTAGAAAGGCGCCTGCTTGACTCCTCTTGTCACCAGTGAACACGCTTCGAGGGGTTAGAGATGGCCATCACGCTCCCGGTCCACCACCGCACCGCCATCGTCCGCGGCCACGAGATCCACTACCGCGAGGCGGGCCCGGCCGACGCGCCGGCCCTCCTGCTGCTGCACGGCTTCCCCACCAGCTCGCACATGTTCCGCGACCTGATCCCGCTGCTCGCCGACCGCTACCACCTCATCGCGCCCGACCATCTGGGCTTCGGCCGCAGCGCCGCCCCGTCGGCGAAGGAGTTCGACTACACCTTCGCCGAACTGGCTTCGCTCACGGCGGAGTTCACCGAGACCATCGGCCTCGGCAGGTTCGCGCTCTACATCCAGGACTACGGCTCCCCCATCGGGCTGCGCCTCGCGCTGGCCCACCCCGAACGCGTCACCGCCATCGTCAGCCAGAACGGCAACGCGTACGACGAGGGCCTCGGTGCCGACGCCTGGGCACCGGTCCTCGCGATGATCGCCGATCGCACCCCCGCCACCGAGGAGCCGGTCCGCGGCATCCGTTCGCTCGACGGCATCCGGTGGCAGTACGAGACGGGCGTCCCGGCCGAGTACCGCGACCTCCTCAGCCCGGACGCCTGGCACCACGACGCGGCCCTGATGGCGCGGGACGGCCAGGACGACATCCAGCTGGACCTGATCGGCGACTACGGGAGCAACTTCGCGCTGTACCCCGCCTTCCAGGAGTACTTCCGCACGAGCCGGGTGCCCCTGCTCGCGGTCTGGGGCGAAGGGGACGAGGTCTTCGTCCCGGCGGGCGCGCGGGCCTTCCGCCGGGACCTCCCGGACGCGGAGATCCACCTGCTGCCCACGGGCCACTTCGCCCTGGAGACCCACGCCCCGGCGATCGCCGGGCTGATCGGCGATTTCCTCGAACGGACTGTCGGACCGGCCGTATAGGGTCGTACGGCACGACGCCGAACACGGGGGTGGACATGGCGTTCGATGACGAATGGTCCCGGATCAGGACCGAGACGACCACGATGCGACTCGACCAGCTCGACGGGGGTGGAGGTGGTGGCGGAACGTCGCAGCCGGGCCTGAAGACCGCGCCCGACGAGAAGAAGGCCGCGGCCAGGGTCATCCAGGACATCCTGGAACCGGATACGAAGACCGCGGGCGATCACGCCGACGCGTCGACCACGGCCGCGAAGACGGAGTTCGCCGGCTGGCAGACGGGCGCCGCGCTCAAGACCGTCGAGGAGACCTGGACCGGCCAGGTCAAGACGCTGCTCGGACGGCTGGGCGGCGAGAAGGCCTCTCTCGGTGGGGCCGGACTCTCCTTCCAGGTGCAGGAGTTGAAAACCCGGGATGGTTTCCAGCCCCTGGCGCCCGGACCGAAGGAGTAGCACGGCTGTGCTCACCTACCACGAGGTCATGACGACCGACTTCGGCAGGCTCGCGACCGCCGCCACGGCCTGGGACGGTATGGCGGACAAGTTCGAGACGCTGGGGACGACGTACGAGAAGAAGGTCCGGTCCACCACGACGAGCGGTGACTGGCTGGGCCGGGCCCAGCAGGTGGCCGGTCCCAACCTCGCCGTCACGCGCAACGAGTACAACGGCGCACAGGTCCAGGCGCGGACGGTCGCCATGCTGCTGCGCGAGGCGAGCACGCTCTTCACCGAGCTGAAGGGAAAGGTGAAGGCGGCGGTCGACGAAGCCGTGGCGGCGGGGATGAAGGTCAGCGAGGGAGGGGTCGCCTCGTTCGACTTCTCCAAGGTCGACGCCCCGGACGCCCGTGCCGTCCGCCACGATCCTGACCTCCCGGAGGTGGAGCGTTCATGGACCCGGCGGATCCAGCAGGCCGTGGACGCGTTCGACGAGGCCGACACCGGGGTGAAACTCGCGCTGATCGACGCCGTGACGGACAGAGATTTCCAGGACGGCACGTTCGGTGGCTTCAACGGCAGCCGCCCGTACGCCTCCCTCAGGGAGGCGGCGGCCGCGGAGAACATGCCCAAGGACCGGGCGAAGGTCGCCGAATGGTGGAGCAGGCTGGATCCCGTGACCCGGGGGATCCTGCTGGAGGAACGGGGCGAGGAGCTGAAGAGGGCGGGGATCCTGGACGCCTTCACCTACAGGTGGGAACAACCGGACGTCGGCGCCGGACCGTTCGGGGTGGAGGAACCGACGGCGCGTGACTACTGGATCCTCTCCCAGGCGAAAATGGTCCAGGGCGGTGGTGACGCCTTCGGCCAGAGCATGGCGAGCCGCAACATGGCCCACTATCTCGGCGCGACCGGAGAACCACTGACGCTGGACGTGGACCGCTTCCTCCAGGACGAGCCGGAGTTCAGGGCCTCCATCGAGCAAAGGCACATCGGTGCCGAGCAGGCGGCCTGGCGGCAACAGGCCCTGGACGCCTACGAGAGGTCCGGCGGCAGGCCGGTGGCCATCCCGGTGGAGAGTGCGGCGGTCGGCCAGGACTTCCTGCGGGAGTCCGACTGGTACTACGCCGTGAACGGACACCAGCAGAACGTCTCCGGCATGGTCACCGTGGCGCCCGGTGCGGACGGCAAGCCCAAGGTGTCCCTCGACTACCAGGTCAACGTCTGGGACCGGTACAACTGGGACGAGGGCAAGTCGGTCAACATCGGCCCCATCCACATCCCCGACACCGACATGCAGCGCCTCCACACCACCGGGCTGGCCCAGGAGTACGACATGCGAGGCTCCAGCTCGGTACGCCACCAAGACCTCACGGACGTTCCCGGCCCGAGCGCGGTACCTGAGGTCGACCCGGGCCGGGACCACACACGCAAGGACCCGGAACGGGGCCGGGAGGAGAATCGATGATCGCGGCACGTCTGGGACGGGTCATGTGCGCCATCACCCTCCTCGGGCTGCTCGGAGCCTGCTCGACGGCACCGGACGACCGCTCCGGAGGGAGCCGCTCCCGAGAGTGGGACAAGAAGGCAGGGGCTCCCGAGGCTGCCGCGTTCATGAGGGTCGATGTCCCCGCCGACGCCACCGAGGTCAAGGGCGCCCGTCAGCTGAACTTCCAGGACGACTCCTACCTGCTGTCCTTCGCCACGAGCCCCGGGGCGGCCGAGACCATCGGGAAGCAGTTCGAAGGCCAGGGGCCGCTGGAGGTGAAGACTCCCCTCGCCACACCGATCCCTCCCGGCACGCCCTTCGCCCACCTCGGGCTGGCGGAGCCGGACACCCTGCGGGGAGTCCGCTGGGCCGGCGTCTGCCCGCCCTGTGTCAAGGACAAGCAGCGCAGGCACATCCAGTGGATCGAGGTCTACCTCCAGCAGCTGGACGCCGACCGCACCCGCGTCTACCTGCGAGCCTGGTGACCGCGCCAGGGACGCCCCGCGCATGACGACCGCCCCCGGCTCGGGGACGGGGGCGGTGGGGTCAGGCCGTGGCCTTGCGGAGCTGGTCGTTGAGGGCGCCCAGCCAGGTGGTGAACTCCTCGCGGTCGGTTTTCCCGACACCGCACAGCGCCGCGACCTGGGCGTCCGTGAGGCCGCCGGGGCCGGACACGGTCAGCAGCCGGTGCAGCCGGGTCATCACGGCCGTCAGTCGCTGCGCGTCGGGATGGTCGATCATGTCCATCCCGTGGCCGGGGCCAAGCGTGGTCGAACCGGGCATGCCGCGCCTCCTCGCCTCGTCTCCCCCTCACAGCAGCCTAAGCCCGCCGCATGAGAACCGCCCCCGTCCTCGGTTGGGGGACCAAGGAGGGGGGCGGTGTCGGGGGCGGGCCTCCGCACGGAGGCCCGGGGGGCGTCAGCCCATGTGGGGGTAGCCGTACTCGGTCGGCGGGACCAGCGTCTCCTTGATGGCGCGGGTCAGCGTCCAGCGCATCAGGTTCTGCGGGGCGCCGGCCTTGTCGTTCGTGCCGGAGGCGCGGCCTCCGCCGAACGGCTGCTGGCCGACGACGGCACCGGTCGACTTGTCGTTGATGTAGAAGTTGCCCGCGGCGAAGCGGAGCTTCTCCATCGTGTGCGCGGTCGCGGCGCGGTCGCCGGAGATGACCGAGCCCGTCAGGGCGTAGTCCGAGACGGACTCCATCTGGGTCAGCATGGCGTCGTACGCGTCGGCGGAGCTGTCGTCGTACACGTGGATCGCGAGGATCGGGCCGAAGTACTCGGTCGTGAAGACCTCGTTCTCCGGGTCGGAGCACTCGATGACGGTCGGGCGGACGAAGTAGCCCTCCGCGTCGTCGTAGGTGCCGCCGGCCACGATCGTGCAGGTCTCGTCGGCCTTCGCGCGGTCGATCGCGGCCTTGTTCTTGGCGAACGAACGCTCGTCGATCACGGCGCCGATGAAGTTCGACAGGTCGGTGACGTCACCCATCTTGATGCCGTCGACCTCGGCCGCGAACTCCTCCTTGAAACCGTCGTTCCAGATGGAGGCCGGGACGTACGCACGCGAGGACGCCGAGCACTTCTGGCCCTGGAACTCGAAGGAGCCGCGGGTCAGCGCGGTCTTCAGGATCGCGCGGTCGGCACTGGGGTGCGCGACGACGAAGTCCTTGCCGCCCGTCTCGCCGACGATGCGCGGGTAGGAGCGGTACTTCTCGATGTTGTTGCCGACCGTCTTCCACAGGTGCTGGAAGGTCTTGGTCGAGCCGGTGAAGTGGATGCCGGCCAGGTCGGGGTGGTTCAGGGCGACCTCGGACACGGCGATGCCGTCACCGGTGACCAGGTTGATGACGCCCTTGGGCAGACCGGCCTCCTCCAGGAGCTCCATGAGGAGCACCGCGGAGTGGGTCTGGGTCGGGGACGGCTTCCAGATCACCACGTTGCCCATGAGGGCGGGGGCGGTGGGCAGGTTGCCCGCGATGGCCGTGAAGTTGAACGGCGTGATCGCGTAGACGAAGCCCTCCAGCGGGCGGTGGTCCAGTCGGTTCCACACGCCCGGGGAGTTCGCCGGCGGCTGCTCGGCCAGGATCTGGCGGGCGTAGGCCACGTTGAAGCGCCAGAAGTCGACGAGCTCGCACGGGGTGTCGATCTCGGCCTGCTGGGCGGTCTTGGACTGGCCCAGCATCGTGGAGGCGGCCAGCGTCTCGCGCCAGGGGCCGGCGAGCAGCTCGGCGGCGCGCAGGATGATCGCGGCGCGGTCGTCGAAGGACATCGCGCGCCAGGCCGGGGCGGCGGCCAGGGCGGCGTCGATGGCCTCCTGGGCGTCCTGCTCGGTGGCGCCGGCGAAGGTGCCGATGACGGCCTTGTGGTTGTGCGGCTGCACGACGTCGACGCGCTCGCCGCCGCCCATGCGCTTGACGCCGCCGATGGTCATCGGCAGGTCGCGCGGGTTCTCGGCCAGCTCCTTGAGCTTCGTCTCCAGACGGGCGCGCTCGGGGGAACCGGGGGCGTAGCTGTGCACCGGCTCGTTGACCGGAGCGGGGACCTGGGTGACAGCGTCCATGAGTCTCGTTACTCCTTGTGAGAGGTGGGCTCAGCCCTTGGTGAGGATGGAGCGGGCGAAGAAGAGCAGGTTGGCCGGCTTCTCCGCGAGGCGGCGCATGAAGTAGCCGTACCAGTCGGTGCCGTAGGCCGTGTAGACGCGCATCCGGTGGCCCTCGGCGGCGAGACGGTGCTGCTCCTCGCTGCGGATGCCGTAGAGCATCTGGAACTCGTACTCGTCCAGCTTGCGCCCGGCGCGGCGCGCCAGCTCCTGGCCGATGGAGATCAGGCGCGGGTCGTGCGAGCCGATCATCGGGTAGCCCTCGCCCTCCATCAGGATCTTCATGATCCGGACGTAGGCCTTGTCGATCTCCGACTTGTCCTGGAGGGCGACGGAGGCGGGCTCCTTGTAGGCGCCCTTGACGATGCGGACCCGCGAGCCGTCGGCGGCGAGGCGGCGGGCGTCCTCCTCGGTGCGGAAGAGGTACGCCTGGATGACGCAGCCGGTCTGCGGGAAGTCCTTCCGCAGCTCCTGGTGGATGGCGAACATCGAGTCGAGGGTGGTGTGGTCCTCGGCGTCCAGGGTGACCGTGGTGCCGATCGCGGCGGCGGCCTCGACCACCGGGCGGACGTTGGCGAGGGCGAGCTCGTGGCCGCCCTCCAGCGCCTGGCCGAACATCGAGAGCTTCACCGACATCTCGGCGCGCTCGCCGAGGCCCAGCTCCTTGAGCCGGCCGACGAGCTCCAGGTAGGCGTCGCGGGCGGCGTGGGACTGCTCGACGGTGGTGATGTCCTCACCGACGACGTCCAGGGTGACCTCCAGGCCGCGGCCCGTGATCTCCTCGACGATCGGGATGACGTGGTCGACCGTCTCGCCGGCGATGAAGCGGTCGACGACCTGCTTGGTCCCGGGGGCGGCCGACACGAAACGGCGCATCTTGTCGCTGCGCGACGCGGCGAGGATCACGGGACCCAGCACGGGGCACCTCCAGAAGGGCAGGGTGTCGAAAGAGGCTGATACCCGAACGCACGGAACGAAAGGGGAACAGCACGGAGAACCACCGTGAAACCTAAGGATCGCTCCGATCCTGTGCCATCGACAGCTGTCACGCATCCGCGGACGGCATCTCAGACATTTGTATGAAGGCGGGGGCGCGGAGTGCGAGAATGTCCGCGTGAAGGGCGATTACCAGGAGCTGGTGGACGAGATCTCCGGACTGCTCGGCGCGCCGGCCACGCTGGAGAACCGGGATTTCGGGCTGATCGCCTTCGGGGCCCACGACAGCGACGACGACAGCGCGATGGACCCGGTCCGCACGCGCTCGATCCTGACGAGGAAGTCGACCCCGGCGGTCCGCGCCTGGTTCGAGGGCTTCGGCATCACCCGGGCGACGGGCCCGGTGCGCATCCCGGCGGCACCCGACGCGGGCGTCTACCGGGACCGGATCTGCCTCCCGGTACGCCATCGCGGCGTCGTCCTCGGCTACGTCTGGCTCCTCGACGCCGAACCGGGCCCGACGCCCGCCCAGCTCACGGCGGCGATGGAGGTCGCCACCCGGATCGGCGGCCTCCTCGCGGACGAGGAGCGCGCGGGCACCGACCTGTCGCGCGAGTTCGCCGCGGTCCTGACCGCCGGGCGGGGCTGGCAGAGCGACATGGCCGTCGCGGCACTGCGGGCGGCCCTCGGGCCGAGCGCGGACGGCCTGCACACGGTCGTCTGCGTGGCCCCCTGGCAGGGCGAGGCCCCGTCGGTCCGGGCGGTGCCCGGGGCGGCGGCGGTCGCCACGCTGCCGGAGAGCGGCTCCCTCGCGGTCCTGGTCCGGCTGCGCACGGCCGAGGACCTCTCCCCCGCCGAAACCGCGGCGGACCGGCTGCGCGGCACGGCGCCGGCCGGTGTCGCGACGCCGCTGCGGGGTCTCGTGGGGCTTCCGGCGGCCTGGCACGAGGCCGTCACGGCGGCCCGCGCGGTCACGGCGCAGCCCTCGCTCGGCCCGGTCGCACGGTGGTCGGGGATCGGGCCGTACCGGCTGCTCGCGGCGCTCCCCCACCCCGAGGCCGATCCCGTCGTCGCCCCCCTGCTCGCCCGTGCCCACGCCGAACTGGCGCGCACCGCGGAGGTGTTCCTGGACAACGCGGGCCAGGCGGGCCGCACGGCGGCGGCGCTCGGCGTGCACCGGCAGACCCTCTACTACCGTCTCTCCCGGGTGGAACAGCTCACCGGGCTGGACCTGGACGACGGCGAGGACCGACTGCTCCTGCACATGTCCCTCAAGGCGGCCCGGCTCTAGGGGGCGTCCCTAGATCCTGCCGATCTTGCCGGGACCGGGGCCGTCAGCCCCGCTCGCCCATCATGATCCTGAGCCCCTCGGTCAGGTCGTCCGCCGTCGGGGCCGTCTCCGGGTCCACCACCCACTGGATCATCACGCCGGTGGCGAGCGCCTGACAGAGCAGTCCGGCGACCCTGGCCTTCTCCGGGTCGGCCTCCGGGTCCAGGCCGAGGAACGCCTCCGCCATTCCGAGGCGGCCTTCCCGCTGAGGCTCCTTGATCGCCTCCCGGAGCTTCTCGTCGTCGTCCAGGCGGGTGACGATCTCGGTCTGCAGCTTCCAGACCGGGCGGCTGGCCGCGGCCGCCGCGATGACCTGGTCCCAGACGGCGTGGAAGCGCTCGTACGGGTCGGCCGACGGCTCCTCGCGGGCCTCCTGGCCACCGTCCGCCGGGCCGACCCGGTGGCCCCACTCCTCGGTCAGCGCGAGGAACGCCTGCTGGAGCAGGGCGTCCTTGGAACCGTAGTGGTAGCCGATGGAGGCCAGGTTGGTGCCCGAGGCGGCGACGATGTCGCGGGCCGTCGTGCGGGCGTAGCCCTTCTCCAGGAGGCAGCGCTTGGCGCCGTCGAGCAGATCTTCGCGGTGTCCCATGACAGCACTGTACCCGGACCATAGACGTCCGTGTAAGACGATCGTCTACGGCCCGGGTACGGGTGCCGTCACGGGACGGCGCGGCTCAGATCAGGTTGACCGAGCGGGCCGAGTTCGCGCCGATGGCCGCCGAGATCTCGGTCAGCACCGTCGCGGGGACGGTGTCGTCCACGGTGAGCACGACGAGCGCCTCGCCGCCCTCCTCGGTCCGGGAGACCTGCATGCCGGCGATGTTCAGACCGGCCTCGCCGAGGATCCGACCGACGGTGCCTACGACACCCGGGCGGTCCTCGTAGCGCAGCACCACCATGTGGTCGGCGAGCGCCAGGTCCACGTCGTAGTCGCCGACCGCCACGATCTTCTGCAGGTGCTTGGGGCCGGCCAGCGTGCCGGAGACCGCGACCTCCTCGCCGCTCGCCAGGGTGCCGCGCACGGTGACCACGTTGCGGTGGTCGGGCGACTCGCTCGACGTGGTCAGCCGGACCTCGACGCCGCGCTCCTGCGCGAACAGCGGGGCGTTGACGTACGACACGGTCTCGTCGACCACGTCCTCGAACACGCCCTTGAGCGCGGAGAGTTCGAGCACCTTGACGTCGTGCTGGGTGATCTCGCCGTACACCTCGACGTCGAGCCGCGCGGCGACCTCGCCCGCGAGCGCGGTGAAGATCCGGCCGAGCTTCTCGGCGAGCGGCAGACCCGGCTTCACGTCCTCGGCGATGACGCCGCCCTGGACGTTGACCGCGTCGGGGACGAGCTCGCCGGCGAGCGCGAGGCGCACCGAACGGGCGACCGCGATGCCGGCCTTCTCCTGGGCCTCGTCGGTGGACGCGCCGAGGTGCGGGGTGCAGACGACCTGGTCCAGCTCGAAGAGCGGGGAGTCGGTGCAGGGCTCCTTCGCGTACACGTCGAGGCCGGCACCGGCGACCCGGCCCTCCTTGAGCGCGGTGTACAGCGCCGCCTCGTCGACGATCCCGCCGCGCGCGGCGTTGACGATCCGGACGCTCGGCTTGACCTTGTGCAGGGCCTCGTCGCCGATGAGACCGAGGGTCTCCGGGGTCTTCGGCAGGTGGACGGTGATGAAGTCGGCGACCTCCAGGAGCTCGTCCAGGGCCAGCAGCTTCACCCCCATCTGGGCGGCGCGGGCCGGCTGGACGTAGGGGTCGTACGCGACGATCTTCATGCCGAAGGCGGACATCCGCTGGGCGACCAGGACGCCGATGCGGCCGAGGCCGACGACACCGAGGGTCTTCTCGCTGAGCTCGACGCCCGTGTACTTCGACCGCTGCCACTCGCCGTTCTTCAGGGCGGTGTTGGCCTGCGGGATGTTGCGGGCGGTGGCGACGAGGAGACCGCAGGCCAGCTCGGCGGCGGTGACGATGTTGGAGGTCGGGGCGTTCACGACCATCACGCCGGCCTTGGTGGCGGCGGAGACGTCGACGTTGTCCAGACCGACGCCGGCGCGGGCGACGACACGCAGCTTCTTGGCGGCGGCGATGGCCTCCGCGTCGACCTTGGTCGCGGAACGGACCAGGATGGCGTCCACGTCGGCGATGGCGGGGATCAGCTCGGCGCGGTCCGCGCCGTTGCAGTGCCGGATCTCGAAATCCGGGCCCAGCGCGTCGACGGTGGCGGGCGACAGCTCTTCAGCGATGAGTACGACAGGTTTCGAGCTCACGTGAGTCCTCACAGATCCAGTGCGGACGGCCGTCCCGACGGCCGCAGGCGGTGGAGGGGCTTGCCGCGTGAAAGCGCACGACGCTGTGGGCCTGACGCGAATGTTGTTGAGCAGTGTAGTGGTGAGTCGGCGCTGTTCATGCGCCTCGTAGGCAGGATCACTCGTCCGTGGTTGGACGGCCTGTCCAACGATCGGGAGCGGGGCCGGACACTGTGTCGCGGCCCCGTTCCCCCCACACCCCCGGGGGGCGTGGGGGGACTCCCGGAAGGCTTACGCCTCCTCGTCGTTCACCCAGCTCATGAGCTTGCGCAGCTCCTTGCCGGTGGTCTCCAGGAGGTGGTTGGCATCCTGGGTCTTGTACTCGTTGTACTTCTTCAGACCGCCGTGGTACTCGGCCATCCACTCCTTGGCGAAGGTGCCGTCCTGGATCTCCGCGAGGACCTTCTTCATCTCGGCCTTGGTGGCGTCCGTGATGATCCGCGGGCCGGTGACGTAGTCGCCCCACTCGGCGGTCTCGGAGACCGACCAGCGCATCTTCTCCAGGCCGCCCTCGTACATGAGGTCGACGATGAGCTTCAGCTCGTGCAGGCACTCGAAGTAGGCGATCTCCGGCTGGTAGCCGGCCTCGGTCAGGGTCTCGAAGCCCGCCTTGACCAGCGCCGCGGTGCCACCGCAGAGGACGGCCTGCTCACCGAACAGGTCGGTCTCGGTCTCCTCGGTGAAGGTCGTCTTGATGACGCCGGCGCGGGTGCCGCCGATGCCCTTGGCGTACGAGAGCGCCAGCGCGAAGGCGTTGCCGGTCGCGTCCTGCTCGACGGCGGCGATGCACGGAACGCCGCGGCCCTCCTCGTACTGGCGGCGGACCAGGTGGCCCGGGCCCTTCGGGGCGACCAGGGCGACGTCGACGCCCTCGGGCAGCTTGATGAAGCCGTAGCGGACGTTGAGGCCGTGACCGAAGAAGAGCGCGTCGCCCTCCTTCAGGTTGTCCTTGATGGACTCCTCGTAGACCTGGGCCTGGATCGGGTCCGGGGTCAGGATCATGATGAGGTCGGCCTCGGCCGCGGCCTCGGCGACGGAGACGACGCGCAGGCCCTGCTCCTCGGCCTTGGCCTTGGACTTCGAGCCCTCCTGCAGACCGACGCGGACGTCGACACCGGAGTCACGGAGGGACAGCGCGTGGGCGTGGCCCTGGCTGCCGTAACCGATCACCGCGACCTTGCGGCCCTGGATGATGGACAGGTCGGCGTCGTCGTCGTAGAACAGCTCGGCCACTGGAATCTCCTTGATGTGCTGGTGTTGCGTCCCACCGTACGGCGGGGAGCGGAAGGGAAGTCTTCGGGTCTCGCCAGGCGGACCGCCGGATGGGCCGGCGAGGACCGCCCGGCGGCCGGGGGTCGGTCAGGCGCTGCGGTCGAGGGCCCGCAGGGACCGGTCCGTGATGGACCGGGAACCACGCCCTATGGCGATCGTGCCGGACTGGACGAGCTCCTTGATGCCGAACTGCTCCAGCATCTTGAGCATCGCCTCGAGCTTGTCACTCGAACCGGTGGCCTCGATGGTGACCGCCTCGGGCGAGACGTCCACGGTCTTGGCGCGGAACAGCTGGACGATCTCGACGATCTGGGACCGGGTCTCGTTGTCGGCGCGGACCTTCACCAGCACGAGCTCGCGCTGGATCGCAGCGCTGGGCTCGAGTTCGACGATCTTCAGGACGTTGACCAGCTTGTTGAGCTGCTTGGTCACCTGCTCCAGGGGCAGGTCCTCGACATTGACCACGATGGTGATGCGGGAGATGTCGGGGTGCTCGGTGACACCGACGGCGAGCGAGTCGATGTTGAAGCCGCGGCGGGAGAACAGGGCGGCGATCCTGGCCAGGATGCCGGGGGTGTTCTCCACCAGGACGGAGAGCGTGTGCCTAGTCATGTGCGTCGTACCTCTTCCTACGGCTCTTCGTCTCAGTCGTCTTCGTTGTCGCCGAAGTCGGGGCGGACGCCCCGCGCGGCCATGACCTCGTCGTTGGAGGTGCCGGCGGCGACCATCGGCCACACCTGGGCGTCCTCGTGGACGATGAAGTCGACGACGACCGGGCGGTCGTTGATGGCGTTGGCCTCGGCGATGACCTTGTCCAGGTCGGCCGGGGACTCGCAGCGCAGCGCGACACAGCCCATGGCCTCGGACAGCTTGACGAAGTCCGGGATGCGGGTGCCCTTCGAGGGCTCCAGGCCGGTCGCGTCCGGGCCGGAGTGCAGCACGGTGTTGGAGTAGCGCTGGTTGTAGAAGAGGGTCTGCCACTGGCGGACCATCCCGAGGGCGCCGTTGTTGATGATGGCGACCTTGATCGGGATGTTGTTCAGGGCGCAGGTGACCAGTTCCTGATTGGTCATCTGGAAACAGCCGTCGCCGTCGATCGCCCAGACCGGGCGGTCCGGCTGCCCGGCCTTGGCGCCCATGGCGGCGGGGACGGCGTAGCCCATCGTCCCGGCGCCGCCCGAGTTCAGCCAGGTGGCCGGACGCTCGTAGTTGATGAAGTGCGCGGCCCACATCTGGTGCTGGCCGACGCCGGCGGCGTAGATGGTGTCGGCGGGGGCGAGTTCGCCGATGCGCTGGATGACCTGCTGCGGCGAGAGGCTGCCGTCCTCCGGCAGGTCGTAGCCGAGCGGGTAGGTCTCGCGCCAGCGGTTCAGGTCGCTCCACCAGGCGGTGTAGTCGCCCTTGACGCCGTCGCTGTACTCGGCCTGGACGGCCTGGACCAGGTCGGCGATGACCTCGCGGGCGTCGCCGACGATCGGGACGTCGGCCGCGCGGTTCTTGCCGATCTCCGCCGGGTCGATGTCGGCGTGGACGATCTTGGCGAACGGGGCGAAGCTGTCCAGCTTGCCGGTGACGCGGTCGTCGAAGCGGGCTCCGAGGGCGACGATCAGGTCGGCCTTCTGCAGCGCGGTGACGGCGGTGACCGCACCGTGCATGCCCGGCATTCCCACATGCAGCGGGTGGCTGTCGGGGAACGCGCCCAGCGCCATCAGGGTGGTGGTGACGGGGGCGCCGGTGAGCTCGGCGAGGACCTTCAGCTCGGTGGTGGCACCGGCCTTCAGGACGCCGCCGCCGACGTACAGCACGGGCCGGCGGGCGGCGGTGATCAGCTTCGCCGCCTCGCGGATCTGCTTGGCGTGCGGCTTGGTCACCGGACGGTAGCCGGGCAGGTCGGTCTGCGGCGGCCAGCTGAAGGTGGTCTTCGCCTGCAGGGCGTCCTTGGCGATGTCGACGAGGACCGGGCCCGGGCGGCCGGTGGAGGCGATGTGGAACGCCTCGGCGATCGTCCGCGGGATGTCCTCGGCCTTGGTGACCAGGAAGTTGTGCTTGGTGATCGGCATCGTGATGCCGCAGATGTCCGCCTCCTGGAAGGCGTCCGTGCCGATGGCCTTCGAGGCGACCTGGCCGGTGATCGCGACCAGCGGGACGGAGTCCATGTGGGCGTCGGCGATCGGGGTGACCAGGTTCGTCGCACCGGGACCCGAGGTGGCCATGCAGACGCCGACCTTGCCGGTGGCCTGCGCGTAGCCGGTCGCGGCGTGGCCCGCGCCCTGCTCGTGGCGGACCAGGATGTGGCGGACCCGCGTGGAGTCCATCATCGGGTCGTACGCGGGGAGGATGGCGCCGCCCGGAATACCGAAGACGGTGTCGGCCCCCACTTCCTCGAGAGAACGGATGAGGGACTGCGCACCCGTGACGTGCTCGACAGTGGTGGCGGTCGGTCCGCCGTTACGGGCCCGCGGCTGCGGATGGTGCCCGGTGGCCTGCTCGGTCATCAGCATTCTCTTCTCGAAGCAGAGGGTTTTTGCGAGGGTTTGGGGTGAGCCGGTGCAACAAAAAACCCCTCGTGCCGGGAGGCAAGCGAGGGGAGCGCGTCGGGAGCTTTCTCAGCGGGGCCTTCATGGCCCTGCTTCAGCCGACGCGCTTTCCAAGTACGAGAATTCGGGTGCGCATGGCACCGACCCTCTCCCCGACGCACTACCAGTGTCAAGTGGGTGGGACAGGCGTCTCATTATTTGAGCGGATCGAGGGATGGTTTCCGGCCGTCGCGGCGGTCGCCACCGGTCCGCCCGCACCCCCGCTGAGCACCGGCAACGCGGATTCGCCGGGGAGCGGGTACTCGTCCCGGACGAGCGCGCGGCGCAGCCGGTACTCGTCGAGCGGGCCCGAGAAGGCCATGCCCTGGCCGTGGGTGCAGCCCATGGTGCGCAGGGCCAGTACCTGCTCGGGCACGTCCACGCCGTCGGCGACGGACTGCAGCCCGAGGTCGCCGGCGATCCGGAGCAGTCCGCTGGTGATCTTGCGCAGCCGGGCGGACTCGACGACTCCCTCGACGAGGCTGCGGTCCAGCTTCAGGACGTCCACGGGGAGGCGGCGCAGGGCGTTGATGGCCGCGTAGCCGCTGCCGAAACCGTCCAGGGCGATCCGTACGCCCAGTCGGCGCAGGGCCACCAGGCGCTGCTCCAGCTCGTCGAACGAGGTCCGCGGGTCGTTGTCCGCGAGCTCGATCATCAGGGATCCGGACGGCAGCCCGTGCCGGGTCAGCAGGGCCTCGACGGAGTCCAGCGGCAGGGAGCGGTCCAGCAGCCGCCGGGCGGAGAGCCGGATCGAGACCGGGGTGAAGTGGCCGAGTCCGGCCCGCTCGGCGGCCTGTTCGACGGCCTCCTCCAGGATCCAGCGGCCGAGCTCGGCGGTGCGTTCGCCCTCCCTGGCGTTCGCCGTGTCGGCGACCCGCAGGAACTCGGCCGGGGTGAAGAGGATGCCCTGGGCGGAGCGCCAGCGGGCCTGGGCGGCCACGGCGGTGATCCGGCCCGTGGACAGGTCCACCACCGGCTGGTGGAGCAGGGCGAACTCGCCGTCGTGCAGCGCGGTGCGCAGCCGGGCCGCGAGTTCGGTCCTGCGGACGACGTCGTCCTGCATCTGCGGGGCGTAGAGCTCGACGCGGTCCTTGCCGCCGGCCTTGGCGCGGTACATGGCGAGGTCGGCGTTGCGCAGCAGGTCCCCGGCACTGATCCCGGGCTCGGCGAAGGCGACTCCGATGGAGGCCGCGACGCGTACCTCGCGCGCGCCGTCGAGTCGGTACGGCTGCGAGAGCGTGAGGCGCAGCCGGTCGGCGATCTCCTGGACCTGGCCCTCGCGGGCGGTCCGGTCCCGGCCGCCGTCGCCGAGGATGAGGGCGGCGAACTCGTCGCCGCCGAGGCGTGCGGCGGTGTCCCCGGTGCGCACGGAGTCCTGGAGTCGGCGCGCGGCCTGGACGAGGAGCTCGTCGCCCGCCTGGTGGCCGAGCCGGTCGTTGACGGCCTTGAAGCCGTCGAGGTCGATGAAGAGCACGGCGGTGCCGGGGTCGGAGGAGCGCCGTCCGGCGAGCGCGCCCCTGACCCGTTGGGTGAACAGGGCGCGGTTGGGCAGGTCGGTGAGCGGATCGTGCTCGGCGTTGTGCTGGAGCTGGGCCTGGAGCCGGACGCGTTCGGTGACGTCCCGGCTGTTGAAGAGCAGCCCGCCCTGGTGGCGGTTGACGGTGGACTCGACGTTGAGCCAGTCGCCGCGGCCGGAGCGGAAGCGGCATTCGATCCGGGTGGTGGGTTCCTCCGCGGGGGGCACGGCCAGGAAGCGGCGCACCTCGTGGACCACGCCGCCGAGGTCCTCGGGGTGGATGAGGGAGGCCAGCTCCTCGCCGATCAGGTCCTCGGCGTCCCGTCCGTAGACCCCGGACGCGGCGGGGCTGACGTAGCGGAGCACTCCGGTGGGCGCGGCGATCATGATGACGTCGCTGGACCCCTGCACGAGGGACCTGAAGTGGTTCTCCTTCTGGGCCAGTTCGTGGGTGAGGGCGATGTTGTCCAGCAGCATGATGCCCTGCCGCACGACCAGGGCGAGCACGACCGTGCAGCCGGTGAAGACGACCACGCGGTCCACTCTTCGTCCCTCGACGACGTTGTACAGGATGCCGAGCGTGCAGACGGCGGCGGCCAGGTACGGGGTGAGGGCGGCGAGGGATCCGGCGACGGGGCGGCTGGGCAGTCGTTGGCCGCGCGCGGCGGGGGCCGCGGTGTCGGGGCCTCGGCGCGCGCCCCAGGGCGCGTAGGCGAGGAGCAGGGAGCCGGCGAACCAGCCGGCGTCGAGGAGCTGGCCCGAGGTGTAGTTCTCGCGGAGCAGCGGCGAGGTGAACAGGGCGTCGCAGAGGACGGTGAGGGCGAGTGCGGCGATGGCGGTGTTGGTCGCCGAGCGGTTCACCTGGGAGCGGCGGAAGTGCAGGGCCAGCACCATGCTGACGAGCACGATGTCGAGCAGCGGATAGGCCAGGGAGAGGGCGGCGCGGGCGACGCTCTCCCCCTCGAAGTGCGTGGTGTGCGCGAGGGCGAGGCTCCAGGAGAGCGTCAGCAGGGAGCCGCCGATGAGCCAGGCGTCGAGGGCGAGGCAGACCCAGCCGGCCCGGGTGACGGGCTTCTTGGCGAGGACGAGCAGACCGACGATCGCGGGCGGCGCGAAGAGGAGGAAGAACAGGTCGGCGAAGGACGGGCTGGGCACCTCCTGGCGGAGCACGACCTCGTACCAGCCCCAGACGGCGTTGCCGACGGCGGCCATCCCGGAGGAGAAGGCGAAGAGCAGCCAGGCGGGGCGGAAGCGGTTCTCGCGCACTCGGGCGTAGAGGAAGCAGGAGACGCAGGCGGCGAGCGCCGCGACGCTGAGTCCGAAGTCGCCCATGATCATGGCCAGTTCCACGGAGCCCCAGCCGAGGGCGGCGCCGGTGGCGTAGCCCGCGCAGACCAGCCCGAGGACGATCTGGGCCGCGACCGCGCCGACCCCGTTGCGGGCGGGGCCGGGCCGGGCGGGGCCCGTGCCCTCGGTTTCCTGAGCGCGGGTGGCGGGCGCGTGCGGCTCCGGGCCGGGGCGGCCGGGGCCGGGCCGCGCCGTCCCGGCGACGCCCCCGCCGTCCGGACCGCCGGCACCGGCGTCACGGGTGCCGACACCACCGGCGCCGCCGACACCGGCCAGGGTCCGCCGGCCGAGGAGCATGCCCGGGGTGCTCATCGCGCCTCCCGGCGGGGTGTCGGGGCTCCGCTCCCCCGGTGGCCCGCCCGTACCCGTGGGTTCGTCGGGGTCGACGGAGCGGGTGGCCTGGCCCGGAATGGCGTGGCCGCCGCCCGTCGGGGTCGCGGGGCGTGCGAGGGTCGCCGACGGCGGCCCCGCCGCGTCGGATCGTCGGTCCATCGGCCGCACTTCACCCGCCACCCCCCTCGGTACCTGATGACCCTTCACGTTGCTCCCCGGCGTCAGCCCGTACTCGACGCAGCCCCCCGCCCTGGGGACGATACACCAGAGTCGTCACTCAGGGACAGGGTCGCTCTACTCTGCGTGACGGAATGAGAGCTCACAGCAGGCGTATCAGGGGGCGCGCGGCGCCGGGGCGCCCGCTCAGGTGGTGAGGACCACGTTGGCCAGCGGCTCCCCCGCGGCGAACCGGCGCAGCTGGGCGGCGAGCAGCCGCTTCGCGCGGGGCAGGAACGCCGAGGTGGAACCGCCGACATGGGGGCTCACCAGCACACCGGGAGCGTGCCACAGCGGGTGGCCGGGCGGCAGCGGTTCCGGATCGGTGACGTCGAGGGCCGCCGTGATCCGGCCGCTCTCCACCTCCTTGAGCAGGGCGGCCGTGTCCACCACCGGTCCGCGGGCCACGTTCACCAGCAGGGCGCCGTCCTTCATCCGGCCCAGGAAGCCGGCGTCGGCGAGGTGCCTGGTCGCGGGCGTGAGCGGAGTGGAGAGCACCACCACGTCGGCCTGCGGCAGCAGCGCGGGCAGCTCGGACAGCGGGTGCACCGGGCCGCGCTCCGTGGTGCGGGCGGAGCGCGCGACGCGCACCACCCGCGCGCACTCGAACGGCGCGAGCCGGTCCTCGATGGCGGCACCGATCGACCCGTATCCCACGATGAGGACGGACTTGTCGGCGAGGGCCGGGTAGAAGCCGCCCCGCCACTCCTCGGCGTCCTGGGCGCGCACGAACCCGGGGATGCCGCGCAGCGAGGCGAGGATCAGCGCGAGGGTGAGCTCGGCGGTGCTGGCCTCGTGGACGCCCCGTGCGTTGCACAGCTCGACACCGGCGGGCAGCAGTTCGAGTCCGGGTGTCACGTGGTCGATCCCGGCGGACAGCGTCTGCACGGCGCGCACCGAGGTCATCGCGGCGAGCGGCCGGACGGCGACCTCGGAACCCTTCATGTAGGGGACCACGTAGAAGGCGCAACGGGCCGGATCGGCGGGGAAGTCGGGCCCGCCGTCCCAGAAGCGGTAGGAGATTCCTGACCCGCCCGGCTCGGGCAGTCCGTCGATCTCGTCCGCCGCGAAGGGAAGCCACACGTCAGGGGTGCTGTCGTCGAGTGTCATGTCCGGGAGGCTATGCGATGGATCCCGCATGCCATTGGTTACTTTGGGGGGCGTCACAGGGAGGGGTAGCAGCGGGTGGAGCGCAGGACTATCGGGGCGGCGGCGCTCGACGTGGGCGCGGTCGGCCTGGGCTGCATGCCGATGAGCTGGGCCTACGACACCTCGCAGCAGCGGGGCGACCGCTCGCTGCGGACGGTCCACGCGGCGCTGGACGCGGGCGTGACCCTGCTCGACACCGCGGACATGTACGGGCCGTTCACCAACGAACTCCTGGTGGGGCGGGCCCTGAAGGAGCGTCGGGCGGAGGCGTTCGTGTCGACGAAGTGCGGCCTGCTCGTCGGCGACCAGCATGTCGTCGCCAACGGCCGCCCCTCGTACGTGCGTCGGGCCTGCGACGCCTCGCTGCGGCGCCTCCAGACGGATGTCATCGACCTCTACCAGCTGCACCGGGCCGATCCGGAGGTGCCCGTCGAGGACACCTGGGGGGCGATGGCCGATCTGGTCTCGGCGGGCAAGGTGCGCGCGCTCGGGCTGTGCGCGGTGGGGGCGCGGGCGTCCCGGCGCGGCGGCTCCGACCGGTACGAGGGAACGATCCGCCAACTCGAGCGGATCCAGCAGGTGTTCCCGGTGAGCGCGGTGGAGGCGGAACTGTCGGTCTGGTCGCCCGAGGCGCTGCGGCGGCTGCTGCCGTGGTGCGAGGCGCGCGGTGTCGGGTTCCTGGCCGCCATGCCGCTGGGCAACGGCTTCCTCACGGGCACGCTGACGCCGGGCGGCGGCTTCGAGCCGGACGACCCGCGGGCCCGGCATCCGCGTTTCACGGCGGAGATGATGGCCGCGAACCAGCCCGTGGTGGCCGGGCTGCGGCGGGTGGCCGCGAGACACGGCGAGGAGGTCACGCCGGCGCAGGTGGCGCTGGCGTGGACGCTGCGGCAGGGCCCGCACGTGGTGCCGATCCCCGGGGCGAAGCGGGAGGCCTGGGCGGTGGAGAACGCGCGGGCGGCGGAGCTGCGTCTGGTGGCGGCGGACCTGACGGAGATCGCCGGTCTGCCGGCCCCGCGGGGGTCCTGGGACTGAGGCGTGTGGCGAGAGTCCCGCCCCGGCCGGAGGCCATGGGCTCGGCTCAGCCCCGTTCCTCTCCGCCGACCGCGGCCTCATAGGCGAGCAAGGTGTCGACGAACAGTCGCCGCTGATCCGGCGTCAAGGGGGCCAGCGCCTTGCGCCACGCAGCCGCGCCCGGAGCGAGCCAGGCGGTGATCGCGGGTTGCTGCTCGTCCGCGATGCCGATGATCCGACGACGCCGGTCCGCCTCGTCCTCGCGCCGTTCCAGGATTCCCTTCCGGCTCAGGTCGCCCACCAGCAGGCTCACCGTCGTCGGCGCGACCTGCAGCCGGGCCGCCAGCTCGTTCACGGTCATCGGCCCGTCGAAGAGCAGGTAGGCGAGCAGCGAGAGGTGACGCGGCGCCAGCGCCAGGGACTGCAGCACCTCGGGCACGGGGATCCTCTTGGCCCGGCCCACCATCCGGGGCATGAGCAGCAGCAGGGCCCTCACGGTGTCGTCGACTCCTTTGTCGCCGCTCTCCGCGGCGTCACGCCTCTCGGGCCTTGACATCGCACACCCCTCCCTGTTTACCTTTGCCTTCAAAGGTATTTTGCTTTCAAAGCGAGCTTCCATCGTACGTACCGGCGTGAACGGAGTGGCCACCCATGCCGCATTTCAACGTGCACATCCGCGAAGAAGCCCTCGACGGGACGGTAGAACCGAAGCTGATCAGCGCCCTGACCGACGCCGTCGGTGCCGTCTACGGCGACGGGTTCCGCCGCCTCGTCGGGGTGGACCTGATGGGCATCCCCCGGCACCGCCGGGGCATCGGCGGCGAACCGGCCGACGACGACGCGCCTCTCGTCACCCTCAGCATGCGCGAGGCCGCGTATCACCTGCCCCAGGTCCCGGACGCACCCGCCCGCCTCGTCGCCGCCACCACCGACGCCCTCGTCGACGTGCTCGGCGAGGCCGTCCGCAAGCAGGTCATCGTGACGATCGTCGGCGTCCCCGACGGCCGCACCGGAGTCGCCGGCACGGTGGCCTGACGCGCGGGCGCAGGCCGGGGTGACCCGCATCCGGCCTGCGCCCGCGCCGACCCCGAAAGCCCGACCGGCGAAAGCCCCGGCCGGAAGCGCACGGCAACCCGGTGAACCGACCGGTCACGGCCCCGGGTCCTGCCGGGGCCCACCATCGCCGCCCCCCGATCCGCCCTGGTCCGGCCGGACCCCCTCCTCCCGGGGAACCCGATCGCCGTCAGCGGTGTTTCCAAGGTGGGGATCGCCGTGAGAAGGGATCGGGACCATGCGCCGAGCTGGTGTGGGAGCCGTGGCGGCAGCCGTCACGTGGGTGCTCGTGGCCGGATGCTCCTCGGAAGGGGCCGCGGGGCCCGGGCCGGAGCGCGGGTCGCCCGCGCCGTCCGGCTCGTCCGCGCCGCCGGGCACCCCGGAACGGGGGCGGGTGAAGGTGGCGAGCACGCTCACCACGGATCTCGACTCGCCGTGGGGTCTGGCCGCGCTTCCCGACGGCGACCTGCTGGTCTCCTCGCGCGACGAGCGGACGATCACCCGTGTCGACACCGCGACCGGACGGAGGACTCCGCTCGGCGAGGTGCCCGGGGTGGTGCCGGAGGGTGAGGGCGGGCTGCTCGGCCTGGCCTCGCGGGACGGCTGGGTGTACGCCTACTTCACGGCGGAGCGCGACAACCGCATCGTGCGGATGCGCCTCGGCGACCGGCTGGGCCCGCCCGAGGTGATCCTCTCCGGCATCCCGAAGGGGTTCGTGCACAACGGCGGCCGGATCGCCTTCGGCCCGGACGGGATGCTGTACGCCGGGACGGGCGAGACGGGGCGGACGGGCCTCGCGCAGGACCGGACGTCGCTGGGCGGGAAGATCCTGCGGATGACCCCGGAGGGCGAGCCGGCACCGGGCAACCCCTTCCCCGGTTCGCCGGTCTACTCGTACGGACACCGCAACGTGCAGGGCCTGACGTGGGACGAGGACGAGCGGCTCTGGGCGTCCGAGTTCGGCCAGAACACCTGGGACGAGCTCAATCTGATCGAGCCGGGGAAGAACTACGGCTGGCCGAGGGTGGAGGGCCGGGCCGGGGTGTCCGGCTTCGTGGACCCGGTGGCCCAGTGGAAGACGGAGGACGCCTCCCCGAGCGGGATCGCGTACGCCCGGGGCGCGGTCTGGATGGCCGGGCTGCGGGGCGAGCGCCTGTGGCGGATCCCGGTCCCGGCGGCGGGGGCGGAACAGTCGGGGGACCCCGAGGCGTTCCTCCAGGGTGAGTACGGGCGCCTGCGCACGGTCCTGGCGGCGGAGGGCGGCGGGCTCTGGCTGACGACCAGCGAGACCGACACCCGGGGCACGCCCGGGGCCGGCGACGACAGGATCCTCCGGCTGGAGGTCGAGTGAGGCGGCGGACACGATGTTCAACATGGCGGAAGAGTTCTTCGCACCGAGCCGCAAGCACACCGACGACGAGCGCCGGCGGCTGGCGCTGACCAGGGAGGACCTGGGCGACGGGGACCCTTCGCGGGGCCCGATAGACCTGACCTCGGGCCAGGTGACGATACGCGTCCCGGCCCCGGGTGACGCCCCGGCCGAGGACGCGCCGGCGGACCCCGCCCCGGACGACGGGGGCGGGCCGGGCGAACGCGCACCGGGCGAGGTCCCGCGCACCGAGTGACCGGACCTGCCGGGCCGTACCGGGCCGGGCCTCGGGAGGCGACCGGGTGCCGGTCCGTCCTACGGCTCCAGGAGGCGGAGGCGGTGGGCCAGTGCCGCCGCCTCCCCGCGGCCGGAGACGCCGAGCTTGGCGAGGATGTTCGAGACGTGGACGCTCGCCGTCTTCGGTGCGATGAAGAGCTCCTCGGCGATCTGCCGGTTGGTGCGGCCCGCGGCCACCAGGCGCAGGACGCCGTGCTCCCGCGGGGTCAGACCGAAGGTGTCCTCGTCGGCCTCGGGAGCGGCCGGGCCGGTGTCCGGGACGGTCAGGGAGAGGCGGCCGCGGGCGGCGAGCAGTTCCACGTCCTCGCGCAGCGGGCGGGCCCCCAACGTGACAGCGGTGGCGTGCGACTCCCGCAGCAGCGCCGCGGCCTCCTCGCGGCGGCCGCCCTCGGCCAGCAGGGCGTCGGCGAGCCGGTGCCGGGCGACGGCGAGCTGGTAGGGGCGCTCCACCGCCTCGTAGGCGGCGACGGTCTCGGCCCAGCGCTCGGCGGACAGGCGGCCCTCCGCCCGGCCCAGCTCGGCGGAGACGTGCAGGGAGTACGCCTGCCAGACCGGTGCCGCGATGGCCAGCGACCGGACGCAGCGGCGGATCAGGTCGAGCGCCTCGGGGCGGCCCTCGGCCGCGGCGGGCAGGCCGCGGGCGTCCGCCTCGGCGGTGACGGCGGCGAGCACGAGCGGCCAGCCGTAGCGCTGGGTGCCGGGCGGGAAGCCGCGTTCCGCGGCCTCGGCGAACTCGGCGCGGACGTCCGCGATCCGCCCCGCGGTGGCGGCCAGCAGCAGTTGGATCTGGGACATCGGCAGGGTGTACTGCGGCATCGGGTCCTGGGTGCCGTAGCTCTGGCGGGCGACGGCCAGTTGGGCCGCGGCCGTGGCCGACTCCCCGCGGGCGACGGCGAGCTGGGCCAGGCGCAGGGCGGCGGAGCCCCGCGGCCGGGCGCTCTGGCCCGCGTGCTCCAGCCACTCGCCCGCGCGCTGGGCCTCGTCCCACAGCCCCAGGGAGAACTGCGACTCCGCCTGGTTGGCGCGGATCCAGCCCTGGCTGTCGAGCAGGCCGCGGGAGCGGGCCATCGTCAGCCCGGCCTCGGCGACCTCCAGGGCCTCCCGGGAGCGGCCGAGTGCCTCCAGGTGGGAGGCGAGGTTGACATGGGCGCGGGCCGACTCGTGGAGCAGGCCGAGCGCCGCGGTCCGGTCGCGCACCTCGTACATCGCGGCGAGCCCGCCCTCCGGGTCGCCGGCGGAGACCATGAGCGAGCCGAGGGTGAGCCGGGCGCCGAGCTCGATCGGCTCGGCCTTGACCAGCCGGGCGTACTCGACGGCCCGCTCGGCGGAGGCGAGGCTCTCGGGCCCGGGCTGGTGGACCATTCCCCAGCCGGCGGCCACGGTGAGGACCGCGGCGTGCACGGCGGACGGGGGCAGTCCCTTGACGAGTTCCTGGGCGGTGGCGATCTCGGCCCAGCCGTCGGAGCGGCCGAGGCCGGACATGATGCGGGAGCGCTCGGTCCAGAACCACGCCTCGCGGAGCGGGTCACGGTCGCCGCCCTCCTCGCCGCCGAGGAGCCGCATGGCCATCTTGACGATCTTCAGGGCGCGTTCGCGCTCACCGCAGAGCCGGGCGGCCACGGCGGCCTCGGCCAGCAGGTCGAGGTAGCGCAGCGGGGTGGTCTCGGGGTCGCAGCCGCAGGGCGGGTAGGCCTCGGCGTAGTCCATCGGGCGCAGCGAGCTGCGCACGTCGTCGGGGACGTCGTCCCACAGTTCCATGGCCCGTTCCAGCAGCCGGAGTTGTTCGGCGTACGCGCAGCGCTTGCGGGTCGCGACGGAGGCGCGGAGCACGGCCGGCAGGGCCCGGGCGGCGTCGTGCGCCTTGTACCAGTAGGAAGCGAGCCGGGTCGCCCGTTCGTCGGCGCGGACGAGCGCGGGATCGGCCTCCAGGGCTTCCGCGTAGCGCCGGTTGAGGCGGGAGCGTTCGCCGGGGAGCAGGTCGTCGCTGACGGCCTCGCGGACCAGCGAGTGACGGAAGCGGTAGCCCTCGCCGTCCGGGACGGCGAGCAGGAGGTTGGCGCCGACGGCCGCGCGCAGCGCCTCGATGAGGTCGTCCTCGGCGAGTCGGCTGACGGTGGCGAGCAGGGCGTACTCGACGGTGGAGCCGCCCTCCGCGACGATCCGGGCGACCCGCTGGGCGTCGTCGGGCAGCGCCTCGACCCGGACCAGCAGCAGGTCGCGCAGCGAGTCGCTGAGGGCCGGGGAGACGCAGCCGGCCTCGCGGGAGACGACGAGTTCCTCGACGAAGAAGGCGTTGCCGTCGGAGCGGTCGAAGATCTGGTCGACCAGGGCGGCATCGGGTTCGGCGGCGAGGATGCCGGTGAGCTGGCGGCGCACCTCGGTGCGGGTGAACCGGGAGAGTTCGATGCGGCGGATGCTCCGCAGCCGGTCCAGTTCGGCGAGGAGGGGGCGCAGGGGGTGGCGGCGGTGGATGTCGTCGGCCCGGTAGCTGGCGACGACGACGATGCGGCCGCGGCGCAGCGTGCGGAAGAGGTAGGCGAGCAGGTGCCGGGTGGAGGCGTCGGCCCAGTGCAGGTCCTCCAGGACGAGGACGATCGTCCGGTCGGCGGCGAGCCGCTCCAGGAGCCGCACGGTCAGCTCGAAGAGGCGTGCGGTGGAGTCCTCGTTGTAGGGCTCGTGGCCGCCGATGTCGCCGAGTTCGGGCAGCAGCCGGGCGAGTTCGCCCTCCTGCCCGTCGGCGGCCGCCGCGAGTTCGCCGGGCAGGCGCCGGCTCAGCGAGCGCAGGGCCGCGGAGAAGGGGGCGAAGGGCAGTCCGTCCGCGCCGATCTCGACGCAGCCGCCGAGGGCGACGAAGGCGTCGCGGGCGCAGGCCGCGTCCACGAACTCCTCGATGAGGCGCGTCTTCCCGACGCCCGCCTCGCCGCCGATCAGCAACGCCTGCGGCTCGCCCGCGTGGGCGCGGGCGAGCGCGTCGGTGAGTGTTGTCAGTTCGTCCGCTCTGCCGACGAACACCGGGCTGACTGACCTGGTCTCCACGCCGGTGAGCATCGCACAGGTGTCGGCCGTGTCACCCATAAGGGTCAGGCGGCCCGGACGAAGCGGCCCCGCTCGGCGCCCACCCGCCCCTCGTCCTCGTGACCGCCACTGCGGCGCCCGAAGCGGCGGGCTCCCCTGGCGGCCCGGGCGGCCTCGTGGGACAGCCGCAGGGCGGCCGCCTCACGGAGCAGCTCGGCGTGGTGCATGCGGTGGATCTCGTACGCGAACATCTCGTTCTCCCCGGGGTGTCGGCATCGCTCCCTGCGATGCCTCCACTCTCGTCTCCCAGGGGGTGCGGCCACATCGGGCGACTGCCGCATGTTCGGGGTACGGGGGGCCTTAGGCGGGTCCGGGAGGGTACCTAGGGAGGCCCCTCATGGGGGGACAGGCCCTAGGGCCTGTCTTCAAAGTCCCTCCCCCTGGGCTTCGCCCGGGAGGTGCCCCCAGCTCGCGGCGCCCGGTACCGCGCTCCCCCGTGGCCCTTCGGGCACGGGAGGGGCCCCCACGCTGCGTTGTCGAAGCGTCCGAGTACGTCCAGTACGCGGACGCTCCTCCGCCTTGCGATGCACGGCACCGGACACCGCGAGCCCGACCGGCGCTACTTTGAAGACAGGCCCTAGCCCGCGGTCGGCAGACTCAGGAACAGGTCGAAGTACATGCCGGCCGACAGGAACAGCCCGATGCCGCCGAGCACGGCTCCGGCCACGGCCACGGCCCGCACCCACGCCGGCCGCTCGGGGCGGGTGAGGACGACCACGGCGGTGATCAGGGCGAGCACGGCGAAGACGCCGTTGACGAGGGCGGTGGTGTGCCAGGCGTCGCCGTAGATCTCGGAGATCTGCTGGGCCGGGGTGCCGCCCTGCGCCTTGATCTGGCCGATGAGGGTCTCGCGCTCGCTGGCGACCTTGCCCATCCAGGTGCCGGTCAGGGCGGCGAGGCCCAGGGCGGCGGAGACGACGGCCGCGGCGCCCGCGCCCACGCCGGCGGCGGGGGTGGGCCCGGCGTCGTCGTCCGCCTCGTCGGCTTCATCGGCGTACGTCTCGTCGTGGTCGGCGGCCGGCTCGCGGTCCGGGCCGCCGGCGTGCTCGCGGTCCCGCTCGTCGACCCCCTCGAGGGCCTCCGCGCTCGCGTCCGTCTGCGCGGACTCGTCGGTCACCACGGTCTCGTCGGTCTTCGAAGCGTTCATGCGGCGCACGCTAGGCGGCCCGGATGAGAGGAGTCTTAACCGGACGGGCGCGGGCCCGGGAGAGCCGGCGGGCGGCCGCCGGGGCGGGTGCACCGGGGGACGTCCGGCCGGTCAGGCCTTGCGGGCCCTCCACTCCGGTGCGAGGACCGACCAGACCTCCATGTCGTGCCGCTTCCCGCGGTAGAGGTAGCTCTCGCGCAGCACGCCGTCCCGGGTCATCCCCAGCCGGCGGGCGACGGCGATGCTCGCCTCGTTCTCCGAGGCCGCCAGCCACTCGACGCGGTGGATCCCGCGCTCCTCGACCGCCCAGTCGATGATCACGCGGGCGGCCCGGGTGACCAGGCCGCGGCCGGCGGCGGAAGGCTCCAGCCAGCAGCCCGCCTCGGCGGTGCCGCCGGCCAGGTCCATGGTCCGGAAGAGCACCCCGCCGACGAGCCGGCCGTCGGCCCAGATGCCGTAGAGGCGGCCCGTGTCGTTCGCGGCCTTGTCGGCGTACGTCCGCAGGTAGGCGCGGGCGGAGTCCAGGTCGGCGACGAAGTCCGGCAGGGCGATGTAGCGGCCGACGAACTCCCGGCCGCGGTCCATGTGGGCGAGGAGTTCGGGGGCCTGCCAGGGCTCCAGCGGACGCAGCTCGGCGCCGTCGTCACCCAGTGATATCGCGAACATCCTCGTTCTCCTCCGCGGTCGGGACCGTCACGCGTTGCGAGGGGATCTTCGCACGCGGGCCGGCCGCACCGGCCGCGTCCCGGGGTCCCGCGACGAGGCCGGCGGGCACGTCCAGCTCCCGGACGTCCGCCTCGCGCGCGTCCGCGGCCGCGCGGCACTCCGGCGGCTCGATGCTGATCCGGGGCATCCGGCGGTCGAGCCAGCGCGGCAGCCACCAGTTCGCGCCGCCGAGCATGTGCATGAGCGCGGGCACGAGAAGGGTGCGCAGGACGAAGGCGTCCAGGGCTACGGCCGCCGCGAGGCCGATGCCGAACATCGCGATGACGCGGTCGCCGCTGAGGACGAACGCAAGGAAGACGGAGATCATGATGACCGCGGCGGAGTTGATCACCCGGCTGGTCTCGGCGAGGCCGACGCGGACCGCCCGCCGGTTGTCACCCGTCTCCAGCCACTCCTCGTACATCCGGCTGACCAGGAAGACCTGGTAGTCCATGGAGAGCCCGAAGAGCACGGACACCATGATCACCGGCAGGAACGGTTCGATCGGGCCCGCGCTGCCGAGGCCGAGGAGGTCGCTGCCCCAGCCCCACTGGAAGATCGCGACGACCACGCCGAACGCGGAGGCGACGGCCGCGACGTTCATCAGCGCGGCCTTCAGCGGGATGCCGACCGACCGGAAGGCGAGCAGGAGGAGCAGGCAGCCGAGCGCGATCACGACGCCCACGAAGAGCGGCAGCTTGCCGACGATGATCTCGGCGAAGTCGTCGTACGACGCGGTGACGCCGCCCACGTGCACGTCCAGCGACGTGCCGTTCTCGGCCGCCGGCAGGACGTCCTGGCGCAGCCGGTCGACGAGGTCGCTGGTGGCCTTCGACTGGGGGGAGGAGTCCGGTACGACGGTCAGGACCGCGGTGTCGCCGGCGCTGTTGTAGGTGATCGGCGAGACGGACTCGACGCCGCGGGTGTGCGCCAGCTTCGCCGGCAGGTCACCGAGGGCGACCCGGTCGTCGGCGCCGTCGATCCCGGCGACGAGGGTGAGGGGTCCGTTGACCCCGGGGCCGAACCCGTCGGCGAGCAGGTCGTACGCCTTGCGGGTGGTGGCCGTTCCGGGGTTGTTGCCCTGGTCGGAGGTGCCGAGGTGGAGCGAGAAGGTCGGCAGCGCCAGGATCAGCATGACGACGGCGGCGACGGCGCCGAGCAGCTTGGGGTGCCGCTCGACGAAGGCGGACCAGCGGGCCGCGAAGCCGGTGGGGAGCTCGGGCTGGGGGCCGTGCTCGGCCAGCTGCCGGCGTTCGCGCCTGCTGAGCGCCCGCATGCCGATGAAGGAGAGCAGCGCCGGGAGCAGGGTGACGGAGGCGGCGACCGTGAGGACGACGGTGAGCGAGGCGGCGATGGCGACGCCGTTGAGGAAGCCGAGCCGCAGGATCAGCATGCCGAGCAGCGCGATGCAGACGGTGGCTCCGGCGAAGACGACCGCGCGGCCCGTGGTGGCGACCGCGATCCGGGCGGCCTCCGCCACGGGGAGGCCGCGTTTGAGGCCCTTGCGGTGTCTGGTGACGATGAAGAGCGCGTAGTCGATGCCGACGCCGAGGCCGATGAGCATGCCCAGCATGGGGGCGAAGTCGGCGACCGTCATCACGTGACCGAGCAGGACGATGCCGGAGTACGCGGTGCCGACGCTGACCAGGGCCGTGGCGATGGGCAGCACGGAGGCGGCCAGCGAGCCGAAGGCGAGGAAGAGGACGACGGCCGCGACGACGACGCCGACGGCCTCGGCGACATGGCCGCCGGGGGCCTCGGTGAGGGCGACGGCGGAGCCGCCGAGCTCGACCTGGACGCCGTCTCCGGCGGCCTGCCGGGCGGTGTCGACGAGGGCCTGGGCCTGGGTCTCCGGGATGTCGTCGGCCTGGGCGCGGAAGGCGACCGTGGCGTAGGCGGTCCGGCCGTCCTCGCTGATCTGCGCCTGGGCGCCGGGGCTCTGGCCGTAGGGGGAGGTGACCGTGGCGATGCCGGGCAGCTCGGCGACCTCGTCGAGCATGCCGGTCATCCGCTGTTCGACGGCGGTGGCGCGGACGCTGCCCTTGTCCGTGTGCCAGACGATGGTGTCGCTGTCGCCGCCCGCGCCCGGGAATCCCGCGTCGAGGAGGGCGGTGGCGCGACCGGACTCGGTCCCGGGGACCTCGTAGTCGTTGGAGTACGCGCTGCCCGCGAGCGACGCCCCGGCGACGGTGCCGCCGAGGGCGACGAGCCAGAGCAGGACGGCGACGAGGCGGTGCTTGATGCACCACCGTGCGATAGCGGCCAAAGGACGTGCTCCCTGGGTGGTTCGTGGATCTTTGACCGGGAACAGCCCGCAAAGAACACATGGACCTACGTCAGGCCACTGTCGCAGCCTTACGTGATCCTTTGCCCCTTTCGTGTCGTTACTCACAGTGGCGCGGCGGAGGCCCGGATTTCGGCCCGGCACCCCTCGGACCTCGGTGTACTCGACCCGGAGCTCGGTCTGCCCGGGCCCGGCTCCCCCGCCCTGCGGCCCGGCCCCCCGGTCCGGCCCCCCCCCGCCCGGGCCTCCGCACGCCGCCGGGTCAGCCGGACACGCTCGGGCGGCCGTTCTCGACGTGGCCCATCAGGCGCCTGCGGAATCCGCCGGGAGCCGTCACCTCCACGTCGTACCAGCCGTGCGCGTCGGCGGCCGAGTGGACGACCGTGCGGCTCCGGCCGGGCTTGACGGTGAGCGTGCGGGTCCAGTCGCCGAGGTCGGCCTCGTCGACGTAGCCGAGCGGCCGGACGGTGAAGGTGAGGGCGGTGGCTCCGGTGTTGCGGACGGTGAGGTGCAGGTCACGGTCGTGGTGGTCGATGTGCGAGCCGAGCTCGGCGCCGCCCGCGGCCGGGCCCTCGAACTCGCGGCGGAAGCCGTTGGGGCCGGTGACCGTGAAGCGGTAGTGGTCACGCGTGAGCGGGACCGTCCACTGCCCCGTGCCCCGCACGTCCCGGTGCTGGGGAACGGAGAACTCGCCCGCGTACGGGTACAGGGCGAAGTGGGCGCTCGCCTTCCCCTTGTTGTCGAGCACGACGGTGACCGAGCCGTTCCCGACCCGCGCGGAGGCGTCCGGCTGGTACGGCAGCGGGCGCGCGGGGCGGCGGCCCGGCTCCTGGACCGGCATCCGCTGGACCTGCGGGGGCCGGGGCCGCCAGCGGCCGGTGAAGGGCGGTACGGCGCCGGGCGGCTCGATCTCCGGCCGGCGATGGGCGCGCCGGAAGTCGAAGGCGGAGGTCAGGTCGCCGGTGACGGCTCGCCGCCAGGGGGTGATGTTGGGTTCCCGGATGCCGGTGAGCCGCTCCAGGAAGCGGATCACGGAGGTGTGGTCGAAGGTCTCGGAGCAGACGTAGCCGCCGACCGACCAGGGGGAGACGACGAGCAGCGGGACGCGGATGCCCAGGCCGGTCGGCCGGCCCTGCCAGCGTTCGGCGTCACCGGCGGGGTCGTCGGCCGCCGGGACGGGCGGCGGCACGTGGTCGAAGAAGCCGTCGTTCTCGTCGTAGTTGATCAGCACGACGGTGTGCCGCCAGACGTCGGGGTGCGCGCCGAGGGCGTCGAGCACCTTGTAGACGAGGGTGGCCGACGCGATCGGCGAGGAGGAGCCGGGGTGCTCGGAGTCGATCGCGGACGGGACGAGGTAGGAGACCTCGGGCAGGGTGCCGGCGGCGACGTCGGCGCGGAAGGCGTCCGCGAGGCCGCCGGTCTCCACGCGGCGCAGTCCGCGCTCGAAGAGCGAGCGCTCCGCGTCGGTGAGCGTGGCGACGCCCTCCTCGAGGGCGGCGAGCAGCCGGGCCCGCTCGGCGGGGTCGTCCGTGTCTCGGACGGCGGCGTAGAAGGACTCCATGAAGGTGTGCCCGCCGGTGGCGGCGAGCGCCTTGCGGGCGATCTTCTTGAAGGTGGTGAAGAACTCGATGTTGTTGTCGGTGAAGTTCTCCCACTCGGTGTACGTCCTCCAGGTCCGCCCCGCCGCTTCGAGCCGCTCCGCGTAGGTGGGCCAGGGGTAGCCGGGGTGGGTGCCCTCGGCGTAGGCGGCGTTCGTGACGGCCCGGCCGCCGTCGGCCTCGTGGCCCGTCCAGCCGGACCAAAGGTGGTTCCGGTTCGGGCTGGTCGAGGTGTGGATGGAGGAGTGGTAGGCGTCGCAGACGGTGAAGGTGTCGGCGAGCTCGTAGTGCAGCGGGATGTCGCGGCGGTCGTAGTACGCCATGGTGGCCGCGGTCTTGGCCGGGACCCAGCCGTCCATCCAGCCCTCGCGCCAGGCCTTCGCGCCGCCGCTCCAGGAGTGGTCGAGGTCGCCGATGTACTGGAGGTCCTTCTGCTGCGCCGCGGCGGCGTCCCGGACCGGGAAGGGGAGCACCGTCCCGCCGAGCGGGGCGGGCTGCTCGAACACCGTCTTCCCGGTGGGCAGTTCGACGGCGTTGCGGTCGCCGAATCCGCGCACGCCGCGCAGGGTGCCGAAGTAGTGGTCGAAGGAACGGTTCTCCTGCATCAGGATCACCACGTGCCGGACCGCCGAGAGACCCCCGGACGGCGGACCCGCGGCCATCGCCGCCTGCAGGGACGGCGGAAGCAGCGAACCGGCCGCGGCGGCGCCGAGGGCGCCTCCGCCCAGGGCGAGCAGCCTTCTGCGGGACATCTCGGGTGCCAAGACCGACCTCCAGTCGACGGCCAATGGTTCGCCTTCGAGCCATTGGGGGTTCCGCGAGGGACGGTAGTGAGAGCGGGTGACCGAGAGAAGGCCGCGTGACGACCCGGTGGTGAACGTCCAAGAGGACAGCCGCTCCGTCCAAGCGATTTCCGGCCAAGCGGATCGGGGGGCGTACGGGATCCTGAGGGCATGACCGACGGACGCATCAAGATCTGGTTCCGCTTCGTGCCGCGGGAGGGATGGCTGCCCCAGGACACCGAGGGGCTGTGGGCGACCCCGGTGGGCCCCGACACGGCCCGTGTGGACAACGTGCCGTTCCTGCAGGACGGGGTGGCCCAGGACGACGTCGTCCGCTTCACCACGGACGCGGACGGCACCCGTTGGGCGGCCGAACGCGTGACGGCCTCCGGGAACTGCACCCTGCGGCTGCTTCCGGTCGCCGACGGCCCGCTCGGCCGCAGTGCGCAGGCGGTGCACGACCGCCTCTCCCCCTTCGGTCTGGGCGGAGAGGCGTTCAGCGGGGAGTTCCCCCTCGTCGCCCTCAACGTCCCGGCGGACGCGCCGTTCACCGAGATCAAGGAACTGCTCGTCCAGGGCACCCGGAAAGGCTGGTGGCACTGGGAGATGGGGTGCGCGACGGAGCGCTGGCAGGCGGCCTGACCCCGACCCTCCGGCGTGCCGGCCGCACCGAGACGACCGCACCGAGACCGCCACCGGCACACCGGCACACCGGCACACCGGCACACCGGCACCGGCACCCAGGGGGCCGAGGACCGGTGCCGCGCCGTCGGATGCCGCGCCGTCGGATGCCGCGCCGTCGGATGCCGATCCGTCGGATGCCGCGCCGTCGGATGCCGATCCGTCGGATGCCGATCCGCGGGCGGGACAGCGCGGGACACGAAAAGGCGGCCCGCACCGGAGAGTCCGGTGCGGGCCGCCCTCGTACGGTCCGGCGGTCGAGGGGCTCAGCCCTCGGTGACGCCCAGGCGCTCCAGGATGAGCTCCTTCACGCGCGCCGCGTCCGCCTGGCCGCGGGTCGCCTTCATGACCGCGCCGACCAGCGCGCCGACCGCCGCGACCTTGCCGCCGCGGATCTTGTCGGCGATGCCCGCGTTGCCCGCGATGGCCTCGTCGACGGCCGTGCCGAGCGCGCCCTCGTCGGAGACGACCTTCAGGCCGCGCTTCTCGACGACCTCGTCCGGGCCGCCCTCGCCCGCGAGGACGCCTTCGATGACCTGACGGGCCAGCTTGTCGGTGAGGTCGCCGGAGGCCACCAGTTCGGTCACCCGGGCGACCTGCGCCGGGGTGATCGACAGCTCGTCCAGGGCCTTGCCCGACTCGTTGGCAGAACGGGCCAGTTCGCCCATCCACCACTTGCGGGCCTGGTCCGCGGGGGCACCCGCGTCCGTGGTCGCGACGATCAGGTCGACCGCGCCGGCGTTGAGGATCGACTGCATGTCGTGCTCGGAGACGCCCCACTCCTCGCGCAGCCGGTTGCGGCGGACGCGCGGCAGCTCGGGCAGCTCGGCACGCAGCTCCTCGACCCAGGCACGGGCCGGGGCGACGGGGACGAGGTCGGGCTCCGGGAAGTACCGGTAGTCCTCGGCGTTGTCCTTGATCCGGCCGGACGTCGTGCTGCCGTCGTCCTCGTGGAAGTGCCGGGTCTCCTGCACGATGGTGCCGCCGGAGGTCAGCACGGCCGCGTGGCGCTGGATCTCGAAGCGCGCCGCCCGCTCCACGGAACGGAGCGAGTTGACGTTCTTCGTCTCCGAGCGGGTGCCGAAGGTCTTGGTGCCGTTGGGGCGCAGCGACAGGTTCACGTCGCAGCGCATCTGGCCCTTGTCCATCCGCGCCTCGGAGACGCCCAGCGCGCGGATCAGCTCGCGCAGCTCGGCGACGTAGGCCTTGGCGACCTCGGGGGCACGCTCACCCGCGCCCTCGATCGGCTTGGTGACGATCTCGATGAGCGGGATGCCGGCCCGGTTGTAGTCGAGCAGCGAGTGCGAGGCGCCGTGGATACGGCCGGTCGCGCCGCCGATGTGCGTCGACTTGCCGGTGTCCTCCTCCATGTGGGCGCGCTCGATCTCCACGCGGAAGATCTCGCCGTCCTCCAGCTGGACGTCCAGATAGCCGTTGAAGGCGATCGGCTCGTCGTACTGCGAGGTCTGGAAGTTCTTCGGCATGTCCGGATAGAAGTAGTTCTTCCGGGCGAAGCGGCACCACTCGGCGATCTCGCAGTTCAGCGCGAGACCGATCTTGATGGCGGACTCGACGCCGATCGCGTTGACGACCGGGAGCGAGCCGGGCAGGCCGAGACAGGTCGGGCAGGTCTGCGAGTTGGGCTCGGCGCCCAGCTCGGTCGAGCAGCCGCAGAACATCTTCGTCTTCGTGCCCAGTTCGACATGGACCTCCAGGCCCATGACGGGGTCGTACGCAGCGAGGGCCGCGTCGTACGACAGCAGTTCGGTGACGGTCACAGTGAGACTTTCCCTCTCAGCCCAGCAGGACGTCGTCGTCGCCCAGGCGCTTGAGCTCCCGGTACAGGATCGCCAGGCCGGTCGCGATGGCGGCCGCGGACACCGCGGCGTCGAGCAGCCGCAGGACGTCGTTGTCGTTACGGGCCAGCTTGGCCTGCTTGGCGACGCTGACCGCGCCGAAGGCGGTGCTGGCCAGCGAGACGTACAGACCGGTCTTGGACTTCTTGAAGTTCTTGGCCTTCTTTGCCATGGCACTCACAGCGACGGAGCCTCCTCAAGCAGCGGGTGACCCCACTTTTCCACGAAGGCGGCCTCGACGGCCGCGCCGACCTTGTACAGCCGGTCGTCCTTCATGGCGGGGGCGATGATCTGCAGTCCGACCGGGAGGCCGTCCTCCGGCGCGAGGCCGCAGGGCAGCGACATGGCGGCGTTGCCCGCCAGGTTGGTCGGGATGGTGCACAGGTCCGCGAGGTACATCGCCATCGGGTCGTCGGCGCGCTCGCCGATCGGGAAGGCGGTGGTGGGGGTCGTCGGGGAGACGATCACGTCCACCTCCTCGAAGGCCTTCTCGAACTCGCGGGTGATGAGGGTGCGGACCTTCTGGGCCGAGCCGTAGTACGCGTCGTAGTAGCCGGAGCTCAGGGCGTACGTGCCGAGGATGACGCGGCGCTTGACCTCGTCGCCGAAGCCGGCCTCACGGGTGAGGGCGGTGACGTCCTCGGCGGACCGCGTGCCGTCGTCGCCGACCCGCAGGCCGTAGCGCATGGCGTCGAAGCGGGCCAGGTTCGAGGAGCACTCGGACGGCGCGATCAGGTAGTACGCCGACAGGGCCAGGTCGAAGGTCGGGCAGTCCAGCTCGACGATCTCGGCGCCCAGCTCCTTGAGGAGCGCGACGGACTCGTCGAAGCGCTGCACGACGCCGGCCTGGTAGCCCTCGCCGCGGAACTGCTTGACCACACCGACGCGCATGCCGGCGACGGAGCCGTTGCGCGCGGCCTCGACGACCGGCGGGACCGGGGCGTCGATGGAGGTGGAGTCGAGCGGGTCGTGACCGGCGATGGCCTCGTGCAGGAGCGCCGCGTCCAGGACCGTGCGGGCACAGGGGCCGCCCTGGTCGAGGGAGGACGAGAAGGCCACCATGCCGTAGCGGGAGACCGCGCCGTAGGTCGGCTTGACGCCGACGGTGCCGGTGACGGCGGCGGGCTGGCGGATGGAGCCGCCGGTGTCCGTGCCGATGGCGAGCGGGGCCTCGTACGAGGCGAGGGCCGCGGAGGAACCGCCGCCGGAGCCGCCGGGGATCCGGGTGAGGTCCCAGGGGTTGCCGGTGGGGCCGTAGGCGCTGTTCTCGGTGGAGGACCCCATGGCGAACTCGTCCATGTTGGTCTTGCCGAGGATGACGACGTCGGCGGCCTTGAGGTTCTTCACCAGGGTCGCGTCGTACGGCGGGATCCAGCCTTCGAGGATCTTCGAACCGACGGTCGTGGGGATGCCGGCGGTGGTGAAGATGTCCTTGAGGGCCAGCGGGACGCCGGCCAGCGGGCCGAGCTTCTCGCCCCTGGCCCGCTTCTCGTCGACGGCGCGGGCCTGCGCGAGCGCGCCCTCGCGGTCGACGTGCAGGAAGGCGTGGACCTTCTCGTCGACGGCCTCGATGCGGGCCAGGTGGGCTTCGGTCACCTCGACGGCGGTGAGCTCGCCGGAGGCGATCTTCTGCGCGATCTCGGCGGCCGTGAGCTTGATGATGTGGGTGTCCGTCATGGTGATCAGTCCTCCCCCAGGATCTGCGGCACCTTGAAACGCTGCTGCTCCTGGGCCGGGGCGCCGGAGAGCGCCTGCTCGGGGGTGAGCGACGGACGGACCTCGTCCGCGCGCATGACATTGGTCAGCGGCAGCGGGTGGGAGGTCGGCGGAACGTCTTGGTCGGCGACCTCGGAGACGCGGGCGACCGCGCCGATGATGTCGTCGAGCTGACCGGCGAAGTGATCGAGCTCTTCGCCCTTCAGCTCCAGACGCGCCAGCCGTGCGAGGTGTGCGACCTCCTCGCGCGTGATGCCAGGCATGCAGCGATCCTCAGGGGTGAGTGTGTGTGGTTTGGGCCCAATCCTATGGGGCGTGGCCGTCCGACCGTTAAACGGTCGCCCCGGGCCGCCCCGGGACGGCGGCCCGCCCCGCTCCCGCGCCCCTCACCGCACGCCGGGCCGGGAGCGCGCGTCCCGGCCCCGCGCTACTGCACCACGTGCCCCGAGGGCTGGTCGACCTCCAGTGCCGCCGCCTCCTCGGAGGGCCTGCGCCAGCCGTGTTCGCCGCGGGCGCGCAGCCAGGCGGTGGTCTCGGCAGGCGGCATCGCGGCGGCGACCAGCCAGCCCTGGACTGCGTCGCAGCCCAGGTCCCGCAGCCGCTCCCAGGTCTCGTCGTCCTCGACGCCCTCGGCGACGACGAGCAGGCCCAGGGAGTGCGCCAGGTCCAGGGTGCAGCGCACGATCTCGGCGTCCTCGGTGTCGACGGCCAGCCGGGCCACGAAGGAACGGTCGATCTTCAGTTCGCTCACCGGGAGGCGCCGCAGGTGGACCAGCGAGGAGTAGCCCGTGCCGAAGTCGTCCAGGGACATCTTCACGCCGTGTCCGGTCAGCCCCGCCAGCGTGTCGGCGGCCCGCTGCGGGTCCTCCAGGAGCACGTGCTCGGTTATCTCCAGCTGGAGCGCGCCGGCCGGGACCCCGTGCCGGGCGAGCCGGGCCGCGACCGCGCCCGCGAAGCCGGGCGTGTGGACGTCCCGGGGAGAGACGTTGACCGCGACGGGCACGTACAGGCCCTGCGCGCGCCACCGGGCGACCTGCGCGAGCGCGGTCTCCAGGACGTACTCGGTGAGGTGCGGCATCAGGCCCGACGACTCGGCGATCGCGATGAACTCGTCCGGGGGGACGCGCCCGCGTTCCGGGTGCACCCAGCGGACCAGCGCCTCGAGGCCGGCCACCTGCCCGTCGAAGCGGACCTTGGGCTGGTAGTGCAGTTCGACCTCGCGGGCGTCCAGCGCGCGGCGCAGATCGCCGAGGAGCCCGAGCCGGTCGGGGGTGTTGGAGTCGCGCTTGGACTCGTACACCTCCACACCCGTCCGGTCCCGCTTCGCCTGGTACATGGCCACGTCGGCGCGGCGCAGCAGGCCCTCGGCGTCCAGGGCGTGGTCCGGGAAGACCGCGACGCCCGCGCTGGCCTCCAGGACCAGGGTGAGCCCGTCCAGGTCCAGCGGCGAGGACAGCTCGGCGACCAGGTGGCGGGCGACGCGCTGGGCGCTCGTGGTGGAGTCGGCGATGGGCAGGAGCACGGCGAACTCGTCCCCGCCGAGCCGCGCGGCCTCCGCCCCGCGCGGCAGGGCGAGCTTGAGCCGCTCCGCGATCTGGAGCAGCAGCCGGTCTCCGGCGAGGTGCCCCAGGGTGTCGTTGACCGAGCGGAAGCGGTCGAGGTCGATCAGGACGAGGGCGGCGCGCGCCCCTTCCCCCTCGGCCGCCTCCAGCGCGGTCCAGGTCCGCTCCAGGAGCCACTGCCGGTTGGGCAGCCCGGTGAGCGGGTCGCGCAGCTGCTCCTCGGCCCGGGCGCGGGCGATCCACAGGGTGGAGTCGAGGGCGATGAGGGGGACGGCGAAGAGCGGCAGCAGCACCGGCAGGGAGGCGGCCACGACGCAGATCAGCGGGGCGATGCCGAGCAGGGCGACCGCGACGAGTCCCTGCCGGATCAGGGCCGTCCGGGTGGCGGTGGGCAGCGAGGCGCCCTGGGGCGCGTGGGCGTACCAGAGCAGGAGCCGGGTCACGACGAGGTAGGCGCCCGCGGACAGCACGACCTCGGGGATGTCTCCGATCGTCCAGTCGAGTGGCTGCCAGGGCCGCTCGACGGACGGCGTGTCCCCGAAGGCGGCCAGCACGAGGGCGGCCGCGCCGATGCCCAGGACGTCGGCGGCGCCGTGCAGCAGGCCCTGTCGCCAGCGGTGGCGGCGGGCGGCGCCGACGAGCACGACGACGGTCATCGCGACGAGTCCGGCGGGCACCCAGCCGTACAGCAGGAGGACCGCGAGGGTGAGGGCGGCGCCGGAGCCGGTGCCGCCCCACCAGCGGTCACGGCCGAGGGCGACCAGGTGTCCGACGATGAGTCCGGTGAGGATCGCGAGGCACCAGCCCGCGGTGTCGCCGGGGAACAGGCCGTGACCGGTGCTCAGGGCCTCGTAGAGGCCGACCGCGAGCACGACGGCGGCAAGGGCCACCACCGCTCCGGGCAGCCCTGGGGTGATGCCCGCGAAGACCGCGCGGCCATGCGGCCGTGAGACCGGGGCGGCACTCTCGCTCGGTTTCATTCGTCCCTCTCACAGCCGGCGGTGCCGTTGCAACGCGATGGGCCGTTGTCTTGCCACCACGACCGACGGAGCCCAACGCGGCCGTGCACGACAGACGCACGTCACAACAGTAGGCCGCGGAGGGCTCCGACGGGCAGCGCTCTCCATGTCTTGCCCGAATGAGACCCGGCCACCCCTAACGATCTGGTATGCGCCGAACGGGTGACGATCCGGGGGTGGGACAGGAGGGACGGAGGGCTACCCGGCTGCCGGAACCGCCGCCTCCCGGGCCGCGTCGGGACCCTGCTCCAGCAGGACCGCGAACCCGTCCTCGTCCAGAACCGGAACCTTCAGCTGCATCGCCTTGTCGTACTTGGAACCCGGGTTGTCCCCTACGACGACGAAGTCGGTCTTCTTCGAAACGGAACCGGTCACCTTCGCTCCGCGGCTCTGCAGCGACTCTTTTGCGCCATCCCTGGTGAAGTTCTGCAGGGTGCCGGTCACGACGACCGTCATCCCCTCCAGCGGGCGCGGTCCCTGCTCCTCGTCGGCGCCCTCGTCCTCCAGACGGACGCCCGCCGCCCGCCACTTGCGCACGATCTCGCGGTGCCAGTCCTCCGCGAACCACTGCTTCACCGCGGCCGCGATGATCCCGCCGACCCCGTCGACGGCCGCCAGCTCCTCCTCGGTGGCCTGCTCGATGCGGTCCAGGGAGCGGAACTCGCGGGCGAGGGCCGCGGCCGCGACCGGGCCCACGTGACGGATCGACAGCCCGTTGATGAACCGCGCCAGGGGCCGCTCCTTGGCCGCGGCGATGTTCTCCAGCATCGACAGCGCGTTCTTGCGCGGCTCGCCGTTCTGGTTGGCGAAGACGAGGGCGGTCTTCTCCTCGCCGGTCTTCGGATCGCGCTTGGGCAGTCCGCTGTCCGGGTCCAGGACGTACGCCCGGATGGGCAGGAGCTGCTCGATCGTCAGGTCGAAGAGGTCGCCCTCGTCGACCAACGGCGCGGCGGTGGGCTCCAGCGGCCGGGTGAGCGCGGCGGCGGCGACCGCGCCGAACTTCTCGATGTCCAGGCATTCGCGACCGGCGAGGAACGCGACGCGCTCGCGCAGCTGGGCCGGACAGGTCCGGGCGTTGGGGCAGCGGAGGTCGATGTCGCCCTCCTTCATCGGCTTCAGCGGCGTGCCGCACTCGGGGCACTCGGCCGGCATCACGAACTCCCGCTCGGTGCCGTCCCGCAGGTCGGCGACCGGCCCGAGGATCTCCGGGATGACGTCGCCGGCCTTGCGCAGCACCACGGTGTCGCCGATGAGGACGCCCTTGGCCTTCACCACCTCCTGATTGTGGAGGGTGGCGAACTCGACCTCGGAGCCGGCGACCGTGACCGGCTCCACCTGCGCGTACGGCGTGACCCGGCCGGTGCGGCCGACGCCGACCTTGATGTCGACGAGCCTGGTGTTGACCTCCTCCGGCGCGTACTTCCAGGCGATCGCCCACCGCGGGGCGCGCGCCGTGGAGCCGAGCCGGCCCTGGAGCGGGATCTCGTCCAGCTTGACGACGACCCCGTCGATCTCGTGCTCCACGGAGTGCCGGTTCTCGCCGAAGTACGCGATGAACTCCCGCACTCCGTCCAGCGAGTCGACCACCTTGTTGTGCCGGGCGGTCGGCAGGCCCCACTCGCGCAGCAGCTCGTAGGCGTGGCTGAGGCAGTCGATGTCGAAGCCCTCGCGGGCGCCGATGCCGTGCACCACCATGTGCAGCGGGCGGGTGGCGGTGACCTTGGGGTCCTTCTGGCGCAGCGAACCCGCGGCGGCGTTGCGCGGGTTGGCGAAGGGCTTGTCGCCGGCCTCCACGAGGCGGGCGTTGAGTCCCTCGAAGGCCTCCATCGGGAAGTAGACCTCGCCGCGGATCTCGACGAGTTCGGGGATGCGGTCGCCGCGCAGCCGGTCCGGGATGTCGGCGATGGTGCGGACGTTGGGCGTGATGTCCTCACCGGAGCGGCCGTCGCCGCGGGTCGCCGCCCGGGTCAGCCGCCCGTGCTCGTATGTCAGGTTGACCGCGAGGCCGTCGACCTTCAGCTCGCACAGGAAGTGGTACCCGGAGGTGCCGACCTCGCGCGCGAGCCGCTCGGCCCAGGCGGCGAGTTCGAGGTCGTCGAAGGCGTTGTCGAGCGAGAGCATGCGCTCGCGGTGCTCGACGGAGGTGAACTCCGTCTCGTACGCCCCCGCGACCTTCTGCGTCGGCGAGTCGGGCGTCCGCAGCTCCGGGTACTCCTCCTCCAGGGCCTCCAGGGCGCGCAGGAGTCGGTCGAACTCGCCGTCGCTGATGACCGGCTGGTCCTTCACGTAGTACCGGAAGCGGTGCGCCTCGACCTGCTCGGCCAGGTCGGCGTGCTTCTCCCGTGCCTCGGCGGGCAGGGCCCCCTGTTCGACTGCCACCGTTACTCGTCCTCCCGTTTGCCTCGAAAACCCGTCACTCAGGGTTGTCCGCGAGCGATCTCGCCGCCCGGGCGCTGTGGGCGAGCGCCGCCCGGGCGTACGCCGGCGAAGCACCCGCGAGCCCGCACGTCGGGGTGACCACGACGGAATCGGCCAGAGTCCCCGGATTCAGCCCCAGTCTGCGCCACAGCGTCCTGACACCCATGACGCTACCGCCCGGGTCGGACAATGGGGCGTCGGTGGACGGCACCACGCCAGCGAAGAGGACGGTTCCGGACTCCACCGCCTCACCGATCGACTCCTCGTCACGCTCCGTGAGGAGCGAGAAGTCGAACGAGACGCCGGAGACGCCGGAGCGCCGCAGCAGCGCGAACGGCACGTCCGGGGCGCACGAGTGGACGACGACGGGGCCGTCGTGGACGGCGATCACCTCGCGCAGGGCGCTCTCGACGACCTGCCGGTCGACGGCCCGGTAGGTGCGGTAGCCGCTGGCGGTGCGGACCTGTCCCCGCAGGACGGCGGTCAGGGACGGCTCGTCGAGCTGAAGGACGGGGCGGGCGCCCGGCACCCGCCGGCGCAGCTCCGCCAGGTGGCCGCGCAGGCCCTCGGCGAGGGAGCCGACCAGGTCCCGGCAGGCCCCGGCGTCGCCCAGCGCGGCCTCGCCGCCGCGCAGTTCCAGCGCGGCGGCGAGGGTCCAGGGACCGACCGCCTGGACCTTGAGCGGGCCCTCGTAGCCCTGGGTGAACTCCTCCAGGGCGTCGAGGTCCTCGCCGAGCCAGGACCGGGCGCGCCGGGTGTCGCGCCCGGGCCGGTCGCTGACCCGCCACCCGCTGGGCTCCACGTGCGCGTACATCTCGACGAGCAGCCCGATGGTCCGCCCGATCATGTCGGCGCCCGGCCCGCGGGCGGGCAGCTCGGCCAGGAAGGGGAAGTCCTCGAAGGATCCGGCGACGGTCCTGGCGGCTTCCCGGGCGTCCCCGCCGGGCATGGACCCGACGCCGGTGGCGGGGCCCCGGAGGAAGGGGGTCTTCTCGTCGTTCGTGTCGCTCACCCGGGAAGCGTACGCGCGACAGCCGGGGCTACCGACCCGGCCGGACCGTCAGGTCGTTGATCTCGGCGTCACGGGGCAGGTCGACGGCGGTGAGGATGGCCGTCGCGACGGACTCGGGGTCGATCCACCTCGACGGGTCGTACTCCTTGCCCTCCTGCTGGTGGACCTTGGCCTGCATGGGGCTGGCGGTCCGCCCCGGGTAGACCGAGGTCACCCGCACGCCGTGGGCGTGCTCCTCGTGGCGCAGCGAGTCGGCCAGCGCCTTCAGCCCGTGCTTGGAGGCCGCGTAGGCACCCCATTCGGCGTGGGCGTTGAGCCCGGCACCGGAGTTGACGAAGACGACGTGCCCCTTCGAGACCCGCAGCTGCGGCAGGAAGTGCCGGGTGAGCTCGGCCGGGGCGACGAGGTTGACGTTGAGCTGGTGGTGCCAGGTCTTCGGGGTGAGCTCGCCGACCGGGCCGAGGTCGACGACGCCCGCGACGTGCAGGAGCGTGTCGACGCGTTCGGGCAGGGTCTGGTGCGAGAACGCCCAGGAGAGCCGGTCGGGGTCGGCGAGGTCCCCGACGAGCGTCCGCGCGCCGGGGAACGCGGCGGCCAGCTCCTTGGCCCGTCCCGCGTCGCGCGCGTGCAGCACGAGCTCGTCCCCGCGGGCGTGGAGCCGCCGCGCGACGGCCGCGCCGATGCCGGAGCCGGCTCCGGTGATCACATGAGTAGCCATGGGAGCCATGCTCGCATCCCGGTCACGACGAGGTGCCGGGGGCGGGTGGAGCGGCGGACCAGAAGTCGGAGCGGACGTGGGGGGTGGGGATCTTGCCCGGCGCGTAAGCGGGGCCGTTGGGCCGGGAAGTCGACTCGGCGACCGCGGACTCCTCGACGCAGGGGGTGTTGATGTCGAGGAAGGCCTGCCCCTTGTAACCGACCTCCACGGACAGCTCGAAGCCGTCGGGCGTCCTGGCGAAGATGGCCGGCATCTCCTCGTCCTGGTTCACGCCGGTGATCTCGTATCCGGACTTCTTCCAGAACCGCTCGATCACGCCGAGAAAGCTGCCACGCCGTTGCTCGGAGATGACGGTCGTCACGGCCCGCCGCCGGGTCACCGTGCAACTGCCGGACGTGGTCGTGTCGTGGGCCCACTGGAGCTTCGGTACGAACGCGTTCAGCGTTCCGTCGAGCATCGCGTCGGCGCGGTCCGCCGCTTCCTGCATGTTCATGTCCGTACTCGCTCCTCCGTCGCCCAGGCTTCCACACCCCGCCAGCACCGCGCCCGCCAGGATGACGGACCCGGCGAACAGAGCCGCCCGCCCCTGTCGCTTCATCGGTGGTCCTCCGTAGTGATCTTGTCGGACTGCCCGGCGACGATCCTGGCGATGTTCTTCGCCGACTCCGGGTCGAGGTCCGGCGTGAAGTACTGGGAGTGGGCGTCGAACCCGCCCCCTTCGAACACCATGCGGGGCCCGTCGTCGACCTTGAAGCGCTGCGCCCCGAAGGCCTCGCTCGCCGGGTCCTTGCCGAAGTAGACGTCGTCGTTGTCGATGTCGAAGAGGTCGCGCCCGACCCGAACCCCTGTCGGGCCTCCCAGTACCCAGCCGAGCTTCGCCTCGTCCTGCGTGGGCAGATGGGTGACCGGGTCGTTGTCGGCTGCGCCGACGAAGACGTGGTCCTTGCCCACGCCGAGCTCCGTCGCCTTCTGCGCGTCCACGCCGGGGCTGCCGAGCAGGATCACGTCGTCGACCCCAGGAATGCCGCCGGACTGCTTCGCGGCGGTACCCACGGTCAGCGAGCCGTAGGAGTGGCCGATCGCCGTCACGTGGGGGTCCTTGCCCTCGTTCGTCGCCGAGAGGCCCGCCATGAACTGGTTGTACGCCGGCGCGCCCCGCTGCGCGTCCCCCTTCGACATCACATCGACGTTCTGCGGGGCGTCGTAGCCGAGCCAGACGATCGAGGCGCTGGACGGGTCGATACGCCGGGCGCCGAGAGCCGTGTCCTGTGCCCGCTTCATCGTGTCCTCGACGAACTCGTCGTTCAGCTTGGTGCCCAGGCCGGGAACGTACGCCGACACGTTCTTCGAGGTGTCCGGGTTGCCGTATGCGACGATCGCGCGGCCGTTGCCCTCGTCGCCGATCCCGAGAAGGAACATCGGCGGGTTGCTCGGCTTGTCCAGCTTGTCCTTGATCATGCGGAGCGCGTCGAGCTTCGTCTCGGAGTCGCTGTCGTCCTTTCCTGCCAGCTCGTCCATGAGCACCGGCAGATGGTTCCGGTTCGCCTCGTCGCGGGCGGCCGCCGGAATCCCGTCCAGCCCGCCGATCATGTCGGGGGCGATCTCCAGGTATTCCTGGCGCTGTTCCTCGCTCAGAGCGTCCCACCACGCCTTGCGCTCGGCGGGACTCTTGCCGGACGGCAGGTCGTCGGCGAGGTAGGAGCCCGCAGTGGCGCGGACGTCGGCGGTGTCCCGGAAGACGTCCTTCATGGTCGCCTCGGTGACATCGAGCCCCTTGGCCGCCCGAAGGCCGTCCAGCGTCTTGGCGTACCGCGCGTCGATGTCACCGGCGGACCAGACCGCCCGGGCTATGCGGTCCGCAATCGCCTGGGCTTTCTCCGCGTTCGGGTTCATGGGCTTGAAGGTGCCGGGTGCGTAGTCACCGAAGGAGGGCCGGTCGAGCGGGAGGCTGCCCTTGACCTTGCCTCCGGGTGCCTCCTTGTCGCCGATCAGGGTCGTGGCGGTGGCGGCGGGGTACGTCAGGGACCCGTCGTCGTGGACGGTGAATTTCAGGGCCGCAGCCTCGTCCAGGGCCTGCTTCAGCTGCCGCTGGGGCTCGGCGAGATCGGCGGCGAGGCCGTTCAGCGCCGTCCGGACCAGACCGCACTCGGCTTGTAGGTAACGGAAGTTACGGCTGAGCCGTTCGAGCCTGCCGAGTGCGGCCTCGGCCGACTCACTGTCCTGGGTCTCGCGGAGCTTGGCCGACATCGCGCGGTCCACCCGGACGCGATCGGAGTCGGAACGTCCCGACACCTCGTTCCACTTGTCGCCCGCGTCCTCGAACTCGGACGGCTTTAGGTCGCGCAGTTGCTGCCACGTGAGGGGTGTGCGCGTCACCGCTTCTCCCCCGACTTCCCGTCGTTCCCGCCGGCCGCCTGGAAGGACTTCTCGATCGCGACCTCGGTCTCGCCCATCTCCTTGGCCACCTTGAGCAGGGCGCCTTCGAGCTGGTCGCACTCGTCCCGGACGGCGGCGAGGCGGTCCTCCCAGGACTTCAGCACGCTCCGGACGGCCGCCACGGAGGCGAAGCCCGCGGCGCTCGCCTCGATCCCCTCGTGGCCGGGGCCGAGCGCCGAGCGGCTCGTCCCGGTGCTGGTGCGCAGCTCACCGGCGATGCCGGACGCACTGGTCCACGGACCTCCGCTGTGCTCGAGCTTCTGCCGGCCGCCGGCCGTGCCCGGCTCCGGAGCCGTCGAGGCGAGTGTCATCCTCGCCCCGCCCTGGTCCGCACCTCCGTCGGTGGTGCCGAACAGCTCCTGCCAGCGCTCCGAATAGGGCATGCCCGCTCCCCCCTCGCCCTGTCGACCGCGCCCCCTGCGCGATCATGCTCGGCGAGGTTAACGCAGCACGCCGCAGCGTGCGCAGTCGCGAACCGGAACGGGGTGGAGGGAACCGTCCGGGGCATAGCAGGACTGCCCTGACCAGCGCAAGAGTGCGGCCCCTCAGTCGCTTCGCGGCCGCATCGGTGCGCGCACTCAGCGGATGCCGGCGGACTCCTCCAGGTACGCGAGCGCCGCGACGCCGTCCTCCGCGAAGAAGACCAGTTCGGTCAGCGGCAGCGGCAGGAAGCCCTCGTCCTCCATGCGCCGGAACTGCGTCTTCAGGCCGTCGTAGAAGCCGGCCGTGTTCAGCAGGACCACCGGCTTGGTGTGCTTGCCGTGCTTGCGCAGTTCCAGCACCTCGGTGGCCTCGTCCAGGGTGCCGGTGCCGCCGACCATGACCACGACGGCGTCGGACTTGGCGAGGAGCAGCGCCTTCCGCTCCCCGAGGTCCCGGGCGACGACCATCTCGTCCGCGTTCGCTCGGGCGGTGGCGGCGAGGAAGTCGACCGAGACCCCGACGAGCCGGCCGCCCGCCTCCTGCACGCCGTCGGCGACCACCTTCATCAGGCCGACGTCGGATCCGCCCCACACGAGCGTGTGCCCGCCCTTGCCGAGCAGCGTGGCGAACTCGCGCGCCGGGCCGGTGTAGCGCTCGTCGAGGTCGGCGGCGGAGAGGAAGACGCAGATGTTCATGGCTCCACCGTAGGGGGTGGTCCGGGGGCCGGCGGACCGCCCGGAACGGCCGGCCCGAGAACTTCCCGGTGAATTTCCCCCGCACACCGATGAGTTCCGCACACGGCCCCGGTCATCACTGGCATGGACGAGGCGAACAGCACGCTGAGCAGGGTCCGGGGACGGGTCACGTCGGCGGACGGCACACGGATCGCGTACGAGCGGTACGGCGACGGGCCGCCGGTGATCCTGGTCGGCGGGGCCCTCGGCACCGCCGCGGCCGAGCGGCCGCTGGCCGGGCTCCTCGCGTCGCGCTTCTCGGTGGTCGCCTACGACCGCCGGGGCCGCGGCGGGAGCGGCGACACCGGCCCGTACGCGGTGGGGCGGGAGATCGACGACCTGGCGGCCGTGGCCGACGAGGTGGGCGGCGACGTCACCGTGCACGGCACCTCGTCGGGTGGCGCGCTGGCTCTGGCCGCCGCGGCGGCCGGGCTGCCGATCGCCCGGCTCTCGGTCTTCGAGCCGCCGTACGCGACTGACACCGAGGTGCGGGAGGCGTTCGCCGCGCGCGGCCGGCGGCTGGTCGCGCTGCTCGACGGAGGGCGGCGCGACGAGGCACTGGAGCTGTTCCTGTCCGACGCGGCGGCACCGGAGGCGTCGGCCGGGCTGCGCGGGTCGGTCCGGTGGCCGCGGCTGGCGGAGGTGGCCCACACCCTCGCGTACGACCACGCGGTCCTCGGCGACGGGGTGGTGCCGGACGCCCTGCTCGGGTCGGTCGACGCGCACGTGCTGGTCGTCGACGGCGGTTTCAGCCCGGCCTGGACGCGCGAGGCGGCGCAGGCCGTCGCGGCGGCGCTCCCCCGTGGCCGGCACCGCACGCTGACGGGCCAGACCCCTCTGGTGGCGCCGCACGTCCTCGCGCCGGTCCTGGAGGAGTTCTTCGTCGAGGAGTGAGGCCGGGGCCGGCCCCGGTACCGCCGGCGCCCGTCCGGACCGAACCGGCCGGGCGGAACCGGCCGAACCGTCCGACTCAGACCGTGGCGTCGGCCGCGCGCCGGACCGTCGTCGCGATCGTCGCCGAACCGACCACGCGCGTGCCGTCGTAGAGCACGATCGCCTGTCCCGGGGCCACGCCCCGGACCGCCTCGTCGAAGGTGACGTGCAGCGTGCCGTCCGCCAGCTCCGCCGTCACCTCGGTCTCGCCGCCGTGGGCGCGCAGCTGGGCCGTGTAGCGGCCCGAGGCCGCCGGCGCCGTGCCGCACCAGCGCGGCTTGATCGCCGTCAGGGCCGTCACGTCGAGCGCCTCCACCGGGCCGACCGTGACGGTGTTGTTCACCGGCGAGATGTCCAGCACGTAGCGCGGCTTGCCGTCCGGCGCGGGGTGGCCGATCCGCAGCCCCTTGCGCTGACCGATCGTGAAGCCGTAGGCGCCCTCGTGCGTGCCGAGCTTCCGGCCCTCCTCGTCCACGATGTCGCCCTCGGCCGTCCCGAGCCGGGAGGCGAGGAAGCCCTGGGTGTCGCCGTCGGCGATGAAGCAGATGTCGTGGCTGTCGGGCTTCTTCGCCACGGCGAGCCCGCGACGCTCCGCCTCCGCCCGGATCTCGTCCTTGGTGGTCAGGGTGTCGCCCAGCGGGAACATCGCGTGGGCGAGCTGCTTCTCGTCGAGGACGCCGAGGACGTACGACTGGTCCTTGGCCATGTCGGACGCCCGGTGCAGCTCGCGGGTGCCGTCCTCGTTCAGGACGACCGTCGCGTAGTGGCCGGTGCAGACCGCGTCGAAGCCGAGGGCCAGTGCCTTGTCGAGCAGCGCCGCGAACTTGATCTTCTCGTTGCAGCGCAGGCAGGGGTTGGGGGTGCGGCCGGCCTCGTACTCCGCGACGAAGTCGTCGACCACGTCCTCGCGGAAGCGCTCGGCGAGGTCCCAGACGTAGAAGGGGATGCCGATGACGTCCGCCGCCCGGCGGGCGTCGCGCGAGTCCTCGATGGTGCAGCACCCGCGCGCGCCGGTGCGGAAGGACTGCGGGTTCGCCGAGAGGGCCAGGTGCACCCCGGTCACGTCGTGCCCGGCTTCGGCGGCCCGGGCGGCGGCGACGGCGGAGTCCACGCCGCCCGACATGGCGGCCAGGACACGGAGGGGACGGGGAGGAGTCGTAGTCATAGCCCCACCAGGGTACGGGTCTCCGGGAACCGTGGTCGCGTGAGTATGCGTTGACGATCACATGGGGAGCGAAGAAGCCAAGAGGGGGGTCGGGCGGCGCGCTGTGCTGCTCGGCGGTGGTGCCGCGGTGCTGGGCACGGCCGTGCTGGCCCGCGAGGAACTGCAGCGCGCCTGGTGGCGGCTGCCGGGAACGCAGCGGAAGCGGGTGGAGGGCGAGCTCGATCACAAGGGTGCGGAGTGGACGTCGGCGGCGCGGGCGAACTGGCGGCGGGCCGACCGGCCGGACGACTACGTGATCGACCGTGTGGTGATCCATGTCGTCCAGGGCAGCTACTCCGGTGCCCTGAAGGTCTTCAAGAACCCGGCGCACGGCGCCGCCACGCACTACGTGGTGCGCAAGGACGGGCACGTCGCGCAGATGATCCGCGAGCTCGACGTGGCCTTCCACGCGGGAAACCGGGACATGAACGAGCGGAGCGTCGGCATCGAGCACGAGGGCTTCGTCGACCGGCCGCAGGACTTCACGGCGGCGATGTACGCGGGGTCGGCGCGGCTGACCGCCGGGATATGCGCCCGCCACGGGATCCCTGTGGACCGGGAGCACATCATCGGGCACGTCGAGGTCGAGGGCACGGACCACACGGACCCCGGCCCCCACTGGGACTGGCCCCGCTACATGAGGCTGGTGGCGGCGGAGGCCGGGAAGCTGGGCTGAGCCGGGCGGTACGGGCCGGTCGCGGGCGGGCTCAGGTGAGTCCGGCGGTGAGGGCCCGTTCGACGGCCGGGCCGATCGCCGCGGCGACCGCCGCCACGTCCTCCTTGGTGGAGGTGTGGCCGAGGCTGAAGCGCAGGGTGCCGCGCGCCAGGTCCGGGTCGGTGCCGGTGGCGAGGAGGACGTGGCTGGGCTGGGCGATGCCGGCGGTGCAGGCCGATCCCGTGGAGCACTCGATGCCCTGGGCGTCGAGCAGCAGGAGCAGGGAGTCGCCCTCGCAGCCGGGGAAGCTGAAGTGGGCGTTGGCGGGCAGCCGGTCGACCGGGTCGCCGCCGAGGACGGCGTCGGGGACGGCGGCGCGCACGGCGTCGACCAGGTCGTCGCGCAGGCCGCCGACCTCCCGGGCGAACTCCTCGCGCCGCTCGGCGGCGAGCCGGCCGGCGACGGCGAACGCGGCGATCGCGGGGACGTCGAGGGTGCCGGAGCGCACGTGCCGCTCCTGGCCGCCGCCGTGCAGGACGGGGACGGGGCTGTACTCACGGCCGAGGAGCAGGGCGCCGATGCCGTAGGGGCCACCGATCTTGTGCCCGGAGACGGTCATGGCGGCGAGTCCGGAGGCCGCGAAGTCGACCGGAATCTGACCGAACGCCTGTACCGCGTCGGAGTGCAGGGGCACGCCGAACTCGGCTGCGACGTCGGCGAGTTCCCGGACCGGCATGATCGTGCCGATCTCGTTGTTCGCCCACATGACGGTGGCGAGCGCGACGCTCTCGGGGTCGCGTGCGAGGGCCTCGCGCAGGTCCTCGGGGTGGACGCGGCCGTACCGGTCGACGGGGAGGTACTCGACGGTCGCGCCCTCGTGGGTGGCGAGCCAGTCGACGGCGTCCAGGACGGCGTGGTGCTCGACGGGACCGCACAGGACGCGGGTGCGCTGGGGGTCGGCGTCACGGCGGGCCCAGTACAGGCCCTTGACGGCGAGGTTGTCGGCCTCGGTGCCGCCGGAGGTGAAGACGACCTCGCTGGGCCGGGCGCCGAGGGCGGCGGCGAGCGTCTCCCGCGCCTCCTCGACGGTGCGGCGGCCCCGTCGCCCTGCGGCGTGCAACGAGGAGGCGTTGCCTGTGACGGCGAGTTGGGCGGTCATCGCCTCGATCGCCTCGGGGAGCATCGGCGTGGTGGCGGCGTGGTCGAGGTAAGCCATGGTGGGTCGATTCTACGAGGCCGCTCCAGCTCCTCGGGCGCCTGGCCTGTTTGCGCCCCCGGCCGCGCGGGGCGGCCGTCCGGCCGGTCCGGCTCGGCCGACGCCGAGAGCGCCCCTGCGTCCCGGTACGCGGTGCGTACGGGAGGCCGCGAGGCGCTCTCGGTGACGTGTTTCGCCGGTCCGGGTCCTGTCCGGGCCTCGGTCCCGTCCGGGGCCTAACCGCGCGGGGCGCGGGCCAGCTGGCGGGACTGGGCGACGAGGCGGTCGGCGCTGTCCCAGACCTCCGCGTCCTCCTCCAGGAAGCCGCCGGCGAGGTTGCGGGTGGTGATGGCGACCCGCAGCGGGCCCGGGGCGGGGCGGCAGCGGATGTGGGTGGTCAGCTCGACCGTGGGGGTCCAGCCCTTGAGGCCCAGCTCGAACGAGGTCGGCGGCATCGCGTCGACGGTGAGCAGCAGGGACAGCGCGTCGGGCTCGCGGCCGTCGGCGAGGCCGAACCAGCCGCGCATCTCGCCCTTGCCGGAGGGCGCGCCGACGGCCCAGCCGACGGTGGCCGGGTCGAGGCGGATGTCGAGCCGGTCGGTGATGGCGGAGGAACCGGGGATCTCGGGCCGGGGGCCGTCCGAGGCGCCGAAGCACTGCTCGATGGGTGCCAGGGCCGGGGGTCGCGCGGCGGTGCGGACGTCGTCCGGGAGCGCGTCGAGGTCGCCGTACGAGGCGAGGACGCGGATGCGCTCGATCTCGGTGCCGTCCGCGTCGTACTGGTAGAGCGAGGCCTGTCCGGTGGAGAGGGTGCGCCCGGTGCGGACCGTCTCGGTGCGGATCACCGCGGGGCCCGGCACGGACGGGGTGAGGTAGTGCGCCGAGATGGTGAACGGGTCCGGGTGCGGCAGGTGCTCACCGAGCGCTCGGCCGAGCAGCGAGAGCAGGTAGCCGCCGTTGACGGCGGAGATGATCGTCCAGCCGGCGGACAGGTCGGCGTCGTAGATGCCGGGGGCGCGCAGGGTGACGGCGGTGTCGCGGTCGAACTCGCTCGTCGTCTCGATGCTCGTGCTCATGCCTTCGACGGTACAACAGAAGATTACTGAGCGGTAGCTTTTTCGGACTCCTCGCGGGCGGACGACCTGCGGTTCCAGGCGCGGGGCGCACGCCAGTGGTAGCGCATGGCGAGCAGGCGCAGGACGAAGGCCGTGACCACGGCGGCGGCGCTGGTGAAGGCGTTGAGGGCGTCGAAGCGGAGGCAGACGGCGACCATCGTGGCGCCGACCATCGCGGGCACGGCGTAGAGGTCGCGGTCCCAGCGCAGGAGGGAGGGGACCTCGTTGGCGAGCACGTCGCGCAGCACGCCGCCGCCGACGGCGGTGGCCAGGCCCAGCGCCGCGGAGGAGGTGAGGCCGAGGCCGTAGTCGTACGCCTTGGTGGTGCCGGTGACGCAGAAGAGCCCGAGACCGGCGGCGTCGGAGACGTTGACGGCGGTCTGGGTGCGCTCGACCTCGGGGTGGAGGAAGAAGACGAGCGCCGCCGCGACGAGCGGCATCAGGAAGTAGCCGAGATCGGCGAACGCCGCGGGCACGGCACCGATGATCAGGTCGCGCAGCAGACCTCCGCCGAGCGCGGTGACCTCGGCGAGGACGGCGATACCGAAGACGTCGAAGTTCTTGCGGACGGCGAGGAGGGCGCCGGAGATCGCGAAGACGAAGATGCCGACGAGGTCGAGCGCGTGTTGAACAGAGGGATTGAACAGTTCGTGGAGCACCGCCCAATTGTGCCGGTCGGGGGTGCGTGGTCCGACGGACGGCACCGGCGGGCGCGGCCGCGGGCCGGGCGGGCGCCCCCGTCCCGCCCGGTGACGTGCCGGGTCCGGGGTGCGCCGCACCGCGACCGCGAAGGGCCCCGCGCCGGACGGCGCGGGGCCCTTCGTACGGGAACCCGTGGCTCCCCGCCCCGTCGTCGCGGGGTACCGCGTCACTTCGCCGACGCGTCGCCTTCGGCGGGGGTGTCCTCCGACTCGGCGGACGCCTCCGCGGGCGCGTCCTCCTCGGCGGGCGCGGACGCCTCCGCCTTCGCGGTGGCCTCCTCGGACGCGGACGCGGACTCGGACGCCTCGGGCTTCGCGACCTCGGGCTTCGACGGCGTGGACGCCGCCTTCTCCGTCTTCGCGAGGACCTCCGCCGGCGCCTCCGGCTCGGGCGCCTCCGCCTCCGCTTTCTTCGCCGTGTCCTTCGACACCTCGACCGACTCCCGCGCCGCCGGGATCGTCAGACCCTCGGCGTTCTCCGGGTGGTGGCACGCCACGCGCTGGCCCGGGCGCAGCTCCAGGAGCGGGGGCTCCTCGGTCTTGCAGAGGCTCGTCGCCTTCCAGCAGCGGGTGTGGAAGCGGCAGCCCGGCGGCGGGGCGATCGGCGACGGGACGTCGCCGGTCAGCAGGATCCGCTCGCTCTTCTGGCCGCGGCGCCGGGGGTCCGGCACCGGGACCGCCGACATCAGGGCCTTGGTGTACGGGTGCATCGGCGACTCGTACAGGCTCTTGCGGTCCGCGAGCTCCACGATCTTGCCCAGGTACATCACGGCGATGCGGTCCGAGACGTGCCGGATGACCGACAGGTCGTGGGCGATGATCACGTACGTGAGGCCCAGTTCCTGCTGGAGGTCGTCCAGCAGGTTGACCACCTGCGCCTGGATGGAGACGTCCAGGGCCGAGACGGGCTCGTCGGCGACGACCAGCTTCGGCTTCAGGGCGAGCGCGCGGGCGATGCCGATGCGCTGGCGCTGACCGCCGGAGAACTCGTGCGGGTAGCGGTTGTAGTGCTCCGGGTTGAGGCCGACCAGGCCCAGCAGGCGCTGGACCTCCTTCTTGACCCCGCCCTCCGGCTCCACGCCCTGGAGCTTGAAGGGCGCCGAGACGATCGAGCCGACCGTGTGCCTCGGGTTCAGCGAGCCGTACGGGTCCTGGAAGATCATCTGGATGTCGCGGCGCAGCGGGCGCATGCCGGCCACACCGAGGTGCGAGATGTCCTTGCCCTGGAACTCGATCGAGCCGCCGGTCGGTTCGAGCAGCCGGGTGATCAGCCGGCCCATCGTCGACTTGCCGCAGCCGGACTCGCCGACCACGCCGAGGGTCTCACCCGGCAGCACCTCGAAGTCGATGCCGTCGACCGCCTTGACCGCCCCGACCTGGCGCTGCAGCAGCCCCTTCTTGATCGGGAAGTGCTTCACCAGGCCGGTGACCTTGAGCAGGGGCTCGGTGCTCTTGTTGTCGCTCACAGCTTCGGCGCAATCTCTTCGGTCCAGATCCGGGTCCGCTCCTCCTGCGGCATGTGGCAGGCGGAGTAGTGACGGCCGTGGCCCTCACCGACCGTCGCCAGCCGCAGCTCGGGGCGCTCCGTGCGCGTGATGCCGCCCTTGGGCACATCCGCGTACGGGCATCGCGGGTTGAACGCGCAGCCGCTCGGAACGTTGATCAGGCTGGGCGGGTTGCCCTTGACCGGGATGAGCCGGTCGGTCTGGTCCCGGTCGATGCGGGGCATGGAGCCCAGCAGGCCCCAGGTGTAGGGGTGCTGCGGCTCGTAGAAGACGTCCTCGGCCGATCCGCGCTCCACGCACCGCCCGCCGTACATCACCAGGATGTCGTCGGCGATCTCGGCGACGACGCCGAGGTCGTGGGTGATGATGATGACCGCGGAGCCGAACTCCTTCTGCAGGTCCCGGATCAGGTCGAGGATCTGCGCCTGCACGGTCACGTCGAGCGCGGTGGTCGGCTCGTCCGCGATGAGCAGCTCGGGGTTGTTGACCAGCGCCATCGCGATCATCGCGCGCTGGCGCATACCGCCGGAGAACTCGTGCGGGTAGCTGTCGAACCGCCGCGCGGGCTCGGGGATGCCGACCCGGTCGAGGAGTTCGACGGCCCGCTTGCGGGCGGTCTTCTTGTCGACCGGGTGGTGGACGCGGTACGCCTCCACGATCTGGTGGCCGACCGTGTAGTACGGGTGCATGGCCGACAGCGGATCCTGGAAGATCATCGCCATGTCACGGCCGCGCAGCTTGCGCACGGCCTCGGGATCGGCCGAGAGGAGCTCCTGGCCGTTGAGCCAGACCTCGCCGGAGATCCGGGCCTTCTGCCGGCCGTACTGGCCGACCGTGTGCAGGCCCATGATGCCGAGCGAGGTGACCGACTTGCCGGAGCCGGACTCGCCCACGATGCCGAGGGTCTTGCCCTTCTCCAGCTGGAAGGTGAGGCCGTCCACGGACTTGACGAGGCCGTCGTCGGTCGGGAAGTGGATCTTGAGGTCGCGTACGTCCAGGAAGGCGTCGGACGGCGCGGACTGTCCGGACCTGACCGGCTCGCCGAGGGCGGCGCCGGTCTTCGTCAGATTGTCCGTCATGCGAGCCTCACTCGGGGGTCGATCACCGCGTACAACAGGTCCACGACGAGGTTGGCGACGACCACGCAGGCCGCGGTGATGAGCGTGACCGCCAGGATCAGCGGCAGGTCGCGCTCGCTCACACCCTTGATCGCCAGCCCGCCGAGGCCGTGGAGGCTGAACGCGGTCTCGGTCAGGATCGCGCCGCCGACGAGGGCGCCGAGGTCCATGCCGAAGATGGTCAGGATGGGGGTCATGGTGGAGCGCATGGCGTGCTTGCCGAGCACGACCGGCTCGGGCAGACCCTTGGCCCGGGCGGTACGGATGTAGTCCTCGTTGAGGACCTCCAGCATGGTGGCGCGGGTGAGTCGCGCGTACATCGCCGCGTACAGGAAGGCGAGGGTCACCCACGGCAGCAGCAGGCCGCCGAACCAGCCGCCGAAGGACTCGCTGATCGGTACGTACGAGGCGTTGACCCAGCCCAGCTGCGTGCGGAAGACGAGCATCGCCAGCATGGCGGTGAAGAAGATGGGGAGCGAGACACCGGCGAGAGCGGTGATCATCGCGACACGGTCGATGACGGTGCCCCGCTTGAGCGCGGAGACCACGCCCGTGGTGACACCCATGAGCAGCCAGAGCACGGCTGCGCCGAGGACCATGGAGAGGGTGACGGGGAAGGCGTCGACCAGCATGGCCGAGACCTCCTGCTCCGTGCGGAAGGAGTAGCCGAAGCAGGGCGCGGCACAGTGGATCGTGTCGCCGCCACCGGTGTAGTCGCGACCGACGAAGATCCCGGAGACGAAGTGCCAGAACTGCACCAGGATCGGCTCGTCCAGGCCCAGCTTCTGCCGGATTCCCTCGATGGAGGCCGGATCCGCCTGCTTGCCGACGAACATCGCGGCAGGGTCACTGCCGGTCATCTTGGGGATGAGGAAGAAGATGCTGAGTGTCACCAGGGTGACGACGAGCAGCATCGCGACGACGGCGAAGAGCCGTCGGACTATGTATGCAAGCATGCGGTCGGCCGGTCGGCGGCTGGGGAACCCGATCGGGTTCCCCAGCCGCCGGCCACGGCCATCACCTGCCCTTCGGACCTAGCGGCGGGTGCGCCGTTGGAGCGAGTTGATGGAGACTCGGCTTACTTGACGACGCCGAGCGACGCGTAGTCGTAGCGGCCGTTGTAGGCGTCGGCCGTGTAGACGTTGGTCAGTCGCGAGGAACGCCAGATGATGTTCTTCTCGTGAGTGAAGGGCAGGTAGACCGCGGCCTCCGAGACCTTCGTGTTGATCTGCTTGTAGAGCTCGCCGGCCTTGGCCGGGTCCGTCTCCTTCAGCGCCTGGTCGAACAGGCCGTTGACGGCCGGGTCGTTCAGCTCCGAGAAGTTGTTGTTGCCGCTCTGCAGGATGAAGCGACCGTCGACCAGCGGCTGCAGGAAGCCCTGGCCGGACGGGAAGTCGGCGCCCCAGCCCATGATGATGATGCCGTAGCCCTTGTCCTTGACGACCTTCGGCGAACCGATGATGCCGGACGTCTGGGCGCCGTCGAACTGGTCGATCTGGGCGTCGATGCCGACGGCCTTCAGCGACTGCTGGAGGGACTCGGCGGTCGCGATCTCGATCTTCTTGTTGTTGCGGACCGCGATCGTGGTCTTGAAGCCGTTCGGCTTACCGCACTTGGCCAGGGCCTCCTTGGCCTTGGCGAGGTCCGGCTTGCCGGCGAGCTTGCCGTACGGGTCGGCGGCCGGGTCGGCACCCTTGATCGCCGGCGGCAGCATGTTGGTGGCGATGTCGCCACCGGCCTGCGGGCCGCCACGGGCGGTCTGGAGGGACTTGGAGTCGGCCGCGTAGATGATCGCCTTGCGGCACTCGACGTTGTCGATGACCGTCTGCGGGAAGACCGCGTAGCGGATGAAGCCCGTCTGCGGGTTGTCCGCGTTCTCCTTGTGCTGCTGGAGCACCTTGGCGCGGGCCGAGGCGCCGACACCCGTCGCGTTGATGTCGAGGTCGTACTCGCCCTCGATCAGACGGTTGTCCATGTCGTCGGCGTTCGTGGTGAACGTGACGCTGATCTTGTCCGGCAGGGCCTTGCGGATGCCGTCGGACTTCTCGTCCCACTTGTCGTTGCGGACGAGCAGGATGGACTTGTTGGGCTTGTACTCCTGCCACTTGTACGGGCCGGAGGAGAACGGCTTCAGGCCGTACTGCGCCTTGGTGTCCTTGTCCTGGCGGACCGGGGAGGCCGCGGGCATGGCCAGCATCTGCAGGAAGTCACCGTTGGCGACCGGCAGCTTGAAGACGATGGTCTTGTCGTCCGGCGTCTCGATGGCCTTCAGGCCGAGCTTGTCCGCGGAGGTGTCCTTGTACGGGCCCTTGTACTCGCCCTTGGGGTCGAGGACCTGCTGCAGGTAGATCGGGCCGCCGGAGATGACGTCCTGGGCCCAGATGCGCTCGATGCCGTACTTGATGTCCTTGGAGGTGATCGGCTTGCCGTCCTCCCAGGTCACCCCGTCCTTCAGCGTGAAGGTGTAGGTCAGGCCGTCGGCCGAGACCTTGCCGGCGTCGGTGGCGAGGTCGGGGACCAGCTCGGTGGAGGCGGCGCCCGGCGCGGACTTGAAGGTGACCAGCTGACGCGTGTAGTAGCGCGCGAAGTCCCACACGAAGCCGTAGTAACCGCGCTGCGGGTCCCACGAGTCGGCTTCCTGCGAGCCGATGAACTTGAGCGTGCCGCCCTTCTTGTCGGAGGCGTTGGCGACCTTGTTCACGCCGGCGTTGAAGCCGGGCGCGCCGGCCTTGCCCTTGCTGCCGCCGTCGCCGTTGCCGCCGCCACAGGCCGTGGTGACGACCATCGTGGCCGCGGCGAGCAGCGCGCCCGCGGCGATTCTGCGCCTCTGAGAGCTGTTCAGAGTCATGGTCTCGCAACCTCCGGAATAATGGCGGCCGTTACGGCGGTCCGCCGGTGGGACATGCCTCCTGTCGACAGCGGCAGGGGCTGGTCTGGGGCTGGTCTTGCGGTGTCGCGACGTTCGGTCAGCGGGAGCTCTTCGGGTCGAGCGCGTCGCGCACGCCGTCGCCGAAGAGGTTGAACGCCAGAACGGTGATGAAGATGGCGAGGCCGGGGATCACCATGAACAGGGGATCCGACTCATAGGTCGAGATGGCCGCCGACAGCATCTGCCCCCAGGAAGCGGTGGGAGGCTTCACGCCCGCACCGAGGAAGCTGAGCGCCGCTTCGGTGAGGATGTTGGTGGGGATCATCAGGGTCGCGTAGACCGTGATCGGGGCGATCAGGTTGGGCAGCAGTTCCCTGCGGAGGATGTAGAAGCGGCCCGCGCCCAGGCTCTGCGCCGCCTCGACGTACTCGCGGTTGCGCAGGGTCAGGGTCTGGCCGCGGACGATGCGGCCGACGTAGGGCCAGCCGAAGAAGCCGATGACGAGGACCAGTGCGGCGATGCGGACGCCCGAACCGTCCAGGCCCAGCAGCGAGTTCGGCAGCACCGAGACCAGGGCGATGGTGAAGAGCAGCTGCGGGAAGGCGAGCATGACGTCCATGACGCGGCTGAGGGCGGCGTCGATCCAGCCGCCGAAGTAGCCGGCGATGATGCCGAGGACGGTGCCGAGCAGGACCGCGAAGACCGCCGCGAGGAAGGCGACGAGGAGCGAGATCCGGGCGCCGTAGACGATGCGGCTGAAGACGTCGCGGCCGTTGACCGGCTCGACCCCGAAGAGGAAGTCGGAGCTGATGCCGCCGTAGGAGCCGATCGGGGTACCGAAGAGCGGGTCGATCTGGTCCTCGTGGAACTGGTCCGGCGGGTGGCCGAGGAGGCCCACGATCAGCGGAGCGCAGATGGCCACCAGGATCAGGAACAGCACGACGAATCCGCCGGTGAGGGCGAGCTTGTCACGCTTCAGCCTGGTCCAGGCGATCTGCCAGGGAGAGCGGCCCTCGATCACCTTGGCCGGGAGGTCGGACACGGCGTCGACGGGAACCGTCGACTCGGCCGCACTCGTCTCGTGCAGTGGTGCCGTCATCGTGGTGAGGACCCCTCTCGGCCGCCGGTAGCCGGCCCTTGCCCGCCGCGGGTAGCGGCTTGGTGGAACACACTCCTCGGGCGCAGGCCAGGAAGGCCGAACGCCCGGTGTTCCGGGGAGTCTTCAATGGGTTCGCGATCACCCGCCAGACCTGACGGGGAATGTTTGCTCAAACGTGATGCGGTCCTACGCCTTCCGTTATCCGGACGCAGTGATCGCGTGAGCGGACCATCTCGGCCGCTATTCGACCAGAACGGACATGTCTCCCAACTGCTCCGGAGCCGGATGCAATTGGGGTGACGGAACGGACGTATCAGTACGCTCGGGGCGCGGCGGGAGGGTAGCCGTAACCGGGGGCGTGCGGGGCGGGGGCGGCGTGCGCCTCGCGGTCGTAGAACGGGCGGGCGTTGGCCCGCAGCCACATCGTCACCGGGTCGTGATCGTCGGACATCGCGACGGTCGAGACCGGCAGCCCGTCGGGCACGGCGGAGATCGACTGGCGCATCATCCCCCGCACGGTCTCCACCGAGGCCGCGGAGGTGTCGTAGAGGTCGAGACCGATGGCGAGGTAGGGAGAGCCCAGCGCGGGCTGGACCCAGGCGCGGCGCAGCGACCGTACGGACGGGGTGCGGTGCGCGTTCTGGGTCAGCAGGGCGTAGAACTGGGGGATCTCCAGCGCGGGCTCGGACAGCCGCAGGGGTCCCGCGGGCATCCGCTCCAGGCCGGTGGCGATCCGCCGGAGGTCGGCCCACGGGATGCCGACGCCGCCGCCGGGGTCGTGCGGGTTCAGCCAGATGCCCCAGCGGTCGGGGTAGAGCGCGCGGGCGATGTCGCGGCCGGTGACGACCTCGTGGGCCCGGTTCCAGCCGGAGGCGGCGAGCTCCTGCGCGGAGGTCACGCAGGGGGCGTAGCCGAGGCCCTCAATCTCCATCTTCCCGTACTGGGCGTCCGGGGAGCCGGCCTGGCCCTGCCAGAGCAGCATCCAGACGTTGCCGTCGGCCAGGGCGTGCAGCAGCTGCTCGTACGCGTCGTAGCGTCCGGGTGTCACCTGGCGCAGCATGTGCTCGACCTGTCCGGCCGCAGCGGTGCCTGACGCGCTCACCGTGGGTCCCGCCCCTCTTTCGTCCACCGAATCTGCTTCATTTACGCGGAGGCCCGCTGGTAGAAGGGGCGCACGCGCTCCAGCATCCAGTCCCCCACCGGGTCCTGCGCAACGTCCAGCAGGATGAGATTGACCGGCCAGGCCACCTCGACCCGGCCGAGTGCGCGGCCGAGCGCGTCCAGGGGCGCGTTGCGGTCGACGCCGTCCCAGGTGGCGAGCTCGACGCCGACGAAGAGGGCGGGTTCGGTGCCCTCGACGCTGGCCAGGGCGCGCCGGGCGGTGACGACGACCCCGGTGGCGTCGAACTCGGCGGCCGCGGCGGAGAGGAAGTCGACCGGGTCGTCCTGCCAGTCGGGCTCGAAGAGGCGGACCCGGCCACCGGTCGCGGGGCCGTCCAGCGGGGTGCGGCCGACCCGGCAGAGTTCGGCCACGGCGGGCGGGGGCAGCGGGGCGCCGACGGTGCCGCCGGGGTTCACGGCGATGCCGAGCTGCGGCGGCAGGCCGCGGGCGAACTCCCGGGCCGGGGCGACGGTGAAGGACATGTGGCTGCCGACGCAGGCGAGGAACTGCTGCTCGGAGCTGAAGACGGGGACGTACGGGAAGCCGTCGATCTCCATCGTGGGCAGGTCGAGGTCGGTGCTGTCGGGGCCGCCGCCGTTCGGCAGGGGCACCCAGATCGGGCTCCGTCCGAGCACCTCGACGAGCCGGCCCCCGGCAGCGGGGTTGCCCAGTGAGGCGGCCAGCACCTCTTCGAGCTCGTTGCCCGGCCACGTAACGTCCACGGTTCTCGGTTCCCCTTCTCGCGCGAAGTCGTCACGCGCCCTCGGGGCAGAACCCTAACGCCGCCCTGACCTCGCCGTGGCCAGATACGCACGGAGCGCCTCGGTCCGTATCACCGTGCGCGCGCGTCGCCGCCGGTCGGCGGCCCCTCCGCGCGGCTCCGTACGGCCCCCCGCGCACGGTGCCGGGCCGAAATCCGCCGGGGCCCGGGGCGGCCGTCCCCACTCGCCCCCTTTCGGATCCGCCGTGGATCCGCCGGGCTCTCAGTCCTCGTCGCGGAAGGCGATCCGGCGCAGCGCGTCGGCCGCGTCCCGGTCGAGGAGGGTCGCCGAGGCGCATCCCGGGGGCAGGCTGCCCGACTCCACGGCGCGCAGCAGGCGGCCGACGGCCCGTCGGTGCCGGGCGAAGGCGTAGCCGGAGACCCCGCGGCCCCGCTCGCGCTGGCCCTCGCGGGCGGCGGCGGGGGTGACGTCGAGCATGATCAGGTGCAGGGCGCGCCCTCTTCGGCGGGCCTCGCGGGCGAGCCAGGCGCGCACCCAGGACTGGGTGCCGCAGTCGTGCACGATCACGCTCCGGCCGGCGCGCAGGTCCCGCCGCAGTCCGGCGTAGTGGGCGACGCGGACCAGTGGCCGGTAGACGGCGTAGGGCAGGAAGCGCGGCATGAGTGCCTCCCAGCGCTCCCGGGCGTCCTGCGAGTCGACTCCCCGGCCCTCGGCCGCGCGGGCCATCAGGGTCGACTTGCCGCTGCCGGGCAGCCCGGAGACCACGACCAGGTCACCGGCGGCGAAGGTCAGCGCCCGCGGCCCGCGGCCGGCCCGCTCGCGCAGGTCCCGCAGCAGAGGCGTGGCCTTGCCGCGCCGGCGGGTCCTGGCCCGGGCGCGTCCGGCCGGCAGTCCGGTGTCGGCCGCATAGGCGCCGGTCCGCTGGAACGTCATCGCTACTCCCCCTGTCGGGCCCTTGGGGAGCCCTTGCCCAAGAAGTGTAAAGAAACGGTAATGCGGCACAAGCGATTTGCCGATGAGACCCCGCGTGCAATGATGTGCGCGCCAAGCGCACACAACCGCATATCGGCCGCTCGAATCCGCGCGGGAGAGTCCTGGACAGGCTGTAGCACTGCTGTAGCAGTCCGGGCGCCGAAGGAGCAAGACCCTCCCTTGAATCTCTCAGGCCCCGTACCGCGTGGATGAGGCAGATCTGAAAAGCGAACCGCCCCGGGAGCACCGGTGCGGCTCCACCCAAGGTGCAAGCCGAGGATGCCCTCGGTGAACCTCTCAGGTTCCATGACAGATGGGGAGGATTGTCCTCACCCGTCATGCATGTCGTGCCCTGCACGCCCCCTGGGACTTGGGAGCCACCCCATGAGCAACGCCCCCCGCCTGACCGCCCTCGATGCCCTGCATCGTTCGCTGGGCGCGACCATGACCGACTTCGCCGGCTGGGACATGCCGCTGCGCTACGCCAGCGAGCGCGACGAGCACAACGCCGTCCGCACCAAGGCCGGTCTGTTCGACCTCTCCCACATGGGCGAGATCACGGTCACCGGTCCGCAGGCCGTCGAGCTGCTCGACCACGCGCTCGTCGGCAACATCTCGACCGTGGGCCTCGGCCGCGCCCGCTACACGATGATCTGCCAGGAGGACGGCGGCATCCTCGACGACCTGATCGTGTACCGGCTCCAGGAGCAGGAGTACATGGTCGTCGCCAACGCCTCCAACGCGCAGATCGTCCTCGACGCCCTCACCGAGCGCGCGGCCGGCTTCGACGCCGAGGTCCGCGACGACCGCGACGCGTACGCGCTGATCGCCGTGCAGGGCCCGGAGTCCCCCGGCATCCTGAAGTCCCTCACCGACGCCGACCTGGACGGCCTGAAGTACTACGCCGGCCTGCCGGGCACGGTCGCCGGGGTCCCCGCGCTGATCGCCCGTACCGGCTACACCGGCGAGGACGGCTTCGAGCTGTTCCTCAAGCCCGAGCACGCCGAGGGCGTGTGGCGGGCGCTGACCGAGGCGGGCGCCCCGGTCGGCCTGATCCCCTGCGGCCTGTCCTGCCGCGACACGCTGCGCCTGGAGGCGGGCATGCCGCTGTACGGGCACGAGCTGACCACCTCGCTGACGCCGTTCGACGCCGGTCTGGGCCGGGTCGTGAAGTTCGAGAAGACGACGAACGACGGCGCCTTCGTCGGCCGCAAGGCGCTGGAGGCCGCCGCCGAGCGCGCCGCGGGCAACCCGCCCCGCAAGCTCGTCGGCCTGATCGCCGAGGGCCGCCGGGTCCCGCGGGCCGGCATGCAGGTCGTCGTGGACGGCCAGGTCGTCGGCGAGGTCACCTCGGGTGCCCCGTCCCCGACCCTCGGAAAGCCGATCGCCATGGCGTACGTGGACGCGGCGCACGCCGAGCCCGGCACGCAGGGTGTAGGTGTGGACATCCGCGGCACCCACGAGCCGTACGAGGTCGTCGCGCTGCCGTTCTACAAGCGCGAGAAGTGACGTTCCCCCGGGCCGCCGGCGCCCGGGTCCATCTCACTTCACGTCTCATCTGGCAAGACCCACGTTCATCAGCACTCCCCCGATCCAGGAGAATCAGGTCATGAGCAACCCCCAGCAGCTGCGTTACACCAAGGAGCACGAGTGGCTGTCGGACGCCGAGGAGGGCGTCTCGACGGTGGGCATCACGGAGTTCGCGGCCAACGCGCTCGGTGACGTCGTCTACGCCCAGCTTCCCGAGGTCGGCGACACGGTCACCGCGGGCGAGACCTGCGGCGAGCTGGAGTCGACGAAGTCCGTCAGCGACCTGTACTCCCCGGTCACCGGCGAGGTCGTCGCCGCCAACCAGGACGTCGTGGACGACCCGTCCCTGGTGAACACCGCTCCGTTCGAGGGTGGCTGGCTGTTCAAGGTACGCGTCGCCGAGGAGCCGAAGGACCTGCTCTCCGCCGACGAGTACGCCGAGTTCTCCGCCGGGAACTGAGACCCCTTAGGGATCGAATTCATGTCGCTTCTGAACACCCCTCTCCACGAGCTGGACCCCGACGTCGCCGCCGCTGTCGACGCCGAGCTCCACCGCCAGCAGTCCACCCTCGAGATGATCGCCTCGGAGAACTTCGCTCCGGTCGCGGTCATGGAGGCCCAGGGCTCCGTCCTCACCAACAAGTACGCCGAGGGCTACCCGGGCCGCCGCTACTACGGCGGCTGCGAGCACGTCGACGTGGCCGAGCAGATCGCGATCGACCGGATCAAGGACCTGTTCGGCGCCGAGTACGCCAACGTGCAGCCGCACTCCGGCGCCTCCGCCAACCAGGCCGCCCTCTTCGCGATCGCCCAGCCGGGCGACACGATCCTCGGCCTGGACCTGGCGCACGGCGGCCACCTCACCCACGGCATGCGCCTGAACTTCTCCGGCAAGCAGTTCAACGTGGTCGCGTATCACGTGGACGAGGCCGGTCTGGTCGACATGGCCGAGGTCGAGCGGCTCGCCAAGGAGCACCGCCCCAAGGTGATCATCGCGGGCTGGTCCGCCTACCCGCGCCAGCTGGACTTCGCCGAGTTCCGCCGGATCGCCGACGAGGTCGAGGCGTACCTGTGGGTCGACATGGCCCACTTCGCGGGCCTCGTCGCGGCGGGTCTGCACCCGAACCCGGTCGAGTACGCGGACGTGGTGACCTCCACCACGCACAAGACGCTCGGCGGCCCGCGCGGCGGCATCATCCTGGCGAAGAAGGAGTTCGCCAAGAAGCTGAACTCCTCGGTCTTCCCCGGCTTCCAGGGCGGCCCGCTGGAGCACGTGATCGCGGCCAAGGCCGTCTCCTTCAAGATCGCGGCCTCGGAGGAGTTCAAGGAGCGCCAGCAGCGCACGCTGGACGGCGCCCGGATCCTGGCCGAGCGTCTGGTCCAGGACGACGTCACCGCGCACGGTGTCTCCGTCCTCTCCGGCGGCACGGACGTGCACCTGGTCCTGGTCGACCTGCGCAACTCCGAGCTGGACGGCCAGCAGGCCGAGGACCGTCTCCACGAGGTCGGCATCACGGTCAACCGGAACGCGATCCCGAACGACCCGCGTCCGCCGATGGTCACCTCGGGTCTGCGCATCGGCACGCCGGCGCTCGCGACCCGCGGTTTCGGCGACGAGGACTTCCGTGAGGTGGCCGACATCATCGCGGAGACCCTGAAGCCCGGCTTCGACGCCGTGGCGCTGAAGGCCCGGGTGACCGCGCTCGCGGACAAGCACCCGCTGTACCCCGGCCTGAAGTAGTTTCGTACCCTTTTGTTCGTACGAATCTCCGGGGCACCGCGCACACTGGACTGTGAGCGCGGTGCCCCGACCCGTGTGCCTCCCGCGCGCGATGTACCTGCTCTGTTCTGCACCACCCCGGCAGACAACGGCGTCTACCACCCACAAGGAGTCCCCCCGTGGCCATCTCGGTCTTCGACCTGTTCTCGATCGGCATCGGGCCGTCCAGCTCCCACACGGTGGGCCCGATGCGCGCCGCCCGGATGTTCGCGCGCCGCCTGAAGAACGAGGGTCTGCTCGCCCACACCGCCGCGATACGCGCCGAGCTGTACGGCTCGCTGGGAGCGACCGGCCACGGCCACGGCACCCCGAAGGCGGTCCTGCTGGGCCTGGAGGGCGACTCGCCGCGGACGGTCGACGTGGAGACCGCGGACGACCAGGTCGAGCGGATCAAGTCGAGCGGCCGGATCAACCTCCTCGGCGCGCACGAGATCCCCTTCGACTTCGACGAGGACCTGGTCCTGCACCGCCGCAAGGCGCTCCCGTACCACGCCAACGGCATGACGATCTTCGCCTACGACGCCGAGGGCGCGCCGGTCCTGGAGAAGACGTACTACTCCGTCGGCGGCGGCTTCGTGGTGGACGAGGACGCGGTCCAGGGCGAGAACCCGATCGTGCCGGAGGACACCGTCCTGAAGTACCCCTTCCGCACCGGTGACGAGCTGCTGCGGCTGGCCAGGGAGACCGGCCTGTCGATCTCCGCGCTGATGCTGGAGAACGAGAAGGCCTGGCGCACCGAGGAGGAGATCCGGGCGGGCCTCCTGGAGATCTGGCGGGTCATGCAGGCCTGCGTCTCGCGCGGCATGTCCCGCGAGGGCATCCTGCCCGGCGGCCTGAAGGTCCGCCGCCGCGCCGCGAACACGGCCCGCAAGCTCCGCTCCGAGGGCGACCCGGCGGCGCTCGCGATGGAGTGGATCACGCTCTACGCGATGGCCGTGAACGAGGAGAACGCGGCCGGCGGCCGGGTGGTCACCGCCCCGACGAACGGCGCGGCGGGCATCATCCCGGCGGTCCTGCACTACTACATCAACTTCGCGGCCCGCGGCTCCTCGCAGGAGGAGAAGGACGACGACGTGGTCCGCTTCCTCCTCGCGGCGGGCGCGGTCGGCATGCTGTTCAAGGAGAACGCCTCGATCTCCGGCGCCGAGGTCGGCTGCCAGGGCGAGGTCGGCTCGGCCTGCTCGATGGCGGCCGGCGCGCTGGCGGAGGTGCTGGGCGGCTCCCCCGAGCAGGTGGAGAACGCGGCCGAGATCGGCATGGAGCACAACCTGGGCCTGACCTGCGACCCGGTCGGCGGCCTGGTCCAGATCCCGTGCATCGAGCGCAACGGCATGGCGGCGGTCAAGGCCGTCACGGCGGCCCGCATGGCGATGCGGGGCGACGGCAACCACCTGGTCTCCCTGGACAAGGTCATCAAGACGATGAAGGAGACCGGCGCGGACATGTCGGTCAAGTACAAGGAGACGGCGCGCGGCGGCCTCGCGGTGAACATCATCGAGTGCTGAGGCGGTAGGCCCTGACCAGCGCGTCCACTTCCTTCAGCGCTGTCAGGGCCTTCCCTGCTCGTACGGCGGAGCAGCAACCGCGGCCCGCATTAACAAGAGTCTTGTTAAGCTCGCTTCATGGCTACCTCCCCGGCTCCCGGCGAAGGACCCGTCCGGCCCGTATCCGTCTCGCTCCACGAGGGCACCATCGCCGCCCTCAAGGCACGCACGGGCAAGCGAGGCATGTCCGCCTACGTCGAAGCCCTCATCCAGCGCCAACTGGAGCGGGACAGACTGCGCGAACTCATCGAAGACGCGGAAGCCGAACACGGCCCGGTCGATCAGACGGCAGTCGACGCCAAGCGAGCGCTCCTGCGCGGTGATACGGCCGACCCGGCAGACGCCGCGTGAGCGGCACGCTCGTCCTCGACTGCGAAGGTCTGTCGGCACTGGTGCGCCGCACACCCGAGATCACCGAGTGGCTGGCCGCAGCCGAAGCCGAGGACATCCGCGTCGTCATCAGCTCCGTCACCCTCGTCGAAGCCCGCGACCCCAGGATCAGCCAGGCCCGCTTCGACTACGCCGTCTCCCGCGTGAACATCATCCCGCCCACCGAAGCCATCGCCCGCCGCGCCGGCGAGCTCCTCGCCGCAGCAGGACTGCACGGCCACAAGTACGCCCTCGACGCCATCGTGGCTGCCACCGCACTCGCCTCGCCCGCCCCGGTGACGGTCCTCACGTCGGACCCCGAGGACCTCCTGATGCTCTGCGGCCCGGGCGTCCGCGTGATCAAGGTCTGACGCGCACGCCGCAGACTTCGAGAGGTCCGGCACATCGTGCATCGGGTACCTCGCCGCCCGCTCGGTCGAGCAGCCGGAGGGCGGCGTTTCGCCCGCTCGCGCCGACGAGCGGCTGCCCCGGCTCCGTTCAGACAGCCGGTCCCGGTGCGGGGCCTCCACCAGCGGCCTACAGCGTGAGCAGCGCCTCCCGGACCGGGGGGCCGAGGTCCGTCAGGGGACGGACCGCAGCGGAGCAGGGCGAGGGGGTCGTCGTCGCCCGCGATGCGGTTCGCGCTCAGCTCGCCGCAGGACAGGCACGAGTGGATGATCATCCACTCGCCGTCCGTGCGGACGGACATGCTCAGCGCCGTCATCCGCCCCCGGCACTCCGCCGCCCGGTCGCCCGGCGGCGCGACGGTACCGGGGCGGGCGCGGCCGGGGCCACCGGTTTTCGGGCGGGCCCCGGCCCGGGGTCACGCCGGGCTGAGCCAGTGCGGGTCCGGCACCACTGTGAGGACGGCGGAGACGAGCACGACGGCGGCGAGCACGCCGAGTTCCGTCCGCGCCGGCGCCTGCGCGTTCCCGCCCCGCAGCATCCGGCGCCGTGCCGTCGTCGCGAGCAGGCTGGCCAGCCCGACCAGGCCCAGCTTGACCAGCAGCACCCTGCCGTACGCCGTGCTCAGGACGAGGTCCGGCGGCAGGCGGCGCAGGGCCGAACAGGTGCCGGTGACCACGAGCGCGGCGTAGAGCCAGGCCGCCGTGCGGGCGTAGCGCGCGAGGACGGCGCGCCCGCCGCCGCGCACCCGCATGGTCCGCAGCACGTGCAGCAGGGCGCCGAACCAGAGCGAGGCGGCGGTCAGGTGCACCACGGTGAGGGCGGCGCCGATCGCCGGGCCGGTCGCCTCGGGGTGGGCGCGCAGCGCCTCGGCGAGGACGGCGACGCCGAGGGGGCCGAGCGCGAGGGCGGGCCGGCGGCCGGCGGCGCAGAGGGCGGCGAGGACGAAGGCGTTGGCCGTGACGAGCAGCAGCCGTCCTTCGCGCATGGCGTACACGGTCGTGAGGCCGAGGCCGCTGACGGCGGCGAACAGCAGCAGGAGGCCGGCCGTGGCGGCGGCGCCGAGCAGGGCGGCGGCCGGGGACCAGCGGCGTGGCAGGGGGCCTTCGCCGGCGATCCGGGCGCCGGCGAGTTCGCCGAGGTGGATCGCGAACGCGGCGAGGACGAACAGCCTCAGCAGGGTGGTGGTGCCCGCCGCGGGGATGCGCAGCTCGCCGGTGCCCGCCTGCGCCAGCGCGGCGCCGAGAACGGCGAGCGCGAGCCCGGCGAGCGCGGCGAGCGTCGCCGCGGTCAGGCGGGCCGGGGTGACCACGGGTCCGGGGGACGTCACCGGACGATCGTCACCGAGGGCCGGACGGGCGGCAACTCAACGGCGTACGCACGTGGAGCGGCGCCCGTCCTCGCCCGGCGGCTCAGGCCTTGTCGAGGTGCGCCCAGAACTCGTCCCAGGACAGCTTTCCGTCGCCGTTGGAGTCACGCTGGTTGATGAGGGCCTCGGCGACCGTCTCGGTGACGTGGAAGTCACCCAGCTGCGCCATGACGCTCTTGTACTCCGTGGCGGTGATGAGGCCGTCCCCGTCCACGTCGAACCGCTCGAATGCCTTGCGTGCCGACTCGATGTCCGCCACTGTTTCCGCCCCTTCTCGGTGCTTCTCTGACGGGGGTCAGATTAACCGGCCGCGGGGCGGCCTCCGCCCTCGCCCCATACCGGATCATGGAGGCATGAGCAGCGACGTGGCAGACATACTGGCCGACGCGGCGCGCGGGGTGTTCCCGGCGCCGGACGGGTCGACGGCCGTGGTCCCCCCGCCCAACCTGCGGGACGCCGGGGTTCTCGCCTTCACCGCTCATTCGGTGGTCTTCACGGACGAGGACCCGGACTGGGTGCGGGCGGAGCTGGCGGCGACTCCGGGGGATCCGCTGGCCGCGTCGATGAACCCGCGGTTCCTGGCCGCGCTGCTCACGCGCACGGGCCGGCACATGAACACCATCGACCTGCTGACGGTCGCCGACGCCCTCCCCGGCGCACCGGGGCTGCCGCTGCGGGCGATCGAGGACCAGGACCATCCCCGGGTGGTGCGGGCGAGGAAGTACCGGGACGACGTCCGGGTGTGGGCGGCGGACGGCGGGGTCCTGATCCTGGGCCGGGGTGTGGCCGGCCGCTGGGAGGCGGCGATCGAGGTCGACGAGGAGGTCCGTCACCGCGGCCTGGGACGCGCCCTGGCGCGGGCCGCCCGGCATCTGACGCCGGACGGGGTCGTCTGGGCCCAGCAGTCGCCGGGCAACGCCCGCAGCGTCCGGGCGTTCCAGGCGGCGGGCTACCGTCCGGTGGCCTCGGAGGCGCTGCTGATCGCCGGCTGAGGCCCGGCGTCGCCGCGCCCCGCGAAGACCGGTGCCCCGGGAGGGCCCGCGGCGGGGGCGGGCCGGGGGGCCGCCCTCGCCGCCGCGGCCTCTCAGCGGAAGACGCCGGTGTGCCCCAGGGAGTAGCGGCCCGGCTGGGGGTAGACGGCCAGGCCGTGCGGGCCGCCGCCGACCGGGATGCGGGCCAGCTGCTTTCCGGTGCGGGTGTCGATCGCGTAGACCTCGGAGTCGTAACGGCCCGACAGCCAGAGCACCTTGCCGTCCGCGGAGACGCCGCCCATGTCCGGGGATCCGCCGTCCGGCAGCCACCACTTCTTGGTCAGCTTGTTCTGCCCGAAGTCGAAGACGGAGACGGAGCCCTCTCCGCGGTTGGGCACGTACATCTCCTTGGAGTCGCGGGAGACGTAGAGGCCGTGGGCGCCCTTGCCGGTGGGCAGGAGGGTCGGCTGGGTGAAGGCGTCGCCGTCCAGGACCCACATGCCGTGGGCCATCATGTCGGCGATGTAGAAGGTCCTGCCGTCCGGGGAGATCTTCACGTCCTGGGGCATCGCGCCCTGGAAGGGCAGCTTCTGCTGTCCGATGACCTCCATCTTCTCCGTGTCGACCTTCAGCAGTTCGCCGGAGAACTCGCAGGAGACGACGAAGTAGCGCCCGTCGGCGGAGAAGTCGGCGTGGTTGACGCCGTAGCAGGAGACCGGGACGGTCTTCCTCTTCTCCATCGTGTGCGGGTCGCGGAAGACGAGTTCGCGGTCGAGGGACGCCATGACGACGGCGTACCGGCCGTTGGGCGTGAAGTAGAGGTTGTACGGGTCGTGGACCTCGACCGGCTTGCCGGCGACACCGGTGGCCGGGTCGATCGGGGTGAGGGTGTGGCCGCGGTTGTTGTTGACCCAGAGCGTCTTCAGGTCCCAGGAGGGGACGACGTGCTGCGGCTGGACGCCGACCGGGATCGTCTCGACGACCTTGTAGGTCGCCGGGTCGATGACGGAGACCGTGTTGGAGTTGGTGTTGGGCACGTAGACCCGGCTGGGGAAGTCCTTGACCACCGGCGAGAGCCGGTTCGGCCGGTCGGCGGCGTAGACGTCCTGGGCGTCGAGGACCGGCGGCATGCCCGGGAGCCCGGCCGGGGCGGTCTTCTTCGGTGCGGCCGGGGGTGGGGCGGCCTCCTTGCGGGGCCCGCCGTGGGCTTCCTCCGACGTCTTGCCGGGGGTGCCGCAGCCGGCGAGCGCGGCCAGCAGGGCGGCGGCGAGGAGGCACGTCGATCGTGTGGTGAGAGGCGGCATCAGGTCAGCAGCTCCGTGGTCGTCACCGCACGCAGGCCGCGGCGGTCGAGGTCGGCGAGGAGTCCCGGCAGCGCGGCGACGGTGTCCGCGTAGCCGAAGTGGAGGCTCACCACGGATCCGTTGCGGATCCGCCCGGCGACCTGCGCGACGACGGCGGCGGCTCCGGGCGAGGTGAAGTCGAGGGAGTCGACGTCGTACGACAGGACGTGCGGGTAGCCGGCCCGGCGGGCGGCCCGCTGGACGGCCGGGGCGGCGTGCCGGGTGCGGGAGGGGCGGAACCAGGTGCCGACGGAGCCGGTGAGCCGGCGCAGCCGCTCGGCGCAGGCGGCGATCTCCCCGTATGCCTGCTGTTCGGTCATCGCGTTGACGTCGAGGTGGCGCTGGGTGTGGTTGCCGAGGTCGTGGCCGCCGTCGAGGATCCGCCGGGCCATGTCGGGATGCCGGTCGAGCCATTCGCCGACGGCGAGGACGGTGACGCGGGCGCCGGCCCTCTCGGCCTCGGCGAGCAGGGAGCGCGCGACGGCGGGGTCGCCCTGCCCGTGGAACGTGAGGGCGACCCGGGGACGGTCGCGGGGGCCGGTGGCGATCTCGGCGGGCAGTCCCGGGAAGCGGCGGGGCGCGGGGGCGGCGGCGGGCGCGGCGGCGGGGCTCCGGCCGGGGGCCGAGAGCTCGGGGGACCCGGAGGGCCCGGGGCGGGGGGCGTCCGTACCGCAGGCGGTGGTGAGCGCTCCCGTGAGGGCGACGGCCGCACCCGCCCGCAGTGCGCCGCGGCGGTCGGTCAGATGCACGAGACCATTTAAGAGGCGTTCTGTCCGAATTATTACGATTGAGCCAATTCAGGACGTTTGCAGGTCGCGATCATGAGCGGCTCGAACCGTGTCGCTCATGGAAACAACCGATGAACACCATACTTATTCACCATTTACAAGGTGAGTGCTCAGCATCACCAACGATTCACCGTCGAAACGTCCCTATAGTGCCCGATTTATCCGGGTAGGGACTTTTGGCGGTACGGCTCCCCGTCTGCCATAGTCGGGGACACGACCCCCATTGACCCGGGCCAGGTCGCCTCAGCCGCCGTGGATACACACCCCTCCGATCCACGGCGCTCCTCACAGAAGCCCCCACGCGCCCCACCACGGCGGCCGGGGGCTTTTGTGCGTCCGGGGCGGGCGGCCGCACCGGCGGCGGTCGAGGCGTCGGACGGGGCGCAGGCGGCCGGAACGGTGTCAGCGGTCGGCGACGCGCATCTCGAACCACGTGGTCTTGCCGCGCGGCTGCAGGTCCACACCCCAGCGGTCGGAGAGCTTGTCGACCAGGAAGAGCCCGCGGCCGCTGACGTCCAGCTCGTGCACGGGCATGAGGCACGGCAGCCCGCGCGAGGGGTCGCGCACCTCGATCCGGATCCAGCCGCGGCGGCGCAGCAGGCGAAGTCCGAAGACGCGCGCGCCGGTGTGCCGGACGGCGTTGCCGACGAGTTCGGAGACGAGGAGGACGGCGTGCTCGGCGATCTGCGGGGTCAGTCCCCAGTGACGCAGGACGACGCACTGCGTGAGCCTGCGGGCGATGGCGGCGGACTCGGGGCGGGACGGCAGCCGGACATCCTCCTCGGCCGGATTGCCGTACAACTCCATTGCCTTCAGGGCCCGTTCGTCCTCGACGGCCGGGACCCACCGAGCGGCGGTCGCACCCCCGTGCTGCCGCGGTTGTTCCGTACCCTCCAGGCCCGCCATGCCCCCCATCATGGCCGGACCGGGCCCGGCGCGGGGGCCGTTCCGGCGTAATCGCTCGTCCGGAATCGACAATCACGGGGATTTCGATCGGCATGTGCCAGAGGCAGGCGGGGGCGCATGAGGGGCGCGCGAAGCATGTGCGCCGCGCGCCCCCCACCGGGTCGAACTCAGACGAACTTGGCCTTGCCCGGGCCCTCTTCGACGAAGCTGCGCATGCCGCGCTCGCGGTCCTCGGTCGCGAAGAGGCCGGCGAACCAGGTGCGCTCGATGGCCAGGCCGGTGTCGATGTCCGCCTCCAGGCCCTGGTCGATCGACTCCTTGGCGGCGCGCAGCGCGATCGCCGGACCCTGGGCGAGCTTCGCGGCCCAGGCGTACGCCTGCTCGTAGACCTCGGCGGCCGGGACGACGCGGTCGACCAGACCGAGTCCGAGCGCCTCGTCCGCCTTGACCATCCGGCCGGTGAAGATGAGGTCCTTGGCCTTCGAGGGGCCGACGAGACGGGACAGCCGCTGGGTGCCGCCCGCGCCCGGGATCAGGCCGAGCAGGATCTCGGGCTGGCCGAGCTTGGCGTTGTCGGCGGCGATCCGGTAGTCGGCGCACAGGGCCAGCTCGCAGCCGCCGCCCAGGGCGTAGCCGGTGATGGCGGCGACGACCGGCTTGGGGATGCGGGCGATCGCGGTGAAGGAGTCCTGGAGGGCACGGGACCGCTTGACCATGGCCGCGTGGTCCATGACCTGCATCTCCTTGATGTCCGCACCGGCCGCGAACACCTTCTCGCCGCCGTACAGCACCACGGCCCGCACGTCGTCGCGGTCGGTCGCCTCCTGGGCGAGCTCGCGCAGCCGGTCCTGGGTGGCGATGTCCAGGGCGTTCATCGGAGGGCGGTCGAGGCGGATGACACCGACGCCTTCGGCGACTTCGAGGTTCACAGTCATGGAGGGAAGGTTAGCGGCCGTTAACGACGCGGGACCCGGTGCCGTTGGTCACAGCACCGGGTCCCGCGGTCGGCTGACGCCGTCGGTGGACTACGCGGTCCACTCCGACCAGGCCAGGTTCCAGCCGTTGAGGCCGTTCTCCGGCTGGATCTGCTTGTCCTTCGAGTTCTTCACGATCACGACGTCGCCGATGATCGAGCTGTCGAAGAACCAGGCCGCCGGCGTGGAGCTGTCGCCCGCGCCGCGCGCGTCGCGCAGGCCGACGCAGCCGTGGCTGACGTTGGCCGAGCCGAAGGTACCGGCCGAGGCCCAGTAGTTGCCGTGGACGAAGGTGCCCGAGGTGGACAGGCGCATCGCGTGCGGCACGTCCTTGATGTCGTACTCGCCACCGAAACCGACGGTGGCACCGTTCATCCGGGTCACCTTGTACTTCTCGCTGATGACCATCTGACCGTTGTACGTGGTCGTCGACGGGGCGCCGGCGGTGATCGGCAGGGTCTTGATGATCCGGCCGTCGCGCTCGACCTTCATCGTCTTGGCACTCGCGTCGACCGTGGACACCTGACGGCGGCCGATGGTGAAGGTGATCTTCTTCTTCTGCTTGCCGTAGACGCCCGGGCGGCCCTCGACACCGTCGAGGTTGAACTCGACGGTCACCTTGGTGCCCGCGGCCCAGTACTTCTCCGGGCGGAAGTCCAGCCGGTCGTTCCCGAACCAGTGACCCTCGATCTCCACCGCCGGCTCGGCCGTCACCTTGACGGCCTTCTCGACGGCCTCGGGGTTGGTGATGCCCCGGGTGAAGTTGATCGAGACCGGCATGCCGACGCCGACGGTCGAGCCGTCCTCGGGCGTGTAGTGGCCGATGAAGGTGTTCTTGGGGACCAGCGTGGTGAAGGAGGTGTCCTTCGCCGACTCGCGGCCCTCGGAGTCCTTCGCGACGGCGTGGACCTTGTACTGGGTCGAGGCGGCCAGGTGGCCGACCGGCTGCCAGCTGGCACCGTCGGCGGCGATCTTGCCCTCGACCTCGGTGCCCTTGGAGTCGGCGACCGTCACGGTGGTCAGCTTGCCCTGCTCCGCCGTCACCTTGAGGACGCCGCTGGTGGCGACCGCGTCGGCGCCGTCCTTCGGAACGATCGTCACGACCGCCTGCGAGGCCGCGTTCCCCTGCTTGCCACCGCCCTGCGAGCCCGCGTCCTCCCCGCCCTTGCCGCCGGCGGGGTCACCGCCGCCGCACGCCGTCAGCGCGAGCAGCAACGCCCCCACCGCCAGCGCCTGCAGGCGTCCCCCACGCCGCCGGGCCGGCGGCCGTCCCGCGGTTCCGGCCGATGCCCCCGATATCGGCTGCCCGTTCAATGGTCGTCTCCCCTCGCACGGCCTGGCCACGCCACGCCCGCACCCCCGCGCGCATCGTTCCGCGCGCACGGCGCTAGATAACCACACCGTCGGACACGAAAGATCCTCGTGAATGTCACCGTTCAGTCCCAGTTGTGCCCGGAGGACCGTACGGAAGGCGCAGGTCGGCGAGGGGAGAGTGGCTCAGCGCAGGGTGGAGCCAGCCCTCCACTCCGCCCAGTCCATGTTCCATCCGCCCAGGCCGTTGTCGGGAGCCACCTTCCGGTCACGGGAGTTGACCACCTCGACCACGTCGCCGATCAGCGTCCGGTCGAAGAACCAGCCCGCCGGGGAGTCGGGGCTGCCACCCTTGTCGTCCCGCAGGCCCACACAGCCGTGGCTCACGTTGGCCGAACCGAACGTGGACTCGTCGGCCCAGTAGTTGCCGTGCAGGAAGGTGCCGGAGTCGGTGAGCCGGATCGCGTGCGGCACGTCCTTGATGTCGTACTCGCCGCCGAAGCCGACCGTCCGTCCGTCCATCCGCGTCACGTCGTACAGCTCCGTGACCACCATCTTCCCGTTGTAGGTCGTGGTCTTCGGCGCCCCCGCCGTGATGGGCACCGTCGCCAGCACCGCGCCGTCCCGGCGCACCACCATGGTGTGCTCGGCCGCGTCGACCACGGAGACCTGGGACCGCCCGATCGTGAAGCCGACCGTCTTGTCCTGGATCCCGTACACCCCCGGCGCGCCCTCGACGTCCCGCAGGCGCAGGTCGACGGTCACCTCGGTGCCGGGCTTCCAGTACTCGGCGGGCCGGAAGTCGAGTCGCTCCTTGCCGAACCAGTGCCCGACCACCTCCACCGGCGGGTCGGAGGTGATGCGGATGGCCCGTTCGACCGCCTGCCGGTTCTCGACCGGCCGGTTGAAGCCGAAGGAGACGATCATCCCGGTGCCGACCGTGGACCGGTTCTCCGGCTTGAAGTAGCCGATGAAGCGCCGCTCGGGGACGACCGTGGTGAAGGTGGTGTGCCGGGCCGAGCGCCGGCCCTGCCCGTCGACCGCCACCGCGTCCACGCTGTACTTGGCGGACAGCGTGAGCCGGGCACCACTGCTGGGCCGCCAGCGCAGCCCGTCCGCGCTGATCTCACCGGGCACCTCCGCCCGCTGGGCGTCCTCGACCTGAACGACACTCACCCGTTCGAGCCGGCCGCTGTCCACCTTCACCTCGATGGGCCCGTCCGCCGGTACGGCCCGGCTGCCGTCCTCCGGGCTGATCCGGATGACGTCACCGGGCGCCCGCGCCTTCCCCGGCACGGACACACCCGTGCCCCCACCGCCGCCTCCACCACGGCCGTCGCCGTCCGTCTCGGTGCAGCCCACCAGCCCGGCCACCAGTCCTGCCGCCGCCAGGGCGAGCACCGTACCGGCCCTCGCCCGCTTCAGTACGTGTTTCACGCCCGGCCCAACGACGGCCACCCTCCAGGGGAAACGTGCGTGCGGGTCATGTTGGGAGTGCGGCACTTCGGGCAGAACAGGTGGGAGGACCACGTGCGGGAAGCCGCGGCCGGGACGCCGCATGCCTTCTCGGACACGGGGCCCGACGAGCCGCGGGAGGCCGGACAGGTGTCGAGCGCAGCCGAGCAGGAGGCGGTACGGGACGGGGCGCGCGCCGAAGCGCGGCCCGCTGCCGTCGTGGAACGGCGCGGGCCGTCGGTGTGGCCGGGCACACCGACACCGCTGGGGGCCCGCTGCCGGGTCGGCCCGGACGGGGTGGCGGGCACGAACTTCGCCCTGTGGGCCGGCGGGGCGGAGGCCGTCGAGCTCTGTCTCTTCGACGCCGACGGCACCGAACGGCGGCTGCCGCTGACCGAGCTCACCCACGAGATCTGGCACGGCTTCGTGCCCGGGGTGGGCGCGGGCCAGCGGTACGGCTACCGGGTGCACGGCCGCTGGGACCCGTGGACGGGTGCCCGCTGGAACCCCGCGAAGCTGCTCCTGGACCCCTACGCGCGGGCGGTGGACGGCGACTTCGCGCTGCCGCCGGAGGTGTACGGGCACGTACGGGACTGGCCCCAGCAGCAGGTGGCCGACACCGTGCGGGACGAACGCGATTCGGCGCCGCACGTGCCGAAGGGGGTCGTCGTCCACGACGACGGTCCCGACGACGAGTGGCGGGACGACCGCAGGCCCAAGACCCCGTGGCCGGACTCGGTCATCTACGAGCTGCACGTGAAGGGCTTCACCCGGCTCCATCCGGGCATCCCGGAGAAGCTGCGGGGCACCTACGCCGGGCTGGCGCACCCGGCCGCGATCGAGCACCTCGTCCGGCTGGGGGTGACGGCGGTCGAGCTGCTGCCGGTGCACCAGTTCGCGCACGAGGACCATCTGCTGAGACGCGGGCTGCGGAACTACTGGGGCTACAACTCCATCGGCTACTTCGCCCCGCACGCGGGCTACTCGTCCTCCGGGTCGGCGGGCGGTCAGGTCGGCGAGTTCAAACGGATGGTGCGGGCGCTGCACGAGGCCGGCATCGAGGTCATCCTCGACGTGGTCTACAACCACACCGCGGAGGCCGGCGAGCTGGGCCCGACGCTGTCGCTGAAGGGCATCGACAACCGCGGCTACTACCGGCTCCAGTCCGACGCCCGCCGCTACGCCGACTACACCGGCTGCGGCAACACCCTGCACGTGGTGCAGCCGCAGGTGCTGCGGCTGATCACCGACTCGCTGCGGTACTGGGTGACGGAGATGGGGGTCGACGGCTTCCGCTTCGATCTGGCGGCGGCGCTCGCCCGCTCGATGCACGACGTCGACATGCTGTCCCCGTTCCTCGCGGTCATCGCCCAGGACCCGGTGCTGCGCCGGGTCAAGCTCATCGCGGAACCCTGGGACGTGGGGAACGGCGGCTACCAGGTGGGCGCCTTCCCGCCGCTGTGGACGGAGTGGAACGACCGCTACCGCGACGCCGTGCGCGACTTCTGGCGCGGCGCCCTGCCGGACGTCCGCGACCTCGGCTACCGGCTGTCCGGATCCAGCGACCTGTACGCCTGGGGCGGGCGCCGGCCGTACGCGTCCGTCAACTTCATCACGGCCCACGACGGCTTCACGCTGCGCGACCTGGTGACCTACGAGCACAAGCACAACGAGGCCAACGGTGAGGGCAACCGGGACGGCACGAACGACAACCGGGCCTGGAACTGCGGGACCGAGGGCGAGACGGACGATCCGGAGACCGGCGCCCTGCGGCTGCGTCAGCTGCGCAACCTGCTGACGACGCTGCTGCTGTCGACCGGGGTGCCGATGCTGGTCGCGGGCGACGAGATGGGCCGTACGCAGGGCGGCAACAACAACGCCTACTGCCAGGACAACGAGACGAGCTGGCTGGACTGGTCGCTGCCGGAGGACCCCGGGCGGCGGGGGCTCCTCGACCTGACCCGCCGGCTGCTCGCCCTGCGCCACCGCCATCCGGTGCTGCGCCGCCGCGCCTTCTTCTCCGGACGCCCGCAGGCCGCGGACGGGCTGCGGGACCTGGCCTGGTTCACGGTGGACGGCGAGGAGATGACGGAGGGCGACTGGTACGCCCCGGCCGCCACCCTCGGCCTGTACCTGTCGGGCCGCGACATCCCGGGCCGGGACGCGCGGGGCGCCCAGGTCACCGACGACAGCTTCCTGGCGATCCTGCACGCCGGGACCCGCCCGGTGGACCACCTCCTGCCGGGCCCGCCGTGGGCGGAGTCGTACGAGCTGGTCCTGGACACCTCCCTGGACGACCAGACCCGCGCCCCGGGCACGGTGCACCGGGGCGGCGAGCGGGTGCGGGTGGAGGGCAGGTCGGTGGTGCTGCTGCGGGTCGGGGCGTGAAGCGGGTCAGGACCCGGCGGTGCGCGCCGGCCTCGTGGAGGGCGTCGAGGATCGGGGCGCAGGGATCCTACGGGCCGGTCACGACACGGCCGCCCCCGTACCGGCCACCGCGGCGCGACGGCGGTGGCCGGTACGGGGGTGGGGTGGTGCTTCCCCCTGCGGGCCGGGAGCCGGTCCGCACGCCTGGGGCACCCGCACGCGAACCGCTCGACCGTCCCCCGTGGACGGACCGCGTGCCCGACCAGTGTCGGCGGCCTCGTCCGCCGCCGTCGTTGGCCGGGAGCGCACACCTCATTGACGCTGGGCGCACTCCCGGTACTCGCTCGGCGAGCAGCCGTAGGCGGCCCGGAACGCGCGGCTGAAGGCGGCGGGGTGGCGGAAACCCCAGCGGGCCGCGATGTCGTGGACCGGGGTCCGCCGCTGGGCCGGATCGGCGAGGTCGCGGCGGGTGCGGTCCAGACGCCGGTCGCGGATCCATCCGGAGACGGTGACCCCCTGCTCCTGGCAGAGGCGGTGCAGGTAGCGCACCGAGATGTGGTGGGCGGCGGCGATCGTGCGCGGGGTGAGGTCGGGGTCGGCGAGGTGCCGGTGCGCGAAGTCCTGGACGCGCAGGAAGAGGGCCCGTCGGCGGCTCTCCGGCTCGGGGGCCGCCCGCGCGTCCAGCCGCTGGGCGGCGGTCCCGGCCAGCAGGTCGAGGAGCACGGTCGTCAGGCGGGGCGCGTCGGACGGGCCGAAGGAGGCGCCGTCGGTGGCGAGGCGGACCAGGAACTGGGCCAGCATCGCGCCGAAGCCGGAGTCCGCGGCCATCCGCAGGGCGACGAGCCGTTCGGCCTCGCGCGGGGGCAGCGGCAGCAGCGCCTTGGGGAACTGGGCGACGATGTGCCCGAGCCGGCCGTCGTCGATCCGCGTCACGCCGTGGAAGGGCTGCGAGGAGTCGTAGACCAGCAGGTCCCCCGCGGTCAGGGCGGTGTCCCGGCCCGCCTGGGACAGCCACATCTCGCCGCTGAGGGTCAGCGAGAGCTGGAAGTAGCCGGGGTCGGCGCGGCGGATGAGCCGGCTGGTGCGGTCGATCGTCATCGACGGGTACCGCATCGCGGTGACCTGGACGTCTCCCAGGTCGAGGACGTGCGCCTCGGCGTGGAAGTCCGCCGCGTGGTCGCTGCGCATGACGGTCGGGATGAGGGCCGCGGCCGTCATGTCGTGCCACCGGCCGAAGCGCTCGGCCGGGTCCAGTGCGTCGGTGCTGAAGTGGTGGACGTCCATGACTCCCCCGAGTCGCGTCGCACGTCGGTCAGTTGCGGCCCAGGATCCCTCGGTCGTACGCCACGGCCACCGCGGCCGCCCGGTCCTTGGCCCCCAACTTGCCATAGATGTGCGTCAGATGGGTCTTCACAGTGGCTTCGCTGATGAAGAGTTCGGCGGCGATCTCCCGGTTGGAGGTGCCCTTGGCGACGAGTTCGAGCACCTCACGTTCCCGTCCGGAGAGGGTCTCGTCGACGGGGGCGACGGGGGTGCGGACCCGGGAGATCAGCCGGGAGGCGACGGCCGGCGAGAGGACGGTGCGGCCCTCGGCGGCGGCTCGGACGGCGGCGAACAGCTCGTCGCGCGGCGCGTCCTTGAGGAGGTAGCCGGTGGCGCCCGCCTCGATCGCGGGGAGGGTGTCGGTGTCGGTGTCGTACGTGGTGAGCACCAGGACCCGGGCGCGGGATCCGCGCGCGGCGAGGGCGGCGATGGCGTCCACGCCGCTGCCGCCGGGCATGCGCAGGTCCATCAGGACGACGTCGGGGTCGAGGCGCAGGGCGAGGTCGACGGCCTCGACCCCGCCGGACGCCTCGCCGAGGACGTCGAAGCCGGGGGCGGCGGTGAACATGCCGCGCAGGCCGTCGCGGACGACGGGGTGGTCGTCGACGATGAGGAGGGTGATGGTGTCAGCCATGGCGCACCAACGGTACGCGGGCGGAGAGCGCGGTCCCCTCGCCGGGACGGGTTTCCAACGACAGTGATCCGGCCAGGCGTTCGGTGCGGGCGCGCATCCCGTCCAGTCCGAAGCCGCCCGTCCCGCCGCGGGCGGGCAGGGCCGCCGGGTCGAACCCTCGGCCGTCGTCGCGTACGTCGAGGGTGATCTCGTCGCCCATGTAGGAGAGGGTGACGCCGGCCCGCGAGGCGGCGGAGTGGCGTTCGGCGTTGGCGAGGGCCTCCTGCGCGATCCGCAGCAGGGTGGCGGCGACCTCCTCGTGCAGAGGTTCCTCGGTGCCGGTGACGGTGAATCGGGTGGTGATGCCGGTGCGTTCGGACCAGCCGGCGACGGTCTTCCTCAGTGCCTCGGGGAGCGGGTCGTGTTCCAGGGCGACCGGTCCGAGGTTCTGCACGGAGCGGCGGGCCTCGCCGAGGCTGTGCCGTGCCAGGTCGGCGGCGCGCTGGAGGTGGACGCGGGCGACGTCCGGGTCGGGTGCGGCGGTGACGACCTGGAGCTGGGTGATGATGCCGGTGAGTCCCTGGGCGATGGTGTCGTGGATCTCGGCGGCCAGCCTGCGCCGCTCGTCGGCGACCCCGGCCTCGCGGGCCTGGAGCAGCAACTGGGCCTGGAGGGCGGCGTTCTCGGCCAGGGCCTGTTCCAGGCGGGCGTTGGTCCGGGCGAGTTCGGTGATGGTGGCGGCGCGTTCGGCTGCCTTCTCGGCCTCCTTCTCGCCGAGGTGGGCGAAGACCAGGACGAGGCAGGCGTTGAGCGCGAACAGCCCTCCGAAGGCGACCCAGTTGAGGAGGGAGGCCGGCGGCAGGCCGCCGGACTGGGAGCCGGCCATGATGACGGCGGTGGCGAGGAACCCCGCCCGGTGCAGCCGGTGGGGCAGGAGGTGGGCGGCGTCGAAGTAGCCGATGCAGGCGTAGACCGCGAAGAAGGGGTTGAGCCAGGTCAGCGCGAACGCGAGGGCGGTGCGCAGCACGAAGTACCCGAGGGCGGCGGCACCGGGGACGACCGCCGGGGCGGCGGCGTCGGCTTCGGGTGCCTGCGCGGCGGGCGCCTCGGCCGGGGCGGCGGGACCGGCCGTTTCGGGACCCGCCGCGCGGCCGGCGCGCCGCCGGTGGGCGTCCCAGCCGAGCTGGAGGACCGCGGCGGCGACCACGAGCACGGCGGCCACGGCCGCCTCCGTACCGCTCATGACGGCCTCGGCCGCGGCCCCGGAGAGGACCGTGGCCACCGCCAGCAGGCCGTACGGGCCCCAGCGGAAGAACTGCTGCCAGCGTTCCTCGACCGTCGTCGGCATCACCGCTCCCTCCCCACCGCCCGTCACTCCCAGCGGAACCGGCGGACCGCCGTGGCGATCAGCACGACCGCCCACACGGCCATGACCCCGAGCGCGGCGCCGCCGGGCCCGCCGCCGGCCGTGGCGGCGTCGAGCGCCTGAGAGGCGGCCCCGTACGGGGTGAACTGGACGATCCGTTGCAGGGTATCCGGCATGGCCTGGACCGGGACCCAGACGCCGGCCGTGAACATCGTCGGGAAGAAGACGACCGAGCCGATCGCGGTGGCGATCTTCTGGTTCCGCGAGACCGCGCAGACGGCGGTGCCGAGGGCGAGGCCGCATGCGACGGCCGACAGGAGCGCGAGGGCGTAGCCGGCCGGGTTCTCCGGCAGCCGGACGCCGAAGGCGAGCCGGCCGACCGCGATGACGAGGAGGGCGGAGACGAGCGCGGCGACGGCGTGCAGCACGATCTGGGCGGTCAGGAGCGCCGCGGGGCGGACCGGGGTGGTGGACATCCGGCGCAGGACGCCGCGTTCGCGGTAGCCGGCGAGTACCGGCGGCATGGCCTGGAGGCCCGACATGATCAGGGCGAAGAGGACGGAGACGGGGACGTAGAGGTCGATGACGCGGCGGCCGCCGAGGTCGGCGGACGCCTCGCGGAAGGAGGGGATCAGGCCGAGGATGACCAGCAGGACGGTGGGCGACACCATCACCCAGAACAGCGCGCCGGGTTCGCGGGCGAACAGCCGGGCCTCGGTCTTCAGCACCATGGTGGTGGCGCGGGTGCTCATCGGTCGTCGGCTCCTGTCAGGTCGAGGAAGGCGTCGTCGAGGGTGGCGTCGGCGACGCGCAGCTGGTGGGCGGTGACGGCACGGCGGGCGAGCAGCGAGACGAAGGCGGCGACGGTGGCCTCGGTGCCGCTCACGACGGTCCGGCCGTCGCGGGTCTCCACGGTGGCGGCCTGCGGCAGGGCGTGGAGCTCGGCGGGGTCGAGCGGGGTCTCGGCGGCGAAGGAGATCTCCTTCGAGACGGCGGCCCGGCCGATCAGTCCGGCGGGGGTGTCGAGGGCGGCGACCCGGCCCTTGTCGATGACGGCGATCCGGTCGCAGAGGCGCTGGGCCTCCTCCATGAAGTGGGTGACGAGCAGGACGGTCACCCCGCCCGCCCGGACGTCCTCGATCAGGGACCAGGTGTCGCGGCGGGCCCGGGGGTCGAGCCCGGTGGTCAGCTCGTCGAGGACGACGGCCCGGGGGTTGCCGACCAGGGCGAGCGCGATGGAGAGTCGCTGCTTCTGGCCGCCGGAGAGCTTCCCGAACCGTGCGGTCAGCTGACCTTCGAGGTCCAGCCGCTCGACAAGCCCGCGCCAGTCGGCGGGCCGCTCGTAGAAGGACGCGTACAGCTCCAGGGCCTCGCGGACGGTCAGTTTGGGCTGGAGTTCGCTCTCCTGGAGCTGCACCCCGAGGATCCGGGTGACGTCGGCGTGCTGGGCGACGGGGTCGAACCCGCCGACCCGCACGGTCCCGGCGTCGGGGACCCGGAGCCCCTCGACGCACTCGACCGTCGTGGTCTTGCCCGCCCCGTTGGGGCCGAGGATTCCGAAGATCTCCCCCTCGGCGACCTCGAACGAGACGCCGTCGACGACCTTCCGGCCGCCGTAGGCCTTGCGCAGGCCCCGAACTTCGATCGTTGGCATGCCCCCAGCGTGGCCGGGGGCGTGCCCGGCGGGCATCGGCCGTCCCGCTCGAATCGCGGTCAACCGATCGGTTGACCGCGCCTACGACTCCGGGGCGCCGCGGGCCGGGCGGGGGCGGGGGGCGGACAGCGCGCCGGGCGAGAAAAACCGGATGAGTGTTGTCAGTGGTGAACCCTAGGCTCGGACCTGATGCCCGGAGAAGATGCAGTTGCCAAGGATTCCCCCGACCGATCGGCCGTGCGGACGCTGTCGCGTCTGTGGCCCTATGTGCGACCGGTGCGGGTGCGCTGGTTCGCCGCCGCCGTCGTCGCGATAGTCGCCTCCTGTCTGTCGCTGGTCATCCCGCTCGTCCTGAAGTGGATGGTGGACGGGCCCGTGGCGGAGGGCGATCCGGGCGGCGTGTGGCTCGGCGCGCTGTACCTGCTCCTCCTCGGGATCGCGGAGGCGGTGCTCTTCGGCTTCCGGCGCTGGCTGGTGGCCCGGCCGCTGGCCGGGGTCGAGGCGGGGATGCGGGCCGACCTGTACCGGCACCTGCAACGGCTGCCGATCGCCTTCCACGACCGGTGGGCCTCGGGGCAGCTGCTCTCCCGCGGTACCACCGACCTGATGCTGGTCCGGATGTTCCTGGCCTTCCCGCTGACCTTCCTGCTGGTCAACGGCGTGACGATCCTGGCCGGCTACGTCCTGCTGCTGGGCCAGGACTGGACCCTGGGCCTGGTGCTGCTCACCCCCGTCGTCCCGCTCGTGATCCTCTGCTCGCTCTTCGAGAACCGGTACGCGGTCGTCGCCCGCCGGTCCCAGGACCAGGTCGGCGATCTCACCACGGTCGTGGAGGAGAGCGTGCTCGGCATCCGGATCGTCAAGGGCTTCGGCCGCCACCGCAGCCAGGCGCTGGCCTTCCGGGACCTGGCCGAGCGGCTGCGCGGAACGGAGCTGGTCAAGGCCCGGCTGCTGGCCGGGATCTGGGCGCTCATCACCGTCATCCCCGAACTCGCCATCGGCGCCGCCCTCGTCCTGGGCGTCGTCCAGGTCGCGGACGGCGAGCTGTCGGCGGGCACGCTGGTGGCCTTCCTGTCGACCGCGCTCGCGCTCCGCTGGCCGGTGGAGTCGATCGGCTTCCTGCTGGCGATGAGCCAGGAGGCGGCGACCGCGACCGAGCGGTACTTCGAGGTGATGGACGAGCCCGAGGAGACCTCGCCGACGGCGGACGCCATGGCGCGGGCCGCGACGGCCGCCAGGGAGGCGTCCCCGCCCCGTGACGGGGTGCGGTTCGAGAACGTCTCCTTCCGTTACCCGGACGCCCCGGCCGACGCGCCCGCCGTGCTCGACGGGATCGACCTGCACATCCGGCCCGGCGAGACCCTCGCCCTGGTCGGCGGCACCGGCTGCGGAAAGACGACGCTCACCGCGCTCGTACCGCGCCTGCACGACGCCACCGGGGGCCGCATCCTCCTCGACGGCGAGGACATCACGCTCATGCCGCGCGAACGGCTGCGCGAACTGGTCTCGGTGGCCTTCGAGGAGCCGACCCTCTTCTCGGCGAGCGTCGGCGAGAACGTCCTGATGGGAGCGGGGAACGCGGCCGGCGGACCGGAGCTGCGGCGGGCGCTCGGCGTGGCCCAGGCCGAGGGCTTCGTCGACGCGCTGCCCGAGGGCGCCGCGACCCAGGTCGGCGAACAGGGTCTGAGCCTGTCGGGCGGTCAGCGCCAGCGCCTCGCCCTGGCCCGCGCCGTGGTCGGCAGGCCCCGCTTCCTGGTGCTGGACGACCCGCTCTCCGCGCTGGACGTGCACACCGAGGCCCTGGTGGAGGCGGCGCTGCGCGAGGTCCTGCGCGACACGACGGCGCTGGTCGTGGCGCACCGCCCGTCGACGGTCATGCTCGCCGACCGGGTGGCGCTCCTGTCGGAGGGCCGGATCGCGGCGGTGGGCACCCATCAGGAACTGCTGCGCGCACACGCCGAGTACGCCTGGCTGATGTCCGGCGCGGAGCCCGGGCCGGGCGCGTTCGGCCCGCCCGACATGCACGACGATCACGACGACGGCGCCGGCGACCGGAACGCGGGCGGCCGGCACGCGGAAGGGAGCACGCGGCGATGACGGAGCCGACGACCGCGACGCCGGAGACGGCCACCCCGGGCACCGGGACTCCCGGCGCCCCGACGCCGCCGGAGCCCGGTCCGCCGGCGGGCCGGGCGGCCGGGACCGCGGCGCCTCCCGGGACCACCCCGGCCACCGGTACCACCTCGACCACCGGGACCCCGCCATCCGGCGCCGGGGGCGAGGACGGCGACCCGTTCGACCGGGACGACCTGCCCTCGGCCGCCGGCGCGACCGGGGCGCTGCTGCGCTCCCTGCTGGCCGCCCACCGGGCCCGGGTGGCCGTCGCCGCGCTGGTCCTGCTCCTCCAGCAGGCCGCCGTGCAGGCCGGACCCCTGCTCGTCGCGTACGCCATCGACCGCGGCGTGCCCGCCTTCCGCGCGGGCGACCACGGCCCGGTCGTGGCCGTCGCCGTCGGCTACCTGCTCTGCGCGGCCGGGGCGGGGCTGCTCCAGTACGTCTTCGTCCGCGCCGCCGCCCGGATCAACCAGGACGTGCTGCTGGACCTGCGCGGGCGGATCTTCCGTCACGCCCAGGCGCTGAGCGTCGACTTCCACGAGCGGTACACCTCGGGCCGGCTCATCTCCCGCTCCACCACGGACGTGGAGTCGCTGCGCGAGCTGCTGTCCGAGGGACTGCAGGAACTGATCGCCGTCGTCCTCGCCTTCGTCTACATCTCGGCGATGCTGCTCTGGCTGGATCTGGGCATCGGAGCGGTGGCCGTCGCCTCCTTCGTGCCGCTGTACCTGCTCGTTCGGCTCTACCAGCGGCGCGCGGCCCTCGTGTTCGACGAGCGGTCGACGGCCATCGCCGGGGTGATCGTCAAGTTCGCCGAGACGATGAACGGCATCCGGCCGGTCCGTGCCTTCCGGCGGGAGCGGGCCAACGACGGCGAGTTCGCGGTCCTCAACCACCGGCACGAGCGGAGCAACGGCGACGCGCTCCTGGAGATGGCCCGGTACGTCGTCGGCTCGCGGCTCGTCGCGAACACGGCGGTGGCCGGAATGTGTCTCTGGGGGGCCTACCGGGTCGCCGGGGGGACCCTGGCGCTCGGCGTGCTCGCGGCGGCCGTACTGTACATGCGCCGGCTGTACGACCCGATCGACCGGCTCGGCATGTTCCTGAACTCCTACCAGTCGGCCGCCGCCTCCCTCGGCAAGATCGCCGGGCTGCTGGCCCAGGAGCCCGGCGTGCCCGAGGCCGTGGCGCCGCGCGCGCTGCCGGCCGCCCGGGCCGGGACCCCGGGCCGGGAAGTCGTCTTCGAGGGCGTGCGGTTCGCCTACCGGACGGGTGGCGAGGTGCTGCCACGCTTCGACCTTACGATCCCGGCGGGGCAGACGGTCGCCGTGGTCGGGTCCACGGGCGCGGGCAAGTCCACGCTCGCCAAGCTCCTCGCCCGCTTCTACGACCCGACCGAGGGCCGGGTGCTGCTCGACGGGGTCGACCTCACCGAGCTGGCCACGCCCGAACTGCGGCGGGGCGTCGTGATGGTGACCCAGGAGGCGTTCCTGTTCTCCGGGACGGTCGCCGAGAACATCGCGATCGGGCGGCCGGACGCGACGCGGGAGGAGATCGAGCAGGCGGCGAAGGCGATCGGCGCGCACGACTTCATCGCGGGACTGCCGGACGGCTACGACACGGACGTCCGCAAGCGGGGCGGCCGGATCTCGGCGGGCCAGCGCCAGTTGGTGGCCTTCGCGCGGGCGCTGCTCGCCGACCCGGCCGTGCTGATCCTGGACGAGGCGACCAGTTCGCTGGACGTGCCGGGGGAACGGGCCGTGCAGCGGGCGATGGACACCGTCCTCGCCGGCCGGACGGCGGTGGTCATCGCCCACCGCCTGTCCACGGTCGAGATCGCGGACCGGGTGCTCGTGATGGAGTCGGGACGGGTGGTGGAGGACGGCACGCCGGCCGCGCTGGTGGGGGGCGAGGGCCGCTTCGCGACCCTCCACCGCGCCTGGCGCGACAGCCTGGTGGGCTGAGGTAGGGCACCCGTCCCCGGGCGCCCGGGTCCGCGTGCTCCGGGAGGCCGCTCCGGGACGCCCGCCCGGACCCGGTGCCCGGCGCACTGCCGCGCTGTCACGGGGCCTGCCGGCCCCGCAGCAGCGTCAGGGCGACCGCCGCCGCCGCGACCGCGACCACCGCCGCGCCCGTCGCGGCCCCGTTCAGCGCCGATGCGAAGGCGGACCGCGCCGCCTCCAGGACGGGCCCCGGTGAGGCCACGGCGCCGCCGAGGGTCTCGCGCGCGGCGGCCGGGGCGGAGGACGGCATGGCGTTCGTGTAGATCGCCGCGCCGATCGATCCCAGGATCGCCATCCCGAGTGCGCCGCCGAGCTCCTGTCCGGATTCGAGTACCGCCGCCGCCGAGCCCGCGCGCTCCGGCGGAGCCGCGCCCAGGGCGAGTTCGTTGGCCAGCGTCATGGCGGTGACGAGCCCGGCCGCGTAGACCGCGGACGCGACGAGCAGGACCCACAGGGGGGTGGCGCGGCCGATCACCGCGAGCCCTCCGAAGCCCGCCGCCGCGACGAGGAAACCGCCGCCCATCACGAAGGCCCGGTCCACGCTCCGGGCCAGCGCGGCGCCCGTCGGCGCGGCGACCATGACGCCCAGCGAGGGCACCAGACTCCACAGGGCCGCCTCGAACGGGCTCTGGCCGAGGACGGACTGGAGGTACTGGGTGAGGAAGACGGCGAAGCCGACGATCGCGACCATGGCGAGCAGGTTGGCCAGCACCGAGCCGCCGTACGCGCGCCGGCGGACCAGCTTCAGGTCGACCATGGGGTGTTCGAGGCGGGCCTGGCGGCGGACGAAGACCAGCGCGAGCAGCAGTCCGAGCACGATCCCGGCCGCCGGCAGGGGCTGCCGCACGTCCTTGGCGAGCTCCTTGACGCCGTGGATCAGCGGCAGCAGCGCGGCCAGCGACAGCAGGGCGCTGACCAGGTCGAAGCGGCCGTGCGCCGTACCCCTGGAGCTCGGCAGCAGCAGCGGTCCGAGAACCAGCAGCAGCGCCATCGCGGGCAGGTTGACCAGGAAGACCGAGCCCCACCAGAAGTGCTCGACGAGTGCCCCGCTGACGACGGGACCGAGCGAGATCCCGCTCGCCATCACGGCCGTCCACAGGGTGACCGCCTTGGCCCGCTGCGCCGCGTCGCGGAAGAGGGTGCGGATCAGGGCGAGCGTGGACGGCATCAGGCAGGCGCCGGCGACGCCGAGGAGAGCGCGGGCAGCGATGAGGGTGGCCGGGCTGTGGGCGTACGCGGCGGCCAGCGAGGCGACACCGAAGAGCGCCGCGCCCGCGAGGAGCAGCCGGCGGCGGCCGACGCGGTCCCCCAGGGCGCCCATGGTGATGAGGAGTCCGGCGAGCACGAAGCCGTACATGTCGAGGATCCACAGCTGGGCGGTGGCTCCGGGCCGCAGGTCGGCGCTGATGGCGGGGATGGCGAAGTAGAGGACGGAGACGTCCATGGAGACCAGGAGCAGGGGCAGCATCAGCACGCCGAGGGCGGTCCATTCGCGGCGGCCGGCGCGGTCGCCGGTCGTGTCGGGACCGGTGGCCGGGGTGGGGTCGGTGGGCTCGGCGGGCTCGGTGGTCCGAGGCGGGGTGAGCGTCATACGGGGAGCGAAGCAGCCCTCTCGCGTACACCGCCCTCCCCGCCCTAGTGCACCCCTGCCACACCTCGCATCGGCGCAGCTCAGGAGGGTGTACGGGGCATCAGCCGCACTAGTACACTCGCCGCCCGTGACGACGCCGCCGCCCTACCTCGCCATCGCCGCCGAACTCCGCCGCCGGATCCGGTCCGGCGCCCTCGGCCCGGGTGACCGCGTCCCGTCCACCCGGGCGATCACCCGCGAGTGGGGGGTGGCGATGGCGACGGCCACGAAGGCGCTGGCCGTGCTGCGCCAGGAGGGCCTGGTCCGTCCGGAGCCGGGCGTGGGGACGGTCGTGACCTCGCCCGCCGCGCCACCGGCCGCGCTCAGCCGCGAACGGATCGTCCGGGCGGCCCTCGAACTCGCCGACGTCGAGGGGCTGTCGGCGCTGAGCATGCGCCGGGTGGCGACCGCCCTGTCGACGTCGACGATGGCGCTGTACCGCCATGTCCCGGGCAAGGGCGAGCTGGTGCGGCTGATGAGCGACGCGGCCTGCGCCGAGGTGCCGTTGGGGCCGGTTCCGGACGACTGGCGTACGGGCCTGGAGAGGGCGGCCCGCTGGATGTGGCAGGTCCACACCCGGCACCGCTGGATGGCGCCGGCGATGGCCGCCATCACCAGGCCGATCGCCTCGCCGCACGCGATGGCCTACACGGAGTGGGTGCTGACCGCGCTGCGCCCGACGCCGCTGAGCCCCTTCGACAAGCTGCACGTCCACCTGATGATCTTCTCGTTCGTCCAGGGGCTGGCCATGGCGGCGGACCTGGAGGAACAGGCGCAGCAGGACAGCGGGATCTCGGACGGCGAGTGGATGGCTCGGAACGAGCCACGCTTCGAGGCGATCTCGGCGGCCGGTTCGTACCCTCTGCTCGACGGACTGACCGGGAGCGCGGATTTCGAGTTGAGCCTCGACACCCTCTTCGAATTCGGGCTCGGGCGAACGCTGGACGGCATCGCGATCATGATCGGGGAAACGTCCGCTTAACGAACACGACTCTGCGGGCACCGGACGATTTCCGGCCAACTTGTTGACGCGCTCCTGACAGGTGCCCGCCACTCCTGCGACTCTCTCACCGGTTGTTCGCACCATCGTTCGTGCCTCACAAGTACGCGTACCGAAGCTCTGTTTGCTCTGCCCGGTCGAGCCCACCCAGTCGGCCGGTACCCCCCTCGCAAAAGGAGTTCGCGTGAGATCCACGCCCAGCCGTCGCGCCACCGCGACCGGCGCTCTGATAGCCGCCGCAGCCATGCTCGCCGCCGGCGTGCAGACCGGCTCCGCCACCGCGGCGAACACCCCCTGGACCGTCGCGCCGAAGGCCCAGGCCGTCGGCAAGGCCAACCCCGGTGAGCTTCCGGCCGACCTCTCCCCCGCCCAGCGCACCGCGCTGATCAAGGCGGCCGACGCCGACAAGGCGGCGACCGCCAAGGCCCTCGGCCTCGGCGCCCAGGAGAAGCTCGTCGTCCGTGACGTGGTCCAGGACCGGGACGGCACGACCCACACGCGCTACGAGCGCACCTACGCGGGTCTTCCCGTCCTCGGTGGCGACCTGATCGTCGAGGAGACCAAGGCCGGCGCCACCCAGGGCGTCACCAAGGCCTCCCGCGCGGAGCTGAAGAACGTCGACACGACCGCGACGGTCGCCCCGGCCGCCGCCACCCGGCAGGCCCTCGGCGCCGCGAAGGCCGAAGGCGCCGGCAAGGCCGAGACCAACCGCGCCCCGCGCAAGGTCGTCTGGATGGCCCAGGGCGCGCCCGTCCTCGCGTACGAGACCGTCGTCGGCGGCCTCCAGCACGACGGCACCCCGAACGAGCTGCACGTCGTCACCGACGCCAAGACCGGCGGCAAGCTGTACGAGTGGCAGGCCATCGAGACCGGCACCGGCAACACGATGTACAGCGGCCAGGTGACCCTCGGCACCGCGCCCTCGTACACGCTGACCGACACCGGCCGCGGCAACCACAAGACGTACAACCTCAACGGCGGTACGTCGGGCACCGGCACGCTCTTCAGCAACACCACGGACGTGTGGGGCAACGGGACCCCGTCGAACAAGGAGACCGCGGGTGCCGACGCGCACTACGGCGCCGCGCTCACCTGGGACTACTACAAGAACGTGCACGGCCGCAGCGGCATCCGCGGTGACGGCGTCGGCGCGTACTCCCGCGTCCACTACGGCAACGCGTACGTCAACGCGTTCTGGTCGGACAGCTGCTTCTGCATGACGTACGGCGACGGCTCGGGCAACTCCAAGCCGCTGACGTCCATCGACGTGGCCGCGCACGAGATGACGCACGGCGTCACCTCCAACACCGCCGGCCTGCAGTACAGCGGCGAGTCCGGCGGCCTGAACGAGGCCACCTCGGACATCTTCGCGGCGGCCGTCGAGTTCTACGCCAACAACGCCCAGGACAAGGGCGACTACCTGGTCGGCGAGAAGATCGACATCCGCGGCAACGGCACCCCGCTGCGCTACATGGACAAGCCCAGCAAGGACGGCTCGTCCAAGGACGCCTGGTACTCCGGCATCGGCTCGATCGACGTCCACTACTCCTCGGGCCCGGCGAACCACTGGTTCTACCTGCTCTCCGAGGGCAGCGGCGCGAAGACGGTCAACGGCGTCAACTACGACTCGCCGACCTCCGACGGCCTGCCCGTCACCGGCATCGGCCGGGACAAGGCCGCGCTGATCTGGTTCAAGGCGCTCACCACCAAGTTCGGTACGACCACGAACTACGCGGGTGCCCGCACCGGCACGGTCGACGTCGCCAAGGCGCTGTACGGTGCGACCAGCCCCGAGGTCACGGCCGTCGAGAACGCCTGGGCCGCCATCAACGTGGGCACCCGTCCCGGCGGTGGCAACCCCGGCGGCACGGTCTTCGAGAACACCGCCGACGTGTCCATCCCGGACAACGGCGCCGCGGTGACCTCGACGGTCAACGTCACCGGTGTCACCGGCAACGCCCCGAGCAACCTCGCGGTCGGCGTGGACATCGTCCACACCTACCGCGGTGACCTGGTCGTCGACCTGGTCGCGCCGGACGGATCGGTCTACAGCCTGAGCAACCGCTCCGGCGGCAGCGCCGACAACATCAACCAGACCTTCACCGTGAACGCCTCCAGCGAGGTCGCCAACGGCGCCTGGAAGCTGCGCGTCCAGGACAAGGCCTCGATCGACACCGGCTACATCAACAGCTTCAAGCTGACCTTCCCGTAACCCCGGCCACGGAGTGACGGCGGTCTGACGGACGCCCGGAGGGACTCGGTCCCTCCGGGCGTCCGTGCGTGCCGGCGCCGATCGGCGCCGGCCTGCCGTCAGCGCAGCAGCACGCCCGCGTCCGGGCTCCTCGTGTCCGCCGGCAGCGTCACCAGGCCCAGCTCCGCGGACGAGGCCAGCAGCCGGTGGGCCGGCAGGACGCGGACCGTGCAGCCGAACGGGCCCGTACGGTCCAGGGTCAGCGTGCCCTCGTAGGGCCAGTGGCCCTCCAGGTCCGGGCCGCCGGCCGGCTTCAGGGCGCAGGTGCGGGCGTCGCCGATGGCGTCGTCCGCGTCGACGCGGCCCGCGACCGCCTGCACCTCGACGTCCTCCGGGCGGAGGTCGCCGAGCGCCACCCTGACCCGGACCGCGAGCGTCGCGCCGAGTTCCGCGTCACCCAGGTCCTCGCCCGCCTCGACGTGGTCGACGGCGACCTTCGGCCAGCCGGCGCGCACCCGCGCCTTCCAGTCGGCCAGGTCGCGCGCGGTGTCCGGTGCGAGGGCCCGGTGGGCCCGGGCAGCGGGCGCGTAGAGCCGCTCCACGTACTCCCGCACCATCCGGTCGGCCAGCACCTTCGGCCCGAGGCCGGAGAGGGTGCCGCGGACCATGGCCGTCCAGCGGGCCGGGACGCCGTCCGCGCCGCGGTCGTAGAAGCGGGGGGCGACCCGGCGCTCGATCAGTTCGTAGAGCGCCGCGGCCTCCACGTCGTCGCGCCGCTCCTCGTCCGCGGCCGCCGCGCCGTCCGCGGTGGGGATGGCCCAGCCGAAGTCGGGATCGAACCACTCGTCCCACCAGCCGTCCAGGACGGAGAGGTTGAGGCAGCCGTTCAGGGCGGCCTTCATCCCGCTGGTGCCGCAGGCCTCCAGGGGGCGCAGCGGGTTGTTGAGCCAGACGTCGCAGCCCGGGTACAGCCGGCGGGCCATGCCCATCCCGTAGTCGGGCAGGAAGACGATGCGGTGCCGGACCCGCGGGTCGTCGGAGAACCGCACGAGCTCCTGCACGAGCCGCTTGCCGCCGTCGTCGGCGGGGTGCGCCTTGCCGGCCACCACGAGCTGAACGGGCCGTTCCGGGTGGAGCAGCAGCGACCGCAGCCGGTCCTGGTCGCGGAGCATCAGCGTGAGCCGCTTGTACGAGGGGACGCGGCGGGCGAAGCCGATGGTGAGCACGTCCGGGTCGAGCACCGAGTCGGTCCAGCCGAGTTCGGCGTCCACGGCGCCCCGCTGGCGCCACGAGGCCCGGACCCGGTCCCGCACCTCGGCCACGAGCTGTTCGCGCAGGGTGCGGCGCAGCTCCCACAGGGCCCGGTCGTCGGGCTCGTCCCCGTCGCGGCCCGGCCCGTGCCGGCCGACCTCGGGCGCGGTCCAGGTCGGCGCGTGGACGCCGTTGGTGATCGAGGTGATCGGCACTTCGTCGGCGTCGAAGCCGGGCCACAGCCCGGCGAACATCGCCCGGCTGACGGCCCCGTGGAGGGTGGAGACGCCGTTGGCCCGCTGGGCCAGGCGCAGCCCCATGGCGGCCATGTTGAACAGGCCGGGTTCGCCGCCGAGCGGGGTCTCGTCGCCGAGGGCGAGGATCCGGCCCACGTCGACGCCGGGGAGCTCGCCGTCCTCGCCGAAGTGGCGGGCGACCTGCCCGCGGTCGAAGCGGTCGATGCCGGCGGGCACGGGGGTGTGCGTGGTGAAGACCGTCCCGGCGCGGACGGTCTCCAGTGCGGCGTCGAAGGCGAGCCCGTCGCCCGCCAGTTCGCGGATGCGTTCCAGGCCGAGGAAGCCGGCGTGGCCCTCGTTGGTGTGGAAGACCTCGGGGTCGGGGGTGCCGGTGAGCCGGCAGTAGGTGCGGACGGCGCGGACGCCGCCGATGCCGAGGAGCATCTCCTGGAGCAGCCGGTGCTCGCTGCCGCCGCCGTACAGCCGGTCGGTGACCTCGCGCTCGCCGGGCGCGTTCTCCTCGACGTCGGAGTCGAGCATGAGCAGCGGGACGCGGCCCACCTGCGCGATCCAGATGTGGGCGTGCAGGCTCCGGCCGCCGGGCAGTGCGAGGGTGACGCGGGCGGGGGTGCCGTCGGTCTCGCGCAGCAGCTCGACGGGCAGCTCGCCGGGGTCGAGGACGGGGTAGTGCTCCTGCTGCCAGCCCTCCCGGGAGAGGGACTGGCGGAAGTAGCCGTGACGGTAGAGCAGGCCGACGCCGATGAGCGGGACGCCGAGGTCGCTGGCGGCCTTGAGGTGGTCTCCGGCGAGGATGCCGAGACCGCCGGAGTACTGGGGCAGGGCGGCGGTGACGCCGAACTCGGGTGAGAAGTAGGCGAGGGAGGAGGGCAGCTCGCCGCCGGGCTCCTGGTGGAGCTGGTACCAGCGGGGAGCGTGCAGGTAGTGGTCGAGGTCCTCGGCGGCGGCCCGCAGCCGGGCCAGGAAGTCCTGGTCCGCGGCGAGGGCGGCGAGGCGGGCGGCGGAGACGGAGCCGAGCAGCCGGACGGGGTCGGTGTCCTCGCTGCGGCGACCCGGCGCGGTGCCGGGGTCGACGGAGGCGAAGAGTTCCCGGGTGGGCTCGTGCCAGGACCAGCGCAGGTTCCGCGCCAGATCGCTGAGGGGTCGAAGGGTGTCGGGGAGGACGGGGCGCACGGTGAATCGACGGATTGCCTTCACGTGTTCCACCTTCGCAGGGGAGTACGGAGCGGAGTGGACGCACCACGCTGTGCATCCGGCTGTGCACCCCACAGACGGTAGGTCACGTCGTCCTTCCGGGCCACGGCGCGCGGGGGTCGTGCCGTGGCCCGGACGGGGCGTCAGCGAGTCACGCCGACCGGGATATCGCCCGTTCGGGTGTCGTAGGGCGAGCCCTGGTTGACGGCGACGGGGTCGAAGGCGCCGGTCGCCGCGTACCGCGCGGCGATCTCGGCCAGCTCCGGGGCGGGAATCACCTGGTGGATGTCGGTGAAGCCGTGCGGGGCCCGCTGGTGCGCCAGATTGATGACGACCTCGGGGCCGAGGCGCCGGTTGGCCTGCTGGAGCGCGGTCATGGCGGGCCTGCGGGCCGCCTCGTACGCGGCGAGTCCCTCCGTGGGGTCCCGGTGCAGGGCCAGGGCGTGGGCGAGCGCGCGGGCGTCGACGACGGACTGCGTGGCCCCGTTGGAGCCGATCGGGTACATGGCGTGGGCCGCGTCGCCGATGAGGGTGGTGCGGCCGTGGCTCCACCGGTCGAGGGGGTCGCGGTCGACCATGGGGTACGCGTGGGCGGTGTCGGCGGCGCGCAGGACCTCGGGGACACTGACGCCGCCGAACTCCCAGCCCTCGTAGTGGTGCAGGAAGGAGTCGACGTCGACCGGCCGGTTCCAGTCCCCGCGGTGCCGTTCCTCCGCGCTCTCGGCGGGCCGGGCGAGGGCCCAGTTGACGAGGACCTCGTCGTCCGGGCCGGAGGGGCTGGTCATCGGGTAGACGACGGCCTTCTGGCGGTCGTCGCCGGCGATGAACATGAAGGATCCGACGGCGCGGGCCGGCAGGCGCGAGACGCCGCGCCAGACCAGCGTGCCGTTCCAGGGCGGGCTGCCCTCAGCGGGGTTGAGCGCGGCGCGGACGGTGGAGCGGATGCCGTCGGCGCCGATCAGCACGTCGGGTTCGAGGGAGGCCCGGCCGCGGGTGGCGCCGTCGCGGTGCTCCAGCTGGATGCGCGGGCGGCCGTCGGGCAGGATCTCGACTCCGGTCACCCGGACGCCGGTGACCAGGGCCGCCGGGCCGAGCCGTTCGCGTACCGCGTCGGCGAGGACCTGCTGGAGCCGGCCGCGGTGGACGGACAGCTGGGGCCAGCGGTAGCCGGCGCCGAGTCCGCGCGGTTCGCGGGAGATCAGGGCTCCGCAGCGGTGGTAGTAGCGCAGTTCCCGGGTGCGCAGGGCGCCGGCTTCGAGGCGGCTCTGGAGGCCCAGCGCGTCGAGTTCGCGGACGGCGTTCGGCATGAGGTTGAGGCCGGCGCCGACCGGGAGGCTGGTGCGGACCGACTCGACGACGGTGACCCGGCCGAATCCCGCGGCGTGCAGGGCGAGCGCGGCGGTCAGGCCGGCTATGCCGCCGCCGGCCACGACGATGTGCAGGAGTCCGAGGCCGGGCAGGTCGCGCCCGCCGTCCGGCAGGACGTCGTGCAGCCCGTCGTGGATCACGTCGTGCGGTCCGCCGCGCAGGACGTCGTGCGGTCCGCCGCGCAGGACACCGTGCAGCCCGTCGTCCGGTCCTCCGTGCGGCCCGTCCGCCGTGCGGATCGGGTCCGTCGGGCCGGGCAGGTCTGTCAGGTCGATCGCGGCGGGACCCGGCACATCTGTCAGGTCCGGCAGCAGACGCGGGTAGGGGGTGCGGAGGTTCATCGGGTTCTCCTTCAGACCGCCGACGAGCCGGCACGGGCAGCGGGCGCGCCGGACCGGGGCCCTGGGCGCCCGCTCGTGGCCTGGCGCACCAGGGTCTCGTTGTCGCGGGTCAGGTCCAGGATGGAGCGGAGCAGGGCGACGGGCGCACCACCGCTGCCCTCCTCGTACAGCCGGAGGTCGTCGCTGTACGCCTTGCGGGCGATGACGATGTGGCGGGCGCGGAAGGTCTTGAGGATCTTCAGGACCCGGCCGAGCGCGAGCGCGGAGGCGGCCAGCTCCCGGGGCAGCCGTTCGGCGTTCTCCCAACTGAGGGCCGCCGAGAGCTTGCTGACGGCGGAGACACCACCGGCGTACTGCTCGTGGAACTCGCGCCAGGACGGCAGGCTGTACGGCAGCGACTCAGCGAGGAAGGTGTCGTAGGCGGCGTCCGAGCGGTCGCACTGCCACAGCGTCAGGTCGACCAGCCAGAGCGGGACCTGGGCGGCGGCGGGACCGAGGTAGGAGCGCCCGGCGACGTCGACCTCCTCGAAGTAGGGGCGCAGGGTCAGCGCGAAGAACTCCGGGGAGATGTTCGAGGCGGTGAAGTCGATGGAGTCGACGATCGACCGGACGTGGTGGGCGGTCCGGTCGAGGGCGGTGGCGAAGCCGGGGTCGTACGGTTCGAGGCAGGCGACCCGCGCGCAGGTGTCGAGGGCGGCGACGAGGCCGGGGAACGCCATCCGGACGGCTTCCTGGAGGTCCGTCTCCATGGGGTGGCCGGTGTAGGTCCGCCGGCGCGGGCCGGCCGGGTTCCAGGTGGTGTAGTGGTGCACGGTGTCACGGGGCACCATGTCGGTCCGCCGGCCGAGCAGTTCGAGGATCGGCACGACGTCGGGGACGGCCTCGGCGGGCTGGACGCCGTGACGTTTCAGCGAACCGAGCACGATGCCGAGGTCGCGCATGGCGGCGAGCGCGGCCACCACGTTCCACTCGGCGGCCCGGTCGTGGTCCGGCAGGAGGGTGCGCAGCGCCACCGTGAGCGCGGCGACGTCGGCGTCGGCGTTCATCGCGGGCAGCGCGGCCAGGAGGGCGTCGGCGCCCAGCGGGTCGGCGGCGCATATGTCGGCGATGCGGTAACGCGGGTCCCCACGTTCTTCGAGACCGGGCGCGACGAGGTCGTACAGGGTCAACGGAATGCCCCTCTGTGTTTTGTTGGACTCGGTCCGCCGCGGGGGCGCCCGGTGGGTGCGGCGACGCTCGGTCTCCGCACCCGCGCGCCCCGCGGCTCACGCGCCGAGGTCACATGCGGTCACCCACGTGGTCACCGTGGGTCGGACACCCTGTCCCGGGGCCTGGGCGCCGGGGCGGGGGCGGGCAGGCGGAGCCGTGCCGCGAGCAGCGCGGCCGACGCGGCGAAGGCGGCGCCGACGAGCAGCGCGGCCCGGAATCCGGGGGTCTGGGCCGCGGCGGCTTCGGTGCGGCCGGCGGCGATCGCCACCAGGACGGCGAGACCGAGCACCGCGCCGAACTGCTGGCTGGTGTTGACCAGCCCGGAGGCGATTCCGGTCTCCTCGGGGCCGGCCTCGGCGGTGGCGGCCACGTTGGTGGTGACCATGACCAGCGGCAGCGCGACGCCGAGAAGCAGGCTCGGTGCGAGGACGGTGGTGGCGAAGGTGCCGTCGGGGTCCAGCGCGAGGGCCAGCCACAGGGTGCCGGCGCACAGCAGCACGAAGCCGAGCACCATGGTCCGGGTCAGGCCGATCCGGAAGATGAGCCGGCCGGTCTGCGGGGCGACCGCGACGACGACCACCGACAGGGGCAGCAGGCCGAGCCCGCCGCCCAGCGGCCCGTACCCGAGGACGCTCTGCAGGTAGAGGCTGACCAGGAAGAACATCGGGAACATCGCCATCTGGCCGAGGGCACCGAGGGTGTTGGCCAGACGCAGGGCCGGGCGGGTGAGCACGGCCGGTGGGACGAGCGGGACGGCGGTGCGCGCCTCGATGACGGCGAAGGCGGCGAGCAGGGCGAGGCCCGCGCCGCCCGTGCCGAGGGTCCGGCCGGAGAGCCATCCGGAGTCGCCGGCGCCGACGAGCGCGTACGCGACGAAGCCGAGCCCGGCGGTGGCCGTCAGGGCCCCGGCGAGATCGAAGCCACCGGGAGCGGGCACGCGCGGGCGGGCGGCGGCCGGGGGCAGGACGCGCGGCGCCAGCACGCCGAGCAGGACGGCGACGCCCACGTTGAGCCAGAACGTGGAGCGCCAGCCGAGGAGGTCGGTGAGGACCCCGCCGAGCACGGTCCCGAGCACGCCGCCGAGCCCGCCCATCGCGGCGAAGGCGCCGAGCGCCCGGTGGCGGGCGGGTCCGTCGGGGAAGAGGACGAGGAGCAGGGCGAACGCGGCCGAGGCGGCGAGGGCGGCCCCGGCCCCCTGGACGGCCCGGGCGGCGACCAGCACGTCCGGGTGCGGGGCGAGGGCGCCGGCGGCGGAGGCCGCGGCGAGCAGCCCGAGGCCGGCGAGGTGGAGCGTGCGGTGGCCGAGCAGGTCGGCGGCCCGTCCGCCGAGCAGCAGGAGCCCGCCGAAGGTGATGAGGTACGCGTTGGCCACCCACGACAGGCCGGCCGAGCCCGCGCCGAGGTCGTCCCCGACGGAGGGCAGCGCGACGTTGACGATCGCGGTGTCCAGGATCAGCAGCAACTGCGTGGCGGCGAGCAGGACGAGCGCGCCGCGCGAGGATCGCCCGCCGCTCACCGCGCGCCTCCGCGGACCGGCGGGCGGGGGCCGGGGCCGGCGGTGGTCTCGGGCCGGCGCGGCCGCCCGCGGGCCGGCCGGTCCCCGGGGGTCCCGGTGGCGGGGCGCCGGGCGCCGGCGGGACCGGCCCGCCGGGTGGCCCGCCGCCCCGCCCGGGGCGCCCGTGGCCTCACCGCGTGGTCCCGAGGTCGTAGCCGTCCAGACAGGCCTGGGCGAGCGACGTGCAGTCGTCGGCCGCGCCCGCCCAGGTCTGCATCGTGAGGTAGACGTGCGGGGCGCCCTGGTAGAAGCGCTCGTACTGCTCGTGGCGGCCGGCGAACTCCGAGCCGAGCGCGTCCCAGGCGAGCTTGAGCAGCTTGAGGCGGTCCTCCGCCGGGTGGCCGGGGGTACGGAAGTACCGGTGGACGAGGGGTCCCAGTTCGGGGTGGAGCAGATCGCGGCCGGAGGCGGGCTGCTGGATGATCGCCCCGCCCGCGAGCAGCTTGATGTCCTGGACGGCCCGGGGATACAGCTCGCCCGCCATGATCCGCTGGGCGAAGGAGATCTCCTGCCCGGGCCGGACGCCGCCCCGCCCCTCGTCGACCGGCTCCCACGACGCCTCCGCCGCGAGCACGAAGGCCTTGGCCTGGGCGACCATGCCGAGGAGCCGGCCGATCGCCTGGGTGACGGCCGGCACCCCGTCGGTGCCGTTCGAGCGTGCGACGAGGATGGCCAGGCCGGTGAGGAACTCCAGTTTGGTCCAGAAGCGGGTCGCCGACTGGTGCACGAAGTTCAGGTACGCGGGGGTGCGCCACCACATCGCGGCGGTCGCGTCCACGTCCCGGTACGTCAGCACCCGCTCCCAGGGGACGAACACGTCCTCGCACACGAGCATCGCGTCGTTCTCGTCGTAGCGGGCGGACAGCGGCTGGTCGAAGACGGAGCGCGCGCCCGCCTCGTAGGAGGTCCGCGAGATCAGCCGGAGTCCGGGCGTGTCCGCCCTGATCGAGAAGCTCAGCGCGCGTGCGGTGTGCTCGGGGGCGAGTGGTTCGATCGTGCCGACGAGGATCTCGTCGGCGAACACCGCACCGGTGCCGATGGTCTTGGCCCCGCGGACGACGATGCCGTCGTCGCGCTCCGCCACGACCCGCACCGTCAGGTCGTCCTCGCCCTGTCCGGAGGCCGGGTCGGTGAGGGTGAAGGCGCAGTGGAGGTCGCCCTCGGCGAGCCTGCGGTGGTACGCGAGGGCGTTCGCGGCCCCGTCGAAGCCGTCGGTGGTGAAGACCCCGGGCAGGGCGGCGAACCCGGCCGCGCCGGAGGCCATGTAGTCGGGGGTGCGGCCCAGGAAGCCGTAACCGGCCTCCGCCCACACCTTGTACGCCCGTCGGCGGGCGACCAGGTCCTCGTACGAGCGGGGCACGGCGTACGCCCGGTGCACCCCGCCCTGGACGAGCAGCGGGGTGTGCGGGGAGTCGTGGGCGAGGTCGTAGAGCCCGGCGAAGGAGGCCGCGGTGGCCCGGAAGGCGGGATGCGTGGTGACGTCCTTGATCCGCTCGCCGTCGAGCCAGATCTCGCGCCCGTCACGCAGCGCCTCCAGATACTCGTGCCCGGACCTCGTCACCGCTTGTCGCCTCTCATCCTGTGCCGCCGCTGTTGCCGTCCCGAGCCTGTCCGGCCCGGGGCACCCGGGCAATGAACGTCCGTCCAGCGGTCCTTAAGAACCGGCCAGCCGAATGCGGCGAATGCGGTTTTCGTACCGCATCGGGCGTGGCCGGACGGGGCGGCGGCCGTCAGGCGGCGTGGTCGTAGCCGGAGCGGTACTCCCCCGGAGTCATCCCGAACCACTTGCGGAAGGCCAGGTGGAAGCCGACCGCGCTCTGGTAGCCGACGCGCGGCGGCACGGCGGACTGCGGGATCGAGGTCTCGGTGAGCAGCCGGGCCGCCTCCTGCATCCGCCGTCCGGTGAGGTGCCGGGCGGGGGCCTCGCCGACGAGCTCACGGAAGGCCGCGGTGAAGGCCGAGCGGGACATGCCGACCTCGCGGGCCAGGGACTCGATCGTCCACGGTTCGGCGTACCGGGTGGCGATCATCACCATCGCGCGGCTGATGCCGGGATGGCGCAGCACGGGCAGGGTGGCGGGGTTGTCGGCGAGTTCGCGCAGCAGCGGGCGGAGCGCGAGCACCAGGGCCATCTCGAAGGCGCGCAGGGTGATGAGACGGTCCCCGGGGCCGACGGGCCGGTCGGGCGCGGCCAGCAGCCGCAGGGTGTCGCGCAGCAGCGGTTCGCGGTCGACCTGCGCGCCGTCGAGGACGAGTGCCCAGGGCAGCGAGGTGTAGAGGCCGGTGGCGGCGCTGGCGTCGTAGTGGAGTCCGGCGCAGAGCAGCCGGCTGACGGCCCCGTCGCCCGATATGACGATCTCGCCCGAGGTGCCGGGCTGGCGCTCGGGGAGGACGGCCTTGAGCGGCACGCCCTGGCGGTCGGGCCGGTCGGAGAGCCGGTGGGCGATGCCGGTGGGAAAGACGATCAGGTCGCCGGCGTGCAGCTCCAGCGGCGCCTGGCCGTCGCCGGTGATCCAGCAGCCGCCCTCGACGATGTAGTGCAGGACGGCACAGCTCTGCTCGGCGTCGCCCTCGATGGCCCACGGGGCACGGACGTGCCAGCGGCTGTCGAAGACCCCGGTGAGCCGGAGCGGTTTCAGCAGTTCGCTGAGCAGGTCGTCCCGTTCTTCGTCGCAGCGGTCCCCGCGCCGTTCCTCGCACGGGGTGCGGCGGCGTTCCCGGCCCTGCTCGCGGGGCTGGTCGGTGCCCCACTCGTCGCGCTGGTCCTCACGTCGGTCGTCACGATCGGTTCGCACGTTTTCCATGGACGATCCTTCAACTTCCGCCCCGGTTTGTTAATTGAACGGCCGAAGCCGCCGCCGCCAGCCTGAGAGTGCCGTCACGGCAGCCGTCACAGCCTATCGAAGGGCCCTTCACACACATGTCCAGTCACATTCCGATGCGGGTCGCCGTCGTGGGAGCGACCGGTTTCCAGGGCGGCGCGGTGGCTCGCCTGCTGACCGAGCGGCACCACAAGGTGCGTACCCTGACCCGGCGTCCGGCCGGCGACCGTCCGCCGCTGCCGGGCGCCTCCTTCGTCGCGGGCGACCTGGCGAGGCCCGCCGACGTCCGCCGGCTCTTCGACGGCATGACGCACGCCTCGGTCGTGCTGCCGCTGGTGTACGAGCCGGAACGCGTCCGCCTGTACGCCCGGAACATCGCGCACGCGGCCGTCGAGGCGGGCGTCGTGCGGATGGTCTACAACTCCAACACCCGTATCCCGCAGGGCCCGACGTCCGTGGCCGCGTTCGAGACGCGGCGGATCGCCGAGGAGGTGTTCCGGGAGAGCGGGATCCCGCTGGTCGTCGTCCGGCCGCCGGTGTACCTGGACAACCTCTTCTCGCCGTGGAACGGCCCCGCCCTGGTCGACGAGGGCGTCCTCGCCTATCCGCTGCCGGCGTCCGCGCCGACGGCCTGGCTCTCGCACCGGGACCTGGCGGGGGCGGTGCTCGCCGCGCTGACCACGGACGGCCTGGAGGGGCGGACGTTCGACATCGGCGGCGCGCACTCGCTGACGGGCGCGGAGCTGGCCGCCGCGTTCGGCCGGGGGCTCGGCAGGTCGGTGCAGTACCTGCCGCTGCCGCCCGACGTCTTCGAGCGCGGCCTGGCCCGGCTCCTGGGGCCGGCCGCGGCGGCCGGAGTCGCGGGGATCTACCACTACATGGCGACGGGCGCCGACCCGCTGCTGCTCGCGGACGACGACGGGGTCTCCGCTGAGGTCCTCGCGGTGGAGCCGGCCCCGGTGGACGAGTGGGTCATGCGTCAGCCGTGGCAGGTGTGGTCCAGCGACACGGAGGAGCAGTCGGCCTCCCCGCAGGGCTGACGCGGACGCGCCGGAACGCCGCGACCCGGTACACCCCGCGCGCCGGACACCGCGCGCCGCACCCGCACTTCCGCGCGCCCCCGGCCCACCGGCCCCGCCCCACAAGGACGGGGCCGGTTTCTTGTGGGCGCCGTGTGCTTGTCCGCACGGCTACGTCCTAGTAGTTAACAAAGCGCCGGATTGCCCACCCGAATCCAGTGGAAGGCTCCTCCGGTACAGCCCGTAGATCCGCCATCCGAGTGAACGCGGACAGGAGCGGCCATGCCCGCAACCCGCCAGCCGTCCACGGAGCTACAAAGAGCGCACAACCACCCGCACCCCCGTAACCCCTCAGGTGATGCTGTGAATCCGCTCATGGGACGTATTCCCGTACTGGACGTCCGCCCGCTGGTCGACTGCGGTCGCCGGCCCGCGAAGGCGGTGGTCGGAGAGACCTTCGAAGTGTCGGCCACCGTCTTCCGCGAGGGCCACGACGCCGTCGCCGCCAACGTCGTCCTGCGCGGCCCCTCGGGCCGCCCCGGACCCTGGACCCCGATGCGCGAGCTCGCGCCCGGCACCGACCGGTGGGGCGCCGAGGTCACGCCGGACGCCGAGGGCCCGTGGACGTACACCGTCGAGGCGTGGAGCGATCCGCTCGCGACCTGGCGCCACCACGCGAAGATCAAGATTCCGGCCGGGATCGACACCGAACTGGTCCTCTCCGAGGGCGCGGAGCTCCACGAGCGCGCCGCCAAGGGCGTCCCCAAGAAGGGCGGCGGACGGGAGGCCGTGCTCGCCGCGGCCGACGCGCTGCGCGACGGGTCCCGGCCCGCCGCGGCCCGCCTGGCCGCCGCGCTCGCCCCGCGCGTGACCGGGACGCTCGACCGTCACCCGCTGCGCGAACTGCTCAGCGCCTCGCCCGCGTTGCCGGTCCAGGTGGAGCGCGAGCGGGCGCTGTTCGGCAGTTGGTACGAGTTCTTCCCGCGCTCGGAGGGCGTGAAGAAGGTCCGGGGCCGGACCGTTCCGGGGACGTTCCGCACCGCGGCCGAACGGCTGCCCGCGATCGCGGCGATGGGCTTCGACGTCGTCTACCTGCCGCCCATCCACCCGATCGGCACCACCCATCGCAAGGGCCCCAACAACTCGCTCTCCGCGAGCCCCCAGGACGTCGGCGTGCCGTGGGCGATCGGTTCGCCGGAGGGCGGCCACGACGCGGTCCACCCGGACCTGGGCACGATCGAGGACTTCGACGCCTTCGTGGCCCGGGCCCGCGAACTGCGGCTGGAGATCGCGCTGGACTTCGCGCTCCAGTGCTCGCCCGACCACCCGTGGGTGGAGAAGCACCCGGAATGGTTCCGCCATCGCCCGGACGGCTCGATCGCGTACGCCGAGAACCCGCCGAAGAAGTACCAGGACATCTACCCCATCGACTTCGACGCGGCCAGCGACGACATGGACGGGATCGTCGCCGAGACCGTGCGGGTCCTGCGGCACTGGATGGACCACGGCGTCCGGATCTTCCGCGTCGACAACCCGCACACCAAGCCGGTGGTGTTCTGGGAGCGGGTCATCGGCGAGATCAACCGGGCGGACCCGGACGTGATCTTCCTGGCCGAGGCGTTCACCCGGCCGGCGATGATGCGCACGCTCGGCGCGGTCGGCTTCCAGCAGTCCTACACGTACTTCACCTGGCGCAACACCAAGCAGGAGCTGACGGAGTACCTCACCGAGCTGTCCGGGGACGCGGCCGCGCACATGCGGCCCAACCTCTTCGTGAACACCCCCGACATCCTGCACGCCTACCTCCAGGGCGGCGGCCGGCCGGCCTTCGAGGTGCGTGCGGTGCTCGCCGCGACCCTCTCGCCCACCTGGGGCGTCTACGCCGGCTACGAGCTGTGCGAGAACACCGCGCTGCGGGACGGCAGCGAGGAGTACCTGGATTCGGAGAAGTACCAACTGCGGCCCCGTGACTGGGAGTCGGCGGAGCGGTCGGGGGCGTCGATCGCCCCGCTGATCACGACGCTGAACCGGGTCAGGCGCCGGCACCCGGCCCTGCGCCGGCTGCGCGGCCTGCACTTCCACGCCACCGACAACGACGCGGTGATCGCGTACAGCAAGCGCTCGGGCTCGAACACGGTTCTGGTGGTCGCAAATCTCGACCCTCACCACACCCAGGAGGCCACGGTCTCGTTGAACATGCCGGAACTCGGCCTCGACTGGCACGAGACCGTACCGGTGCGCGACGAGCTCACCGGCGAGACCTATCACTGGGGCAGGGCCAGCTATGTGCGCCTCGAGCCGGGTGTCACGCCCGCGCACGTCCTCGTCCTGCGACCGTCCCCGCAGACCGGAGGGTCACCCATCTCATGACTGTCAACGAGCCCGTCCCCGACACCTTCGAGGACACCCCCGCCAAGGACCGTGATCCCGACTGGTTCAAGCGGGCGGTGTTCTACGAGGTCCTCGTCCGTTCCTTCCAGGACAGCAACGGCGACGGCGTCGGCGATCTCAAGGGCATCACGTCCAAGCTGGACTACCTCCAGTGGCTGGGGGTGGACTGCCTCTGGCTGCCGCCGTTCTTCAAGTCCCCGCTCCGGGACGGCGGCTACGACGTCTCCGACTACACGTCGGTGCTGCCCGAGTTCGGCGACCTGGCCGACTTCGTGGAGTTCGTGGACGCGGCGCACCAGCGCGGCATGCGCGTCATCATCGACTTCGTCATGAACCACACCAGCGACCAGCACCCGTGGTTCCAGGAGTCCCGTTCCGACCCGGACGGGCCCTACGGCGACTACTACGTCTGGGCCGACGACGACAAGCAGTACCAGGACGCCCGGATCATCTTCGTCGACACCGAGACGTCGAACTGGACCTTCGACCCGGTGCGCAAGCAGTACTACTGGCACCGCTTCTTCTCGCACCAGCCGGACCTCAACTACGAGAACCCGGCCGTGCAGGAGGAGATCCTGTCCGCGCTGAAGTTCTGGCTGGACCTCGGGATCGACGGCTTCCGGCTGGACGCGGTCCCGTACCTGTACCAGCAGGAGGGCACCAACTGCGAGAACCTCCCGGCGACCCACGGCTTCCTCAAGCGGGTCCGCAAGGAGATCGACGACCACTACCCCGACACGGTGCTGCTCGCCGAGGCGAACCAGTGGCCGGAGGACGTCGTCGACTACTTCGGCGACTTCACCGCGGGCGGCGACGAGTGCCACATGGCGTTCCACTTCCCCGTGATGCCGCGCATCTTCATGGCCGTGCGGCGCGAGTCCCGTACCCCGGTCTCCGAGATCCTGGCCAAGACCCCGGCGATCCCGGACGGCTGCCAGTGGGGCATCTTCCTGCGCAACCACGACGAGCTGACGCTCGAGATGGTCACGGACGAAGAGCGCGACTACATGTACGCGGAGTACGCCAAGGACCCCCGGATGCGGGCCAACATCGGCATCCGCCGGAGGCTGGCACCCCTGCTCGACAACGACCGCAAGCAGATGGAGCTGTTCACCGCGCTGCTGTTCTCGCTCCCCGGTTCGCCGGTGCTGTACTACGGCGACGAGATCGGGATGGGCGACAACATCTGGCTCGGCGACCGCGACGGGGTGCGCACCCCGATGCAGTGGACACCCGACCGGAACGCAGGCTTCTCGTCCTGCGACCCGGGCCGGCTGACCCTGCCGGCCATCATGGATCCGGTCCACGGCTACCAGGTCACCAACGTGGAGTCGGGGATGGCCTCGCCGTCCTCGCTGCTGCACTGGACGAAGCGGATGATCGAGATCCGTAAGCAGAACCGGGCCTTCGGGCTCGGCTCCTACACGGAGCTGCCCTCGTCCAATCCGGCCGTGCTCGCCTTCCTGCGGGAGTCCGCCCCCGAGGAGGGGATGGACGCCGATCTGGTCCTGTGCGTGAACAACTTCTCGCGGTTCGCGCAGCCGACGGAGCTCGATCTCCGCCAGTTCGAGGGAATGCATCCGGTCGAACTGATCGGCCAGGTGCGCTTCCCGCCCATCGGCCAGTGGCCGTATCTGCTCACTCTCGCAGGTCACGGCTTCTACTGGTTCCGCCTGAAGAAGAGCCGCCGCGCGATCGGCTGATCACCGACCGTCAACTGACCGGGGTGGGGCGGGTTTCCCCCGCGCCACCCTGGGCACTGTGTCCCACACACGGTCGATTCAGGTCCATACGGGCCTTCTTGTCGGGCCCATACGGATCTTCCCCACCCGACACGTCCCGCACAGCCGGACAGTTCATGCTGCAATCCGGGACACTCTGCGCATTTGAACTCCCACGTGCGCCCCCCGGGGAAAGGACGCGATGCCATGCCGGAGACCGCATCCACCACCCGGGCCCCGGCCGCCCTCCTTCCGTCACTCGCTCCCCTGCTCCATGAATGGCTGCCACGGCAGCGCTGGTTCGCGGGCAAGGGCCGCCGGGTCACCGGATTCACCTTGGAAGCGGCCACCGAGCTGCTGCCGCTGGACGGCGCGGGACCCGGTCTACTGCACCTGCTGCTACGGGTCGAACAGCCCGGACGCCCGGCCGGTCAACCCGCCGACTGCTATCAACTGCTGCTCGGTGTCAGGACCCAACTGCCGCCACGCCTGGCCCCCGCCCTGATCGGGCGGATCCGGCAGGGGCCCCTGGCCGGCCGGGCCGTCTACGAAGGGCTGCGCGACCCGCGGCTCGCCGGACTGCTCTACGAACGACTGCGCACCCCGGGCCGGATCGGTCCGCTGCGCTTCTGCGGCACCGCCGCCCTGCCCGCCTCGCCGGCCCCCCGGGTGCTGGACGCGGAGCAGTCCAACTCCTCCCTGGTGTACGGCGACTCGTACATCCTGAAGATCTTCCGCCGGGTCAGTCCCGGCGCCAACCCCGACCTGGAGCTGCCGCTCGCGCTGGCCCGGGCGGGCTGCGAGCGGGTGCCCGAGCCGGTCGCCTGGTTCGAGTCGGGCGCCAGCACGCTCGGGGTGCTCCAGCCGTACCTGCGGGACTCCCGCGACGGCTGGCGGCTGGCGCTGGACGCGCTGGCCGAGGAGCGCGAGTTCACCGAGGAGGCGCACGCGCTCGGCCGGGCCACGGCCGAGGTGCACCTCGCCCTGGCGACCGCGCTGCCCACCGAGCGGCTGCGTCGGACCGAGACCGAGCACCTGGCCCGGGAGATGGACCAGCGCCTGGCCTCCGCCGCCCAGGCGGTGCCGGCGCTGCTGCCGTACGTCCCGGGGCTCCGGGCCGTCTTCGCGGCGGCCGGCGGCACGGTCGGGGCCGGGCAGCTCCAGCGGATCCACGGCGACCTCCACCTGGGGCAGACGCTGCGGTCCGCGGACGGCGGCTGGGCGGTGATCGACTTCGAGGGGGAGCCCGCGAAGCCGCTCACCGAGCGCTGCCGCCCGCAGCCCGCGGTCCGGGACGTCGCGGGCATGCTCCGCTCCTTCGACTACGCGGCCCGCACCCACCGGCCGTGGAACGCGGACTGGGCGGCCCGCTGCCGGGACGCGTACTGCGCGGGCTACGCGGCCGCCTCCGGGACCGACCCCCGCGCGGATCCGGCGCTGCTGCGCGCCTACGAGACGGACAAGGCGGTCTACGAGGTCCTCTACGAGGCCCGCAACCGGCCGGACTGGCTGCCGGTGCCGATGGCCGCCATCCATCGTCTGGCGGGGGCGGAGTGACGGCGCACCCGCGTCACCTCCCGACCGTGCCGCCCGGCCGGGCGGGACGGCCCCGCACCCCGCGGCCGGTTCCCTCCCCCGGCCGGTCCGCGCCGCCCCCGAGGATCCCCCGTTCGGCGCACCGCACGGCGCGGCGCCGGGCGGACCGGGGCCCGGACCGGGACGCGATGCCCATTCGGCGGAGTGTCCTGTGCGGCGCGGCCGCCGTTGCGGTTGCGTGGGAACCGCCGCATCTCCCTCACCCCATCCTTCCGATTCCGCTGCTGGAGGCATACCCGTGACCGCCCGATCCGCACGCAAGACGGCCCGAACGACGACCGACGAGGTGCCCCCGGCGAAGAAGGCGGCCGCCCGGACGCCCGCGCCACGGGCGGAGGCCGAGCCGGACCGGACGGTCGCGCGGCCGGCGCCGCCGCTCGACGCGGGCGACCGTGCCCGGCTGCTCGCGGGCGAGCACCACGACCCGCACGGCGTGCTCGGCGCCCACCCCGTCCGCGGCGGCGTCGTGGTCCGGGTGCTGCGCCCGTTCGCCCGTGAGGTCGCGGTCCTCGCGAAGGGCCGGCGGACCGTGCTGCACGACGACGGGGACGGCTTCTTCTCCGGGGTCCTGCCGCTGCTGCGCAAGGTCCCCGCGTACGAGCTGCGGGTGCGCTACGACGGGGACGAGCTCGCGGTCCAGGACCCGTACCGCTTCCTGCCCTCCCTCGGCGAGCTCGACCTGCACCTGATCGGCGAGGGCCGGCACGAGGAGCTGTGGAAGGCGCTCGGCGCCCGGCCGATGACGCACCAGGGCGTGACCGGCACCCGCTTCACCGTCTGGGCCCCGAACGCCCGCGGCGTGCGGGTCACCGGCGACTTCGTCCACTGGGACGGCACCGGCCTGCCGATGCGCTCGCTGGGCTCCACCGGGGTGTGGGAGCTGTTCGTGCCCGGTATCGCCGTGGGCGCGGTCTACAAGTACGACATCACGCGTCCCGACGGCTCCCACACGGTCCGCGCCGACCCGATGGCCCGCCGGACCGAGTGCCCGCCGAACACGGCCTCGATCGTGACCGACTCGGCCTACGCCTGGGACGACGCCGAGTGGATGGCGAGCCGCGGTGCCCGGCCGCACCACGAGGCCCCGCTGTCCGTCTACGAGGTGCACCTGGCCTCCTGGCGGCCCGGTCTGACGTACCGGCAGCTGGCCGAGCAGCTGCCCGCGTACGTCAGCGACCTCGGCTTCACCCACGTCGAGCTCATGCCCGTCACCGAGCACCCGTTCGGCGGCTCGTGGGGCTACCAGGTGACCGGCTTCTACGCGCCGACGGCCCGGATGGGCACGCCCGACGACTTCCGGTTCCTGGTCGACGCGCTGCACCGGGCGGGGATCGGGGTCCTGATGGACTGGGTCCCGGCGCACTTCCCGCGCGACGACTGGGCGCTCGCCGAGTTCGACGGACGCCCGCTGTACGAGCACGAGGACCCGCGGCGCTCGGCGCACCCCGACTGGGGAACGCTGGAGTTCGACTACGGCCGCAAGGAGGTGCGGAACTTCCTGGTCGCCAACGCGGTGTACTGGTGCGAGGAGTTCCACATCGACGGGCTGCGGGTGGACGCCGTCGCGTCGATGCTCTACCTCGACTACTCGCGCGAGCACGGGGAGTGGCTGCCGAACGAGTTCGGAGGCCGGGAGAACCTGGACGCGGTCGCGTTCCTCCAGGAGATGAACGCCACGGTGTACCGGCGCTGCCCGGGGATCATCACCTTCGCCGAGGAGTCGACGGCCTGGGACGGGGTGACCCGGGCGACCGACCAGGTCGGTCCGGGCGGCTTCGGCGGCCTGGGCTTCGGCATGAAGTGGAACATGGGCTGGATGCACGACTCGCTGGGGTACGTGTCCAAGGAGCCGGTGCACCGCAAGTACCACCACCACGAGATGACGTTCTCGATGGTGTACGCGTACAGCGAGAACTACATCCTGCCGATCTCGCACGACGAGGTCGTGCACGGCAAGCAGGCCCTGGTCTCCAAGATGCCCGGTGACTGGTGGCAGCAGCGTGCCAACCACCGCGCCTACCTCGGCTTCATGTGGGCCCACCCGGGCAAGCAACTGCTCTACATGGGTCAGGAGTTCGCGCAGGGAGCGGAGTGGTCGGTGGACCACGGCCCGGACTGGTGGCTGCTGGACCCCTCGTACGGCGCGGAGGCGGACCACCGCGGCGTGCGCGATCTCGTGCGCGAGCTGAACACCGTGTACGGGCGGACCCCGGCCCTGTGGGAGCGGGACACCTCGCCGGAGGGGTTCGCGTGGGTCGCGGGCGACGCCGCCGAGGACAACGTCTTCGCCTTCCTGCGCCACGACGCCGAGGGGGCGCCGCTGCTCGCGGTCTGCAACTTCTCGCCGGTGGTGCGCCACGACTACCGGCTGGGGGTGCCCGAGTCCGTGGCCGCCTGGGCGGAGGTCCTGAACACGGACGAGACGCGGTACGGCGGCGGCGGGGTGGGGAACCCGGACCCGGTGAAGACCGAGTCGGTGCCCTTCCACGGCCGTTCGGCGAGCGTCCGGATGACGCTGCCGCCGCTGGCGACGGTCTGGCTGCGGCCCGCCTGACCGCACGGGGGCCCCGCCCAGGGGCGGGGCCCCTCCGGACAGACCTCAGGCGGGCGTCGCGGCGTCCGCGCGGCGGATGACGCCGAGCCGCTGGGTGGCGCGGGTGAGCGCCACGTACAGGTCGTTGACGCCGTGCGGGGCGGCGGCCCGGATGGTGTCGGGATCGACGACCAGGACCGTGTCGAACTCCAGGCCCTTGGCCTGCCGGGGGTCGAGCAGCACCACCGGGCGGGTCAGGTCAGGCGCCGGCCCGTACGCGGCCTCCGGCAGCGCGGCCGTCAGCGCGGGGTGCAGGGCGGGCGGCGCGACGACGGCCAGGCGCCCCTCGGCACGCAGTTCCACCGCGACCGCGTCGGCGGTCTCCTTCACCGGGTCCTCCACGGTCCGCTCCCAGGGCTCGACGCCGGTGGAACGGACCGAGCGGGGCGGCTCGAACCCGGGGTCGGCCTCGCGCCGGACCGCGGTGGCGACGGCCATGATCTCGGCCGGGGTGCGGTAGTTGACGCCGAGCCGGACGAGTTCCCAGCGGTCCGCCACGTACGGGGAGAGGATGTCCTCCCACGAGCCGACACCCGCCGCGTCCCCGGTCTGGGCCGGGTCGCCGACCAGGGTCATGGAGCGGGTCGGGGTGCGGCGCATCAGCAACCGCCAGGCCATCGCGGACAGTTCCTGCGCCTCGTCGACGATGATGTGTCCGAAGGCCCAGGTGCGGTCGGCGGCGGCGCGTTCGGCGGCGCTGCGGTGGTCGGCCTCCTCGTGGCGTTCGGCGAAGCGCTCGGCGTCGATGATGTCGTGCGCGGACAGGACCTCGGAGGCGTCCTTGTCCTGCTCCTCCTTGTCCTCGAACTCGTAGGTGCGGGAGGCGTAGGAGACGTCGAGGACGCCCTGCGCGTACTGGATCTGCTTCTGGCGTTCGGCCTCCTCGGCCGCGCGGGCGGCCGAGTCGTCCTCGCCGAGGAGTTCGGCGGCCTCGTCGAGCAGGGGCACGTCGGCGGGGGTCCACGGGCCGGACGGGCGGCGGACCGCGGCGGCGTCCTCCTCGGGCAGGTGGGTCGGCTCGGCGAGGTAGTCGGCGAGGAACGCCTCGGGGGTGAGCGCCGGCCAGAGGGTGTCGACGGCGGCGTGCACCTCGGGATTGGCGGCGACGCCCTTGGCGAGCAGGGCGATGTCGTCGGGGCCGAGGAAGTTGGGGCCGCCGTAGGGGTCGGCGCCGATGCGGTCGGCGAGCTGCTCCGCCAGCGCGTCGAGGATCCGGAACACGAAGTAGGGCCGGGCGAGGTTGTGCGGCAGGCGGGTCTCGCGCGCCTTGTGACGGGCTTCGAGGGCCATGTCCCAGTCGATGACGAGGTCGCCGTCGTCGTGCGGGACGATCAGCGGCTCGCCCCGCTCGGGGACCTGCTGGCGGTCCCGTACGGCGGCGGCCAGCGCGTCGGCCATCGTGGCGGCGCCCTTGACCGCGGCGGCGCGGGGGGTGTCCGTGCCGGTGGCGCGGACACCCGGGTACAGCTCGCCCGGTGTGGCGAGCAGGACGCCGGTCTCGCCGAGGGACGGCAGGACGTTGCCGATGTAGCCGAGGAAGGCGGGGTTGGGGCCGACGATCAGCACGGCGCGCTTGGCGAGCTGCTCGCGGTGCGCGTAGAGGAGGTACGCGGCGCGGTGCAGGGCGACGGCGGTCTTGCCGGTGCCGGGGCCGCCCTCGACGACGAGGATGCCGCGGTGCGGGGAGCGGATGAGTCGGTCCTGCTCGGCCTGGATGGTCTGCACGATGTCGTGCATGCGTCCGGTGCGGGCGGCGTCGAGCGCGGCGAGCAGCACCTCGTCGGCGTCCCGGTTCTCGTGGCCGGTGCGGGTGCGGTCGGCGAGGTCCAGGACCTCGTCGTGGAGGGCGGTGACCTCGCGTCCCCGGGTCGTGATGTGGCGGCGGCGGCTGAGCCCCATCGGCTCGTGGCCGGTGGCGAGGTAGAACGGGCGGGCGACGTCGGCTCGCCAGTCGACGACCAGGGGGGTGCGGTTCGGGTCGTCCTCCCGGATGCCGATGCGCCCGATGTGGTGGTCCCGCCCGTCCTGGAAGACCAGTCGCCCGAAACAGAGCCCGGTCTCCCCCGCGTCGAAGGCGGCGAGGAGCCCGGACTGCTCGGCGACCGTGACGTCCCGTTCGAGGCGCGCCTGGGCACTGCCCTCGCCGGGGGTGGCGAGGGCGCGGGCGACGCCCGCCTCGGCCTGGTCCCTCAGGTCGTCGAGTCGTGCGTAGAGCTGAGTGATGAATTCCTGCTCATTCCGAAATTCCTCGGTTGACAATTCGACTCCCGGCGCGATACAGTGCGTTTATTGAACTTCCCCGCGTCTTCCTTTATGTGCAGACACGGAATCCAAGAATATACGCGAAGCAATACCCCGACTGTCAATTTACCCGTCGGGGTATTTTTGTGCGCCCGTGAGGACGATCCGGGCGCGGGGACACACGGATCGGAACCTGGTGCCGGGACCGGGCGGCGAGCACCGCATAATCCCGTGCGGCCCGGACACGGCGCTGCTAGCGTCCCCTCCATGAAGCGCGCTGCCGTCCTCACGACGACGCCGGAGAGTGTCCCGGCGCGCTGACTGCTGACCAGCGACGAAGCCCCGGGGCGAGTGCCCCGGGGCTTCGTCGTACGCGCCGGGCGCTCGCTCCTCCCGCAATCCAGAGGAGACCGCCATGAACGCGCCCGCACCCCACGACCACCGCCGGCTCGGCCGCGAGCTGGGCCTGTTCGACACCGACCCGCTGATCGGAGCCGGGCTGCCGTACTGGCTGCCCGACGGCGCCGTCGTCCGGCACGCCCTGGAGGAGTACGTCCGCGACGTCGAGCGGCGGGCCGGGTACCGCCACGTGTACTCGCCGGTGCTCGGAAAACGCGAGCTGTACGAGATCTCGGGGCACTGGGAGCACTACAGCGACGACATGTTCCCGCCGATGGAAGTCGGCGGCGAGCAGGTCGTCCTGCGGCCCAGCCTCTGCCCGCACCACGCGGTGGTCTACCGCTCGCGGTCCCGCAGCCACCGCGAACTCCCCCTGCGCGTCGCCGAACTGGGCGGCATGTTCCGCTCCGAACCGTCCGGCGTGGTCGGCGGGCTGACCCGCGTGCGGGCCATCCAGCTCAACGACGCACACGTCTTCTGCACCCTCGACCAGGTCGCGGACGAGGCCGCGGCCGCGCTGGAGCTGATCCGGCGGGCGTACGAGGTGCTCGGCATCGAGCCCGTCCGCCACCGGCTCTCCCTGCCGGGCCCCGGCGGGAAGTACGTCGCCGCCCCCGAGGCGTGGGAGCGGGCGACCGCCCTGCTGACCGAGGTGCTCGACCGCTCCGGGCTGCCCTACGAGGCGGCCGAGGGCGAGGCGGCCTTCTACGGGCCCAAGATCGACGTCCAGGTGGCCGACGCGGCGGGCCGTGAGTCCACCCTGTCCACCGTGCAGATCGACTTCCACCAGCCTGAACGCTTCGACCTGCGCTACGTCGGCGCGGACGGCGCCCGGCACCGGCCGGTGATGATCCACCGCAGTGTCGTCGGGAGCATCGAGCGGGCCGTCGCCCATCTCGTCGAGCGGCACGGCGGCGCCTTCCCCGCCTGGCTCGCCCCCGTCCAGCTGGCGATCCTGCCGGTCTCCGACGCCGAGTCGCCGGAGGCCGAGGAGCTCGCCGCGCGCTGTCTCCGGCTCGGCCTGCGGGCCGAGGTCGCCGAACCCGGCCGGGGAACCCTGGGGGCCCGGATCCGGGCGGCCCGCCTCGTCCCGTACCAGGCGGTCGTCGGCCCGAAGGAGGCCGCCGAAGGCCTGGTGGCGCTGCGGCTGCGCGACGGCCGCCGGCTCGACCCGCGGCCGGCCGGCGAGGTCCTGGCCCGGGTGGAGGACCTGGTGGCGGCCCGCAGCCCCGAGCTGTGGCCGGCGGGCTGAGGGCTGCCTGGTCGATCAGGGCGCCGGGAGCCCGGCAAGACCGGCAAGGCGCCCCCTGAAGCGTGTTGCGGAACGGCCGGTCCTCGGGTCCCGGGGACCGGCCGGGCGCTGCTCAGGACGTCAGCACGTCGTCCAGTTCCTGCAGGAGCCGCCGCTTCGGGCGGGCGCCGACGATCGACTTCACCGGTTCGCCGGCCCGGAACACCATCAGCGTCGGCGTGGCCAGGACGCCGTAGCGCACCGTGATGCCGGGGTTCCGGTCCACGTCCAGCTCCACGATCTTCAGCCGGTCCGCCTCCTCGCCGGCGATCGCGCCGAGGACCGGGCCCAGTTGCCGGCACGGCCCGCACCAGTCCGCGGTGAACTTCACCAGCACCGGCCGGTCCGCACCCAGGACCTCCGTGTCGAAGTCCGACTCCGTCACCTCGGTGACACCCTCACTTCGCATCGCTGCCTCCTCCTCCGAGTTCGCACGTGGGTTCCGGGCCGCCGGGCAGTTCCGCCTCGGCCCGCAGCAGCTGCGCGGCGACCTGTGCGCGCACCGCCTGGAGCTGCTCGACGAGCACGTCCAGCTCCGCGAGCTTCCTGCGGTACACGTCGAGCGACGCCGGGCAGGCGTCGCCCGCCGGGTGTCCCGCCTGCAGGCACTCGACGAACGGCCGTGTCTCCTCCAGCTCGAACCCGAAGTCCTGCAGGGTCCGGATCTGCCGGATCAGGCGCAGGTCGTCCTCGTCGTAGGTGCGGTAGCCGTTCTCCGTCCGCCGGGCGGCCAGGAGGCCACGGGACTCGTAGTACCGCAGAGTCCGCGTGGTGGTTCCCGCCCGCTCGGCCAGTTCGCCGATGCGCATGTCTCCGAACGTAAGCCTTGACGCCGACGTCAAGGCAAGCAGGGACGGCACGGCGCCCTCAGCCGACCGCTCGCGACGACGGGACGGCCGGCCCCTCCGGGTACGCGGCGTGCGTGGGCGGTTCGTCGCGGAGGCGGGCGCACGCGACGCGCGGCGCGCCGGGATCCGCCTCGACGGGGCGGTACGGGATGAGGGGTGCGGCATCCGGCCGGGCGCCCCCGGGGAGAGGGAGCGCCCGTTCCCCGGAGGGGTCGCCGGGCGGGCCGGCGTGGGCGCGGAAGCGATGGGTGGTTCGTGCGGTGGACTGGAGAGGCAAAGCCCGTCCCTACTGCTCTCGTGCCTCCATGCCTCCGCTTTCGAGCGCGGACCGGCACGCGACGTGAGTGCCTCCATCCGAACCGGACGGCCGCGCCGGTGTCAAGGGCGGTGGGCGTCGGGCGGCAGCAGCGGTTTCCGCTCCACCGGGGAGGAGAGCACGATGGACGTCGTGGTGCGGCCGAGGGCGGAGGTCTGCTCCAGGATCTCCTCGAGGTGGAGCGTGTCGGTGACGGCGACCTTGAGGAACCAGCAGTCCTCGCCCACCACGTGGTGGGCCTCCAGGATCTCGGGCCGGCCGGTCAGTTCGAGGGTCCGCGGGCTGCGCAGGGTGTAGCCGCCGTGCGGGTCGACCCGGATGAACGCCTGGATGCCGTAGCCGAGCCGGGCCGGGGAGACGTGCGCGCCGTAGCCGGTGATCGCGCCGCACGCCTCCAGCCGGCGCACCCGTTCGGTGACGGCCGCCGGGCTGAGCCGCACCCGGCGGCCGAGCTCGCTGAGCTTGATCCGGCCGTCGCTCTGCAGGAGGTCGAGGATCTGCCGGTCGATGGGGTCGAAGGCCGCTGCCGAGGTTCCGTCGGCAGCGGACCGCATGTGCCGTGGTTCCTTCGGTGCGGCGGCCGGTACTCCCATGATTCCCCCTTCAGGCGGCGCGCGGACAACGTAACACTTGTCCCATCGCACAAGGGAGTTGGAATTCGTGGACGTTCTGGTCATCGGTGGGAACCGCTATTTCGGAAAGCGGCTGATCACGCTTCTCCGGGAATCGGGGCATCGGGTCACGATGCTCAACCGGGGTTCTTCCCCGGCCCCGGACGGCGTCGGCAGGATCGTCGCCGACCGCGACGACGAGGCCGCCCTGGAGAACGCCTTGAAGGGGCTTTCCTTCGACGTGGTCGTGGACCAGGTCTGCTACACGCCACGCCAGGCGGAGATCGCCCGGCGGGTGTTCGCGGGGCGCACCGGGCGCTATGTGATGACGTCGACCGTGGAGGTGTACGCGTACGAGGACTCGGCCGCGCCGGTCGCCGAGGACGCCCTCGACCTGGACACGGTGGTCGTCGACACGGAGCTGCCGTGGCACGACCCGGAGTTCCGCGAGGCGCACTACGGAGAGGGGAAGCGGCAGGCCGAGGCGGTGTTCGCGGCCGGATCCGCCTTCGCCTGGACCTCGGTGCGGGTCGCCCACGTGCTGGGTGGCGCGGACGACTTCACCGGCCGGGTCGAGCACTACGCGCGGCGCGTCCGGGCGGGTGAGCCGATCCGGGTGCCGGTGCGGAACCGTCCGGCGACCTACGTGTACGTGGAGGAGATCGCCGCGTTCCTCGCCTGGGCGGCCGGGGCCGGCTTCACCGGACCGGTCAACGCCCATTCCCACGGCCCTCTCGGCACCGCGGACATCTGCGCCGAGATCGTCCGGCAGACGGGCGGGCGGGCCGTTTTCCAGGAGGTGGAGGTCGGCGAGGTGTCGCCGTTCTCCTTCGCCCGCTCGTACGGAATGGACAACGCCCGTGCGACCGGTCTGGGATTCACGTTCCGGCATTCCTCCGAGTGGCTTTCGCAGGCCCTTTCCGAGACCCTCGGGGCGCTCTGATGCGCTCCCTGACGCTGGGTGACGTACGGGTCGGCGCGGTGGGGTTCGGCACCATGCCGCTCTCCATCGAGGGCCGCCCCGAGGAGGCCCGGGCCGTGGCCACCGTGCACGCCGCCCTCGACGCGGGGGTCACCTTGCTGGACACCGCCGATTCCTACCATCCACCCGACGGCGAGCCGGGCGAGGGCGAGCGACTGGTGGCCCGGGCCCTGGCCGCGTACGGCGGCCGGACCGACGACGTACTGGTGGCGACGAAAGGCGGCCGCGGCCGTACCGGCGACGGAGGCTGGACGGTCGACGGCCGGCCGGGGCATCTGCGGCGGGCCGCAGAGGCCTCGCTGAGGCGCCTGGGGGGCGAGGCGATCGGGCTGTACCAGCTCCACAAGCCGGACCCCGCCGTCCCCTATGCCGAATCCCTGGGCGCGATACGCGAGTTGCTGGACGCCGGAACGGTCCGGCTGGCCGGGATCTCCAACGTGGACACCCACCGGATCCGCCTCGCGCGGGAGATCCTGGGCGAGCGGCTCGTCTCCGTGCAGAACCGGTACTCGCCCGCGGTGCGCTCGGGCGAGGCGGAGCTGCGGCTCTGCGCGGAACTCGGCCTCGCCTTCCTGCCGTGGAGTCCGCTGGGCGGGATCTCGCGCAGCGCGCTGGACGGCGCCTCGGGCCAGGCGGAGGACCCCGCCTTCGCGGCCTTCCACCGGGTGGCGCGGGCCCGTGGGGTGAGCCCGCAGCGGGTCGCGCTGGCCTGGCTGCTCGCGCGGCCGGGCACGGTGCTGCCGATCCCGGGGGCGAGCCGTCCGGAGACAGTGCGGGATTCGGCCGCGGCGGCCGAACTCGTTCTCACCGAGCAGGAGTTGGCCGAGCTGGGTGTTCAACAGCCGAAGACACCGGACCCATTGACGGGATCGGTGTCTCCAACTACAAAAGCTCCCTGAGAGCGCTCTCAGCACGCGGGCACCACCCGCGTGCCCCCCCTCGCACCCCCCGCGCACCATCCTTCCCGGAGGTGTTCTCCTTGAGCCGCGTCAGACCTACCCCCCGCACCCGCCGCACCCCGGTGCTCGCCTCGCTGCTGGCCGCCGCGCTGGCCGCCGGCGCCCTGCTGGGCCTGGGCGGCGGAGCCGGCAGCGCCAGCGGCGCCGTCCCGCCCGCCCCCGGCTGGTCGCTCCGCTGGAGCGACGACTTCGACGGCCCCGACCGCTCCCTCCCGAACGCCGCCGACTGGCAGATCGACACCGGTCACGGCTATCCCGGCGGCCCCGGCAACTGGGGCACCGGAGAGATCCAGAACTACACCGCAAGCCCCGACAACCTCCGCCTCGACGGCACCGGCAACCTGCGCATCACTCCGCTCCGGGACGGCGCGGGCAACTGGACCTCCGCCCGGATCGAGACCAAGCGCGCCGACTTCAAGGCCCCCGAGGGCGGCACCCTGCGCATCGAGGGCCGTATCCAGATGCCGAACGTCACGGGCGACGCCGCCCTCGGCTACTGGCCGGCCTTCTGGGCACTCGGCGCGCCGTACCGGGGCAACTACTGGAACTGGCCCGCCATCGGCGAGTTCGACATCATGGAGAACGTCAACGGGCTCAACTCCGTCTGGGGCGTGCTCCACTGCGGGGTGAACCCGGGCGGCCCGTGCGGCGAGACGACAGGCATCGGCGCCAGTCGCGCCTGCCCCGGGGCGACCTGCCAGTCGGCCTTCCACACCTACCGCTTCGAGTGGGACCGCTCGGTCTCGCCCAACGCGCTGCGCTGGTACGTGGACGACCAGCTCTTCCACAGCGTGGACGAGAACCGGGTGGGCGCCGCCGCCTGGGCCGACATGACCAGCCACGCCGGCTACTTCATCCTGCTCAACGTCGCGATGGGCGGGGCGTTCCCCGACGCCCTGGCCGGGAAGACGCCGACCGCGGCGACCGTGCCGGGCCGGCCGATGCTGGTCGACTACGTGGCGGTCTGGACCCGGGGCGGCACGACGACGCCGCCGACGACTCCCCCGACCACTCCGCCGCCGTCCGGCTCCTCCCAGCTGTACCTGCGGCCGGGCGGCGGGGCCGGGGACGCGACCACGGCTTCGACGGTGACCCTGGCGTCGGCGGGCGGAGCCAACCACGACGGGACCCCGGCCAGTCCGCAGGTCTTCACCTCGGGCCCGATCACGCGGACGTACAACGGCGGTTCCACGCAGTTCGACCTGTTCGTGGACGCCGGGACGGTGGTGGCCAACGGCCAGCAGGTGCGGGTGAGTTACGACCGCACCGGCGACGGGACCTGGGACCGTACGGAGACCTACCAGTACTTCGCCACCGATCCGGTGCCCGGCGACGAGCACTACACCCAGGCGCGCGGTCTGAAGTCGGCGACCGGGACGCACGGGAACCTGGTGAACGGCCGGGTCCGGGTCGAGGTGTGGAACGCGATCGGCAACGGGCCGAGCACGCTGGGGATCGGGAACCGCTCCCTGGTGACCGTCCCCTTCTCCTGACCCGCCCGCGACGCCCCGACACGGAGGGAGGACCCCGGCCCGCGAGCGGGCCGGGGTCCTCCCTCCGGGGCTGTCCCGTCATCCCCGGCGGGCGCACCAGGACCACGGAACAGCCCCTACCCGAGGCCCGGATCCGGCTCAAGGCCCGGGACCCGGGATCCTCAGACGCCGGCGCGCGCCTTCTCGTCGCCCTCGTCGGCCGCCTCGGCCCGCTGGTCCGGGACCTCCGCGACGGCGTGGTCGTCGACGAGCGTCTTCTCGTCGAACGGGACACGGCCGGCGAGCACCTCGGACACCCGGGCCTTGTCGATCTCCTTGGTCCAGGTGCCGACGAGAACGGTCGCGACCGCGTTGCCCGCGAAGTTGGTCAGGGCGCGGGCCTCGCTCATGAAACGGTCGATGCCGACGATCAGGCCGACGCCGTCGACCAGCTCGGGGCGGTGCGACTGCAGGCCGCCCGCGAGGGTCGCCAGACCGGCGCCGGTCACGCCCGCCGCGCCCTTCGAGGCGATCACCATGAAGACGAGGAGGGAGACCTGCTCGCCGAGCGAGAGCGGGTTGCCCATCGCCTCCGCGACGAAGAGCGAGGCCATCGTCAGGTAGATCGCCGTGCCGTCCAGGTTGAAGGAGTATCCGGTCGGCACGGTGATGCCGACGACGGGCTTGCTGACGCCCAGGTGCTCCATCTTCGCGATCAGCCGCGGCAGGGCCGACTCGGAGGAGGACGTGGAGAGGATGAGCAGGAACTCGCGGCCCAGGTACTTCAGCAGCTTCAGGATGTCGACGCCGGCGACCAGCCGCAGCAGCGTGCCGAGGACCACGAAGACGAACAGCGCGCAGGTCACGTAGAAGCCGATCATGATGACGGCGAGCGACTTCAGCGCGTCCATGCCGGTGGCGCCGACGACCGCGGCGATCGCACCGAAGGCGCCGACGGGCGCGGCCCACATGATCATGCCGAGGATGCGGAACACCAGGCGCTGGATGTGCCCGATCCCGCGCAGGACCGGCTCGCCCGCCGTGCCCATCGCCTGGAGCGCGAAGCCGGCGAGCAGCGCGACGAGCAGGGTCTGCAGCACCTCGCCCTCCGTGAAGGCCGAGACCAGCGTCTTCGGGATGATCCCGAGCAGGAAGTCCGCTGTGGACTCGCTCGCCCCCTCCGCCTGCCGGGAACCGACCTCGGCGATCTCCTTCGTCAGGTGCAGCCCGGAGCCCGGCTCCAGGAGGTTGCCGACGACGAGGCCGATCGCGAGGGCCACGGTCGACATCACGAGGAAGTACCCGAGGGCGAGCCCGCCGACCGCGCCGACCTTCGCCGCCTTCCGGACCGAGCCGACACCGAGCACGATCGTGCAGAAGATGATCGGCGAGATCATCATCTTGATCAGGTTGACGAAGCCGGTGCCGAGCGGCTTGAGCTCGACGGCGACGCCCGGCGCCAGGAAGCCGACGGCGATGCCGAGCAGCACGGCGCCGATGACTGCCAGGTACAGGTAATGGGTACGGTCCCGTTGTGCGGCCACGGGGTCCTCCTCGTGCTGATGGGTGTCCACGTCCCGGTGGATCCCCGCGACTATCCATCAGCCTGTGACCCGGGTCACGGTTACGTGCCTTTCGTTCACGCACGACTCCGCGACACCGTCACGGACGGCCCGGCCTCGACCCGGGAACGATTCGGACGATCCGATTCCCCGGCGCAAATCCGGCCGGGCACACTTACCCGCATGCGCATACCCTTCCCCCGGCCCCGGAGCCTCGCCGGCCAGCTCTTCGCGATGCAGGTCGTGCTGGTCGCGGCGATCGTGGCAGGCTGCGCCGCCTTCGCGTACGTCACCGACCGGAGCCAGGCCGAGGAGACCGCCCGCCGGCAGTCCCACGCCACCGCGACGGCGGTGGCCGAGTCCCCGGCGGTGCTCGAGGCGGCCCGCTCGGGGCACCCGACGGCGCTGCTCCAGCCGTACGCGGAGTCGCTGCGGCACCACTCGGGTGTCACGTTCGTGGTGATCATGGCACCGGACGGGACCCGGTGGACCCATCCCGAGCCGGACCAGATCGGGCGCACGTATCTCGGGCACATCGAGCCGGCCCTGCGGGGACGGACCTTCTCCGAGACGCACCTGGGCGTCCTCGGCCCCTCCGTGCGGACGGTGGCCCCGGTCCTCGACCACGGCCGCGTCGTCGCGCTGGTGAGCGCGGGCATCACGATCGAGAAGATCAGCGAACAGGTCCGGGAGCAGGTCACGGCACTGCTGGGGATGGCGGGGGCCGCGCTGGCGCTCGGCGGCGTCGGCACGTACGTCATCAACGCGCGGCTGCGCCGGCACACCCACGGCATGAACGCGGGCGAGCTGAGCCGGATGCACGACTACCACGAGGCCGCGCTGCACGCGGTGCGCGAGGGGCTCGTGATGCTGGACGGACGGCGCCGGATCGCGCTGATCAACGACGGCGCGCGGGAGCTGCTCGGCCTCGACGCGGACGTGGTGGGCAGGTCGGCGGCCGACCTGGGGCTGCCCGCCTCCCTGACCGGAGCCCTGCTGGCCTCGGAGCCGCGGGTGGACGAGCTGCATCTGACGGCGGACCGGGTCCTGGTGGTGAGCACCGGACCGGTGGTGGGCGGCGAACGGCGCGGGACGGTCGTCACCCTGCGGGACCGCACCGAACTCCAGGCACTGTCCGGGGAGTTGACCTCGGAGCGGGGGTTCACCCAGGCTCTGCGCTCCCAGGCGCACGAGGCGGCGAACCGCCTGCACACCGTGGTCTCGCTGATCGAACTGGGCCGGGTGGACGAGGCCGTCGACTTCGCCACGGCCGAACTGGAACTGGCCCAGGCGCTCACCGACCGCGTGGTCGACGCGGTGGCCGAGCCGGTCCTGGCGGCACTGCTGCTGGGCAAGGCGGCGCAGGCGAACGAGCGGGGCGTGGAGCTCGTCCTGACCGAGGACAGCCGCATCGACGACGGCCTGCTGCCGCCCGCGATCCCGTCCCGCGATCTGGTGACGATCCTGGGCAACCTGATCGACAACGCGGTGGAGGCGGCGGGCGAGGCGACGTTCGACCCGGAGGGGTCCGAGGACGGGAACGCAGGGAACCCGGCCGAGGACGCCGAGAACGCCGAGAACGCCGAGAACCCAGAGAACCCAGAGGACGCGGAGAACGGGCCGAACGCCGAGGACGCGGCCGGCCCCGGATCCACCGGCGGTCCCGGGTTCCCGGCCGGCCCCGGACCGCGGGTGACGGTCACCGCCCGGGCCGGGGACGGGGTGCTGCTGATCCGTGTCGTCGACACCGGCCCCGGGGTCGCCGAGGAGGCCCGGGAGACGGTGTTCGACCGGGGGTGGTCCACCCGCGGACCGGGCCGTGGGCTCGGTCTCGCACTGGTCCGCCAGGCGACGGCGCGCGCGGGCGGCACGGTGACGCTGGCCGCGTCCCCGGACGGCGGCGCCGAGTTCACCGTACGGCTGCCGCTGGACCGGAGGCCCGGCCTCGTGGGGCAGCGGACCACCGATCCGGCCGTCCCCGCGACCGGCACCGTCCCCGCCGCCCCGTCCGTCAGCGGCGGCGCCGGGCCCGCGGCGGCCGGCTCCACGCGCACCGAGGTGACCGCATGAACAGCACGCCCATCCGTGTCCTCGTCGTCGAGGACGACCCCGTCGCCGCCGACGCGCACGCGCTGTACGCCGGGCGCGTGCCCGGGTTCACGGTCACCGGGGTCGCCCATTCCCGGGCGGCCGCCGTGCGGTGCCTGGAGCGCGGCCCGGTCGACCTGATCCTGCTCGACCTCTACCTCCCCGACGGCCACGGCCTCCACCTGCTCCGCTCGCTGCGCGCCGCCGGGCACTCCGCCGACGTCATCGCCGTCACCTCCGCACGCGACCTGGCGATCGTCCGCGAAGGGGTGTCCCTCGGGGTCGTGCAGTACGTGCTGAAGCCGTTCACGTTCGCCACGCTCCGGGACCGGCTCGCCCGGTACGCGGAGTTCCGCGCCGCCGCGGGCGAGGCGTCCGGGCAGGACGAGGTCGACCGGGCGCTGGCCACCCTGCGGACCCCGCAGCCCGCGGCCCTCCCCAAGGGGCTGAGCGCCCCCACGCTGGAGGCGGTCACCCGCACGCTCCGGGACTCCCCCGAGGGACTGACCGCGGCCGAGGCCGGGAACGTCGTCGGCATCTCGCGGATCACCGCGCGCCGCTACCTGGAGCACCTGGTCACGGACGGCCGGGCCGCGCGGGCGCCGCAGTACGGGCAGATCGGGCGGCCGGAGCTACAGTACCGGTGGATCACGTCGGCCGGGCGCACCCGCTGACCGACCGCCGGACCCCGCTTCCCCGGGCGCCCCGGCCCCTTCCGGGGGCGGCCCGTCGCTCGCGGCGCCGGCGAGAGCCGCCCTCTACGCGCGAAGACTCACCGTGAGTGACCGATCTCCCTCGGTTACTCATCGGTTCCCCCATTCCTACGACATTTGGCCTTGGGTAAACGCACCGTAGCCATCCGTGACGATCCGCTTCTACTGTGGCGCCGTGCACCAACCCCAGTCCCAGCCCTCTCCCCCGTTCGACACCGTCGCCGCGCGCCGTCTGCGCGAGGGCCTCGGCATGGCCCCGGGCCATGTCGCCTACGGTCTGCGGGCCCAGTACGGGCTCCTCGTCACCCCCGACACCGTGGTCGCGTGGGAGCGCGGGCGGCTCGCCCCGAACTCGCAGGAGATGACCGCGCTCGCGGGAGTCCTGTGGTGCGCGCCCGGTGACCTGCTCGCCGCGGCGACCACCCTGCGCGAGTACCGGATGGCCCGCTCCCTCACGCCCGAGGACCTGGCCCGGCGGGTCGGCGTGGACCCGGCCGCGTATCTGAGGATGGAGGAGAGCGGGCGCTGGCGCGGCAACGAACGCCAGACCGCCGCCCTCGCCGAGGCCCTCTCCCTCGGGCCGCGCGCCCTGCTGACCGCGACCGGCCGGGACGAGGACCTCGCCGCCCTGCTCCGCGACGCGGCGACCACCCGCTGGCAGGCGTACGTCCGCCCCGCCGTGCGGATGCTGCCTCTGCCCAAGCGGGTCCTGGAGTCCGCGCTCCAGCGGCTGCACACCGACTACCACGCCAGGATGGCCGCCACGAGCAGCTGGGGCGCCTCGGGCGACAGCGGGGACGCGGGCCGCGCCTACCTGGACGGCATCGTCGACCACTTCTGGGACGCGACGGGCGACTGAGGTCGTACTTCCAGCGCGTCCCCGGGGGAAGGGCTGCCGAGAACCGGCTGCGGATGTCCCAGGACCCGCTCGGGGTCAGCCGGACGCGGCCCGGCGGTCGAAGCTGAAGAGCTGGCCCCGCCCGTCCGCCCGGCACGGGGCCTGGGCCAGCCTCGCCCACGCGGCGGTGCGGTCGCCGACCACGGTCACGCACACGCCGGCGGTCGCCGAGCCCACGGGCACGATGCGGTAGCCGCGGACCGGCGTGCCGAGGGGCTCCAGCGTGAAGCGCTCGACGCGGGTCGGATCACCGCACTCCGAGTCCTCCAGCGCGGCGTCCGGTAGGCGGCCCCCGGAGGGGATGCCGGAGCAGCCGGGGCCGTGGTCGGGGTGGTCGGAGACGATCCGCCAGCGCTCCGCGCCGAGGTCCTTCAGCGAGTAGAGCGGGGTCGTGGCACCGGCGCACTCCTGCTGGAAGACCTGGCCGCTCCTTCCGCCGCGCCGCTCGCCGAGGCAGAGGTCCGAGCCGATCACCCGGATCCGCACGTCGCCCGCGGCCGGTGCCGTCAGCCGGGGCCGCCCCGGGGGCGCCTCCGGGGTGCCGTCGCCGACGAGCGCGACGACGACGCTGACCCCGGCGAGGACGAGTCCCGTGACGGCGACGAGCGCGACGAGCGTGCGCCGCACCCGGGGGCCGGCCCCGGGGCGCGGCGGCTCGGGTCCGGGGTCCGGCTCCGGGGCAGCGGGCCAGCGGAGCGCGCCGTCCGCGTGGTCGGGGCTCTCGCCGTCCTCGGTGCCTCCGTCGTCCTCGGTGCCGTCGTCCTCGCCGGCGGTCGGCCCCACCCTCTGACCGGGCACCGTGCCGGCCGCCTCGGGACCGGAGCCGTACGCCCCGCGCGCGGCCAGCTCCTTGCGGACCACCAGCCAGCTCTCCAGGGACGCCGGGTCCACCCCGCAGGCCAGGACGAAGGACGTCAGCAGCTCCTCGCGGGGCAGGGTCGCGCGCGACAGCATGTTCGCCACGGTGGAGCGGGGCAGCACCTGCCCCAGCGCCTCCGCATGGGCCGTCAGCTCGCGGTAGGTCAGTCCGGACCAGTTCTTGAGGTCCTGCAGGCGTGCGACGAAGGCCGCGGGGTCGCCGGCCCCGCGCGGGTCGGGTGCGCGCCGCCCGCCGCGGTCCCGCTCGGTCATCCGTACTCCCCGCCCTCGCCGTGCACGCCTCCGGCCGCGCCCGGGACGGAGTTGGGACATGTCCCGGACAGGGCCAAGCCTTGTTGATCGCGCTGTTCGGCTCAAGAGTGGAAACCGGCAATTCCGGGTCGGGGGCCGGAAGGGCGCGGGAGAACGCGAAGGGCCCCGACCGTCCACGGGGGGACGGTCGGGGCCCTTCGACGTGCGGGCCGCCCCGTGAGGTACGGGGGCGGCCGGGTCAGAAGACCGACTCCGCCTCGGACATCCGGTTCGCGGGCACCGTCTTGAGCTGCGTGATGGCCTCCGCGAGCGGCACCATCACGACGTCCGTGCCGCGCAGCGCCGTCATCCGGCCGAAGTCGCCGCGGTGCGCCGCCTCCACCGCGTGCCAGCCGAAGCGGGTCGCGAGCACCCGGTCGTACGCGGTGGGCGTACCGCCGCGCTGGACGTGACCGAGGATGACCGGCCGGGCCTCCTTGCCGAGGCGCCGCTCCAGTTCGACCGCGAGCCGGTTGCCGATGCCCTGGAAGCGCTCGTGGCCGTACTGGTCGATCTCGCCCTTCCGGTACTCCATGGAGCCCTCCGCCGGGTGGGCGCCCTCGGCGACACAGATGACGGCGAACTTCTTGCCGCGCGAGAAGCGCTCCTCGACCATCTTGACCAGGTCGTCGACCTGGAAGGGCCGCTCGGGCAGGCAGATGCCGTGGGCGCCGCCGGCCATGCCCGACTCCAGGGCGATCCAGCCCGCGTGACGGCCCATCACCTCGACGACCATCACCCGCTGGTGGGACTCGGCGGTGGTCTTGAGACGGTCTATGGCCTCGGTCGCCACACCCACCGCGGTGTCGAAGCCGAAGGTGCGGTCGGTGGCGGAGATGTCGTTGTCGATGGTCTTCGGCACACCGACGACGGGCATGCCGGCGTCGGAGAGCATCCGCGAGGCGGTCAGGGTGCCCTCGCCGCCGATCGGGATGAGGACGTCGATGCCGTACTCCCTGGCCAACTCCGGTGCGGACGCGGCGGCTTCGGCCAGCCGGTTGCGCTCCAGCCGGGCGGAGCCGAGGATCGTGCCGCCACGGGCGAGGATGCCGCTCACCGCGTTGAGGTCGAGCGGGCGGAAGTGCCCGTCGAGGAGACCCTTGAACCCGTCCTCGAAGCCGATGACTTCGTCTCCGTGACCGGTGAGCGCGCGGTGGACGACCGACCGGATCACTGCGTTCAGGCCAGGGCAGTCGCCGCCTGCGGTGAGAACTCCGATACGCATCGTGCTGTGTCTCCTGCTCGGGTAGCGGAAGGGGTGAGCCCTGTCGATTCTCACACGCCCCGACCGGCGCCCGCGCTCCCGACCGCCCGGCGCGTCCGGCTCCGGCCCCGCCCGGGCGGGGCCGGAGGGCGGCTCCCGCGCGGGTCCGCCGCGGCCCGGAACAGGGGCCGCGGCGGGCTCGGGCGGCCCTCCGGGACGGCTGCCCGGGGCCTTTCGTCCCGACCTCGCGGGACCGTCGTCAGGACCTTCCGTCCGGCGGGCGTTCTAGCCATCCCCGGAGGTATTGTCAAGAGGGCATTGCCACCCTATCGAGCTGCCTTGAGAACACTCGGCTGACGGAAACGGGACAGGAGACCACGGCGTGACGCGCAGCGTGTACGTGACCGGGATCGACCGCGGGGACGGCCGGCAGGTCGTCGAGCTGGGAGTCATGGAGCTCCTGACCCGCCAGGTGGACCGGGTGGGGGTCTTCCGGCCACTCGTGCACGACGGCCCCGACCGCCTCTTCGATCTGCTGCGGGCCCGCTACCGGCTCTCCCAGGACGCGTCGACCGTCTACGGCATGGACTACCACGAGGCGTCCGACCTCCAGGCGGAGCAGGGCACCGACGAGCTGGTCTCCCGGCTCGTCGAGCGTTTCCACGCGGTGGCCCGGGAGTACGAGGTCGTCCTCGTCCTCGGCACGGACTTCGCCGCCACCCAGCTCCCCGACGAGCTGGCCATCAACGCCCGGCTCGCCAACGAGTTCGGCGCCTCGGTCATACCCGTGGTGGGCGGCAAGGGCCAGCCCGCCGAGTCCGTACGGGCCGAGGCACGCAACGCCTACCGGGCGTACCACGGGCTCGGCTGCGACGTGCTCGCGATGGTCGTCAACCGGGTGGCCGCCGAGGACCGCGAGGTCATCGCCGAACGCCTCGCGAGCCGGCTGCCCGTCCCCTGCTACGTCCTGCCCGACGAGCCGGCGCTGGCCGCCCCCACCGTCGCCCAGATCGCGCACGCGCTCGGCGCCTCGGTCGTGCTCGGCGACGACGCGGGCATGGCCCGGGACGCCCTCGACTTCGTCTTCGGCGGCGCGATGCTGCCGAACTTCCTCAGCGCGCTGACCCCCGGCTGTCTCGTCGTCACCCCCGGGGACCGCGCCGACCTGGTCGTGGGCGCGCTGGCCGCCCACTCGTCCGGCACCCCGCCGATCGCCGGAGTGCTGCTCACCCTGAACGAGCGGCCCAGCGACACGGTGCTGACCCTGGCGGCCCGGCTCGCGCCCGGTACCCCGGTGATCTCCGTCCCCGGCACCAGTTTCCCCACGGCCACCGAACTGTTCGCCCTCGAAGGCAAGTTGAACGCGGCCACACCGCGCAAGGCGGAGACCGCGATCGGCCTCTTCGAGCGGCACGTGGACACCGGCGACCTGCTCAAGCGGATCTCGGTGGCCCGCAGCGGCCGGGTCACGCCGATGATGTTCGAGCACGACCTGCTGGAGCAGGCCCGCGCACACCGCCGCCGGGTGGTGCTGCCCGAGGGCGGCGAGGAGCGGGTGCTGCGCGCCGCCGACGTCCTGCTGCGCCGCGACGTCTGCGACCTGACGCTGCTCGGCGACGTGGAGGCGATCCGCAAGAAGGCCGCCGACCTCGGCATCGACCTGTCGGCCACCCAGCTGATCGACCCGCGCACCTCCGAGCTGCGCGACGCCTTCGCGGAGAAGTACGCGGCGCTGCGCGCCCACAAGGGCGTCACGGTCGAGCTCGCGTACGACGTGGTGTCGGACGTGAACTACTTCGGGACGCTGATGGTCGAGGAGGGCCTGGCCGACGGCATGGTCTCCGGTTCGGTGCACTCCACGGCCGCGACGATCCGGCCGGCCTTCGAGATCATCAAGACGAAGCCGGAGGCGTCGATCGTCTCCTCGGTCTTCTTCATGTGCCTCGCGGACAGGGTGCTCGTCTACGGCGACTGCGCGGTCAACCCGGACCCGGACGCCGAGCAGCTCGCGGACATCGCCGTGCAGTCGGCGGCGACGGCGGCCCGCTTCGGCGTCGAGCCGCGGATCGCGATGCTCTCGTACTCCACCGGCACCTCGGGTTCCGGCGCGGACGTGGACAAGGTGCGCGAGGCGACCAAGCTGGTGCGCGAGTCCCGTCCGGAGCTGCGCATCGAGGGGCCGATCCAGTACGACGCGGCGGTCGAGCCCTCCGTCGCCGCGACCAAGCTGCCGGAGTCGGAGGTGGCCGGCCAGGCGACCGTGCTGATCTTCCCGGACCTCAACACCGGCAACAACACCTACAAGGCCGTGCAGCGTTCGGCCGGCGCGGTGGCCGTGGGACCGGTGCTCCAGGGTCTGCGCAAGCCGGTGAACGACCTGTCGCGCGGCGCGCTCGTCAGCGACATCGTGAACACGGTCGCCATCACCGCGATCCAGTCCCAGGGTGAGGAGCTCCCCGCATGACCGCGTCCCGTGTCCTCGTCCTCAACTCCGGCTCGTCGTCGGTGAAGTACCAGTTGCTGGACATGCGCCGGCACACCCGGCTGGCGGTCGGGCTGGTGGAGCGGATCGGCGAGGAGACCTCGCGGCTGGTGCACACCCCGCTCCAGGGCGGGGGCGGCGAGAGGCGCGAGCGGACGAGCCCGGTCGCCGACCACGCGGCCGCGCTGAAGGCGGTGGCCGAGGAGCTGGCCGCGGACGGACTCGGACTGGACTCCCCCGAACTGGCCGCGATCGGGCACCGGGTGGTGCACGGCGGACTGCGGTTCACACAGCCGACCGTCGTCGACGACGAGGTGCTGGCCGAGATCGAGCGGCTGGTGCCGGTCGCCCCGCTGCACAACCCGGCGAACCTGACCGGCATCCGCACGGCGATGGAGCTGCGCCCCGACCTGCCGCAGGTCGCCGTCTTCGACACCGCGTTCCACACGACGATGCCGGAGCACGCGGCCCGGTACGCGATCGACGTGGAGACGGCGGACGCCCACCGCATCCGCCGCTACGGCTTCCACGGCACCTCGCACGCCTACGTGTCGCGCGAGACGGCGAAGCTCCTCGGCAAGGCGCCCGAGGAGGTGAACGTCATCGTGCTGCACCTGGGCAACGGGGCCTCCGCCTCGGCCGTTCGGGGCGGGCGGTGCGTGGACACCTCGATGGGCCTGACCCCGCTGGAGGGCCTGGTGATGGGGACCCGTTCGGGCGACATCGACCCGGCGGTCACCTTCCACCTCGAGCGGGTGGCCGGCATGTCGACCGACGAGATCGACGTGCTGCTGAACAAGCGGAGCGGGCTGGTCGGGCTGTGCGGCGACAACGACATGCGGGAGATCCGGCGCCGGATCGACGAGGGCGACGAGCGGGCGGCGCTCGCCTTCGACGTGTACATCCACCGGCTGAAGAAGTACATCGGGGCTTACTACGCGGTTCTGGGGAAGGTGGACGCGGTGGCGTTCACGGCGGGCGTCGGGGAGAACGCGGCTCCGGTGCGGGAGGCGGCGGTCGCGGGCCTGGAGGAACTGGGCCTCGCGGTGGACGCCGGCCTCAACGCGGTGCGGTCCGACGAGGCCCGGCTGATCTCGCCCGAGTACGCGCGAGTGGCGGTCGCCGTGGTGCCGACCGACGAGGAGCTGGAGATCGCCCGGCAGAGCTTCGCACTGGTGGAGGAAGTGAACGCCTGAGCGGCCACGCGCCCATTTGTACATTCCGCCAGACGGAATATTCCGCAGTGAAACAAACCGATAGGATCCGCCTCATGCGCCGTTCCAAAATCGTCTGCACGCTGGGCCCCGCCGTCGACTCGTATGAGCAGCTGAAGGCTCTCATCGAGGCCGGTATGAACGTGGCCCGATTCAACATGAGCCACGGGACCCAGGCCGAGCACCAGGAGCGGTACGACCGTCTCCGCAGGGCGGTGGCGGACACCGGCCGCGCCGTGGGCGTGCTCGCCGACCTCCAGGGCCCCAAGATCCGTCTGGAGACCTTCGCGGAGGGTCCCGTCGAGCTGGTGCGCGGTGACGAGTTCACCATCACCGTCGAGGACGTCCCCGGGGACAAGTCCATCTGCGGCACCACCTACAAGGGCCTGCCCGGCGACGTGTCCAAGGGCGACCAGGTCCTGATCAACGACGGCAACGTCGAGCTCCGCGTCGTCGAGGTCGAGGGCCCGCGGGTGAAGACGATCGTCGTCGAGGGCGGTGTCATCTCCGACCACAAGGGCATCAACCTGCCCGGCGCGGCGGTGAACGTCCCCGCCCTGTCGGAGAAGGACGTCGAGGACCTCCGCTTCGCCCTCCGGATGGGCTGCGACATGGTCGCCCTCTCCTTCGTCCGCGACGCCAACGACGTCAAGGACGTCCACAAGGTGATGGACGAGGAGGGCCGCCGGGTCCCCGTCATCGCCAAGGTGGAGAAGCCGCAGGCCGTCGAGAACATGGCGGATGTCGTCGCCGCCTTCGACGCGGTCATGGTGGCCCGCGGCGACCTCGCCGTGGAGTACCCGCTGGAGAAGGTCCCGATGGTGCAGAAGCGCCTCGTGGAGATGTGCCGCCGCAACGCCAAGCCGGTCATCGTCGCCACCCAGATGATGGAGTCGATGATCACCAACTCCCGCCCCACGCGCGCCGAGGCCTCCGACGTGGCCAACGCGATCCTGGACGGCGCGGACGCGGTCATGCTCTCGGCGGAGTCCTCCGTCGGCGCGTACCCGATCGAGACCGTGAAGACGATGTCGAAGATCGTCGTCGCGGCCGAGGAGGAGCTGCTCTCCAAGGGCCTGCAGCCGCTCGTGCCCGGCAAGAAGCCGCGTACGCAGGGCGGCTCGGTCGCCCGTGCGGCCTGCGAGATCGCGGACTTCCTGGGTGGCCAGGCGCTGATCGCCTTCACGCAGTCCGGCGACACCGCCCGCCGCCTCTCGCGCTACCGCGCGACGCAGCCGATCCTGGCCTTCACGACGGAGGAGTCGACCCGCAACCAGCTCACCCTGAGCTGGGGCGTGGAGCCCTTCCTCGCGCCGTTCGTGCAGACCACCGACGCGATGGTCGAGCTGGTCGACGCGGAGCTGCTGAAGCTCCAGCGCTACAACGAGGGTGACACGATGGTCATCACCGCCGGCTCGCCTCCCGGCGTCCCCGGCAGCACGAACATGGTCCGGGTCCACCACCTGGGCGGCGGAGAGCGCGACTGACGCGCTCCGCACGCGGCATGACGAGGGCCCCCGTCCGGATCGGACGGGGGCCCTCGTCATGTGTGGCCACCGGAGTGGCCGGTCAGCTCGGTTCGACCGTGTTGCGCAGGCCGGGCACCTTGAGCGTGCCGCCGAACTGGCCCGCCTGGATGACCTCCACGTCGCTGAAGAAGGCGAACGGGACGTCGAGCGGCGGCGGGGTCTGCGGGTTGAAGGTGATCGGGATCAGGCCGAAGAGGTTGCCCTTCAGCTGCTCCGTGTACATGGTCACCGTGCCGCTGCGGATGGTCGACGTCGAGCCCTTGTCGGAGCGGACGTGACCGGTGCGGCCCTGCGAGTGCACCGTGAACTGGTGCAGGTCCTTGATGTCGACCTCGCTCGCGGTGAACTTCAGTACCTTCTTGATCTTGCCGCTGCCCGTCTTGACCTCGACGATGCCGTGGTACTTGAGGCCCTTCAGCGTGAGCAGCGAGCTCTCGAGCTTCCACGGCTCGTCCGGGAGCAGCGGGATGCCCGGCTCCAGGTCGGCCGCCGCGAGCGCCTCGGGGTCGGGCTCGGGGCACGGGAAGCGCGGCTTGGCGCCCTCGGGTATGTCCTCGTCCTTCTTGACGTCGAGGCCCTTGGCGTCCTCGGGCAGCTCCTCGACCTTGGCACCCGCCTTGTCGGCGGCGTCCTTGATCGCGTCCTTGGCCTTGTCGGCCGGGGTCTGCGTCTTGGGTGCCGTGCCCGTCTCGGGAGCCTTCGTCGGAGCCGTCGTGGGGGCCGTCGTCGGCTCGGGAGCCTCGGTGGTGGCCGTCGGGGACGGCGTGCTCGTCGGCGTGGCGTCGGGGCCGTCGAAGAGGTCCTTGAGCTTGTCGCCGAGGCCCAGCGGGTCGAGCGGGTTGACGCTCTTCGTCGGGGTCGGCGTCGGAGCGGGCGCCTGCTGTACGGCGGGCCGCTGCTCCGTGACGGCCTTCGCGCTCTCGTCGGCCGAGGGCGTGGCGCCGGGTGCCGGCGTCTCCTTCTCCTCGGTGGCCTCCGGGGCGGGCTTCTCCGTCGCGGACGCGCTGGCGGTCGGCTCGGGCGTCTCGGCGGGCTTCGTCGTCTCCTCGGCGGCCGGCTCGTCCGAGCGGGTCACACACGGACCGGGAGCGAACGGGATGTCCTTCTCGTCGGCGAGGGCGAGCCGGGGCGTCAACCCCATGCCGACGAGCACCGCGGTCGGCATGGCCGCCAGGGCCATCGCCTTGCCCGCCGGTACCTGGATTCTGTTCAGCAGTGACTTGCGCGGGGCCGCGTGCCGCGGACCCCTGCTGGCCAGAGTGGCGCTGTCCCCAGTCGTCGCCGACTGCGACGACTGTGTTTCGTCACCCCGCACTGTTCCTCCCGCCGTTGGCGTCGATCGTCGTTTCGGTCGGCTGCGCACCGGGACCCGCCGAGAGGCCCGGCTCCTGACCGGCGCGCTGCTCCGGAACCGGCACCGGCACGACGGCGTCGAAGCCTTCGTCCCCCTCCGGGCCCTGCTGCGGACCGTCGTACCCGTACTCGCCCGGGACTTCCTCGTCCTCGCTCTGCTCGGTCTCCTCCACCGGGGCGCCCGGCGCCCAGGCGACCGAGAGGCAGCCGCCGACCATGGAGAAGAGGAAGCCGAAGACGAGACCGCCGAAGTTCGACACCGGGATGGAGACGAGCGCCAGCACGATCGCGGCCACACCCGCGAACACCCGGACGATCGGCTGGAACCACATGGTGAGGCCGAGCGTCACCAGCAGTACGCCGATGATCAGCGCGCCGGCACCGGCCGTGGTCGCCATGGCGATCGTCATGTTGCCGAGCCGCATGTCGGCGTACGGGAGGTACGCGATCGGCACGCCGCCCAGCATGGTGAACAGACCGGCCCAGAACGGCCGGGTACCCCGCCAGGTGCGGAAGCGGTGTTCGTTCGGGACTCCGCGGGAAGCAGTGGACTCGGCGCTCATGGAAAACAGCTCCCTGGAAGCGGTGTTGCTGTGAAAAGTCGAGAAAGTGGCGCTATGGCCGATAACGGGCGCAGGCCGTACGGGAACGACGGCCCACGCCCGCCGAGCGGGATGCTCGCCGAGTGATTACTCGGAGAAGCACTCCTTGGTGCCCTTGTGCAGCGACAGCTTCAGGTCGGGAAGCTTGAAGGTACCGGCGGTGGTCGCCCAGGCCTTCTGCTCCACGTTCTTCAGCGTCGCCGTCTCGGCACGCTGCGAGAAGCCGTACGGGTTCGCCTGGGTGCCCGGCTGGATGCCCGGCTTGCCCTGCGACTTCGGCAGGGAGCCCGCCGCAACACCGATGTCGATGTTGCCGAACTCCGCGTCCGCCTTCAGCGAGGAGACATCGAGGTAGATGTCCTTCGCGTAGACGGGCTCGCCGTTGTCCGTACCGGCGCGCAGCTCCAGCGAGACGTTGCCGATGAACGGAACCTTCGGCGTCACGACGGACTGGCACATGTTGGTGATCCACGCCTCGGAGAAGCCCGAGACGCCGACCGGCTCCGCGAACGGCTTGCCCTCGAGGTCCTTGCCGGACGCGAGGCTGCCGTACTGCACGAAGTCCTTGCCGACAAGGCTGTCGGCCTTAACCTTGAACTCCTGGCCGGAGATGCTGAAGGACGCGGCCAGCGCGCCCTGAGCCAGGCCGACACCGATCGCGGCCGTCGCGGCCACACTCGGCACCATGACGACGGCGAACCGCTTCCATCTGGTCCCGCCACGAACCTGGGACTTCATGAGAATTCCTCCTTCTCGGACGTACATCTCCGGATGGGCCCAGGGCCCGTCCTGGGATGGGAGAAGTGCTACGTCCTCGGGAAGAAGCGCCGGAACAACGGCCGCTGTGCGTCCGATTCACCGGCGATCACCCCCGAGCGACAACCACTGGCCACGCCTTGCGCGCAACCTGCTTGGACAGGCCCTGCCGGTGAGAGCAGGAACCCCCCTGTCCACGGCCGGCGCCACTGTCGCCGGCCCGCCCGGTGGGGACCCTCGCCGCTCACCCGGATGGTTGCCGGGCTTGGTGCGGTGGAGGACCGAGCGTCGCCGATCGTGGTCCATTACGGGCCGGGGCACAAGGGGGTTCGTTACTCGCTAGTAACGGCTGGATAACCACGCCACGACAGGGCGATGTCGGGCGGCCACACAGGGTGGAGCCTTGGCCCGAGACATAGGGGGAGGATGCCGTTGAAATACGGACAGAAATCCGGGTTCGATTTACTGCAAGTAACAGCGGCCGCGATTACCAAGTTTTGGTAAAGCGCGGCCGCGTTGTGTCACTGTGTCGCCAAATCGGCACCGTCCCGGGCGGGACGGACGGGGTCAGAACAGCACGCGTGCGAGCGCCTGACGGGCCGTCGTGACCCGCGGGTCGTCCGGACCGATGACCTCGAAGAGCTCCAGCAGGCGCAGGCGCGCCGCGTCCCGGTCCTCACCGGCCGTACGGCGCACGGCGTCCACAAGACGGCTGAAAGCGTCCTCGACATGACCGCCCACCAGATCCAGGTCGGCGGCGGCGATCTGCGCGGCGACGTCGGCCGGCCGGTCCGCCGCCTCCTTGCGCACCAGCTGCGGGTCCAGGTCCTGCACCCGGGCGAGCAACTCGGCCTGGGCCAGACCCAGCTTGGCCTCGGGGTGGGCGGGGTCGTCGGCGAGCACGTTCTTGTACGCCTGCACGGCACCCGCGAGATCGCCGGCGTCGAGCGCGGACATGGCCGCCTCGAGCAGGGCGTCGTACGGGCCGGCCGGCACCGGCGCCTCGTCGGCGACGCCCTCGGCGGAGGAGTCGACGGCGATTCCGGTCAGACCGAAGCGCTCCTCGCCGACCTGGATCAGCTGGTCGAGGGTCTGCCGGATCTGGGCCTCGGGCGCCGCGCCCTGGAAGAGCGGCAGGGCCTGGCCCGCCACGACCGCGAAAACGGCCGGAATTCCCTGGATGCCGAACTGCTGCATCAGCATCTGGTTGGCGTCGACGTCGACCTTGGCCAGCAGGAAGCGGCCGTTGTACTCGACGGCGAGACGCTCCAGGAGGGGGCCGAGCTGCTTGCACGGCTCGCACCACTCGGCCCAGAAGTCGATGACGACCGGAACCTCGGCGGAGCGCTGCAGGACATCGCGCTCGAAGCCGGCCTCGTCGACGTCGATCACCAGGGCGGAAGGGGCGACGGCAGGGGCGCCGCCGTGCCGGGCGGCCTCGGCGCGCGCCTGCTCCGCCTTGGCCTTGGCCTCTCCGGCCGCCTTCACCGCGGCGAGGTCGACGACGCCGCTCATGGACATGTTTCTGGGCTGCATGAGTACATCCTCCCCCTTCCGCGCGCGTTACCGGTAAGCCATGGCTGAACCGTGCCGCCCGCAGGCCTCCCGCCGGTGTGCGAGACGTACGGACGAACACGGTTCTCGTCAGGTTGCACCGGGTCCCCACCCGGTGCGTGTGGTCGTCGCTGGGGCCGCTCAAGCCTTTCGCTACAGGTCGTAGCGTAACTGTGCGGGGCACCGCGCGGCGAGGGGAGCGGGGAGTTCCCGGCGGTGAACTGCCTCACATCACGCGCCTCTGGCGCAATACCTACCGGCGGGTATGGTCGCCTCCATGTGCAGCCGTACCCGCTCCCGCACCACCGGCCGCCCCGGCCGTCCCCGTTCGGTCGAGGCCGATGCCGCGATCCTGGAGGCGACCCGCGCGGCCCTGGTCGACCTGGGCTGGTCCAAGCTCACGATGGGCGACGTGGCGACGCGGGCGGGGGTCGCCAAGACCACGCTGTACCGCCGCTGGGGCAACAAGAACGAGCTCGTGGTGGACGCCGTCGCGGTGCTCTTCGACGAGCTCGAACTGCCCGACCTCGGCAGCCTGCAGGCGGACATCGAGAACGTGGTGCTGCAGTTCGCCGAGCTGCTCCAGCGCCCGGAGACGAAGACGGCCCTGATGGCGGTGGTGGCCGAGTCCACCCGGGACGTACCGCTGCGCGAGCGGATCCGCACCTCGATCGTCGACCGGCAGAAACGGCTGGTACTGGAGGGGCGCCAACGGGCCCAGGCCCGGGGCGAGCTGCCCACCGACCGGGACCCCGCCACGGTCGACGCCACGGACGACCTGATCTTCGACGTGATCGCCGGCGCGGTGGTCCATCGGGCGCTCGTGAGCGCCGAACCGGTCGACGAGCAGTGGGTCCAGCGGCTGTGCGCGCTGCTCGTGGGCGGCATCGGCGCGGCGGCATCGCAGGGCTGAACGCGCCCCGGAAGGGCGGCGGATCCCCCGCTCGCGTGCGGACCTGCACCCGGGCCGCCTCCTGGAAGATCGTCCGGACAGCACCTATCGTCGCGGCGGTGACGACACCTCTGAACAGCGCCGTACGCGCGCTTCTGGACGACACCCATCCGGCGGTCCTGGCCACCGTCCACCCCGACGGCTCCCCGCAGACCTCGGTGGTCTGGGTGGCCCGCGACGGCGACGACCTGCTGATCTCCACCGAGGACGGCCGCCGCAAGGTCCGCAACATCCAGGCCGATCCGCGCGTGAGCCTGACCGTGTACGACCGCCGGGACCCGCTGCACTACGCCGAGATACGGGGCACTGCCACGGTCACCGAGGACGCCGGCCGGGCGCTCGCGGTGGCGCTCGCCGAGCACTACGAGGGGCCGGGCGCGGGCCAGGAGTACCTCGAACTGCCCCCGGAGGTGGTGCGCGTGGCCGTCCGGATCACCCCGCAGCGGGTGCTGGGCACGGCGGCGAAGCAGCCGTGACGACCGGAGGGGGCGGCAGCTGCCGCCCCCTCCGTCGTCCATCTCGCGTCCGCCCGAACAGGACCTAGAAGCCCGGCGGCTCCGTGTAGATGCCCCACTCGTCGCGGAGCACGTCGCAGATCTCGCCGAGCGTGGCCTCCGCGCGGACCGCGTCGAGCATCGGGCCGATCATGTTCGAACCGTCCCGGGCGGCGGCCAGCATCGCGTCGAGCGCGGCGCGGACGCGGGCGTCGTCGCGCCGGTCCTTGCGCTCGCCCAGGACCCGGACCTGCTCCCACTCGACCTCGTGGCTGACCCGCAGGATCTCCAGGTCGCCGGTGACCGAGCCGTGGTGCACGTTGACGCCGACGACCCGCTTGTCACCCTTCTCCAGGGACTGCTGGTACCGGAAGGCGGACTCGGCGATCTCGCCGGTGAACCAGCCGTCCTCGATGCCGCGCAGGATGCCCGAGGTGATCGGACCGATCGGGTGCCGCCCGTCCGGGTGGGCGCGCCGGCCGCGCTCCTTGATCTGGTCGAAGATCTTCTCGGCGTCGGCCTCGATGCGGTCGGTGAGCTGCTCGACGTACCAGGAGCCGCCCAGCGGGTCGGCCACGTTGGCCACACCCGTCTCCTCCATCAGCACCTGCTGCGTGCGCAGCGCGATCTCGGCGGCCTGCGCGCTGGGGAGCGCCAGGGTCTCGTCGAGGGCGTTGGTGTGCAGCGAGTTCGTGCCGCCGAGTACCGCGGAGAGGGCCTCCACGGCCGTGCGCACGACGTTGTTGTACGGCTGCTGGGCGGTGAGCGAGACACCGGCGGTCTGGGTGTGGAAGCGGAGCCACTGGGCCTTGTCGGTCTCGGCCCCGTAGACCTCCTTCATCCAGCGCGCCCAGATCCGGCGGGCGGCGCGGAACTTGGCGATCTCCTCGAAGAAGTCGAGGTGCGCGTCGAAGAAGAAGGAGAGACCGGGCGCGAAGACGTCGACGTCCAGGCCGCGCGAGAGACCGAGCTCCACGTAGCCGAAGCCGTCGGCGAGGGTGTAGGCGAGCTCCTGCGCGGCCGTCGCCCCGGCTTCGCGGATGTGGTAGCCGGAGACCGAGAGCGGCTTGTACGCGGGGATGCCCTGCGCGCAGTGCTCCATCAGGTCGCCGATCAGGCGCAGGTGCGGCTCGGGCTGGAAGAGCCACTCCTTCTGCGCGATGTACTCCTTGAAGATGTCGGTCTGGAGCGTGCCGTTCAGCACGGCCGGGTCGACGCCCTGACGCTCGGCGGCGACCAGGTACATGCAGAAGACGGGCACGGCGGGGCCCGAGATCGTCATGGAGGTCGTCACGTCGCCGAGCGGGATGTCCTTGAACAGGACCTCCATGTCGGCGGCGGAGTCGATGGCGACGCCGCAGTGGCCGACCTCGCCGAGCGAGCGCGGGTCGTCCGAGTCGCGGCCCATCAGGGTCGGCATGTCGAAGGCGACCGAGAGCCCGCCGCCGCCGGCGGCCAGGATCATCTTGTACCGCTCGTTGGTCTGCTCGGCGTTGCCGAAGCCGGCGAACTGGCGGATGGTCCAGGTCCGGCCGCGGTAGCCGGTGGGGTGCAGACCCCGGGTGAAGGGGTACTCGCCCGGCCAGCCGATCCGCTCGAACCCCTCGTAGGCGTCCCCGGGCCGGGGCCCGTAGACCGGCTCGACCGGGTCACCGGAGAGCGTGGTGAAGTCCGCGTCGCGCTTGCGGGCCTTGTCGTAGCGGGCCTGCCAGCGGCGGCGGCCTTCCTCGATCGCGTCAGCGTCCATGCCATCGAATTTACTAGGACGTCCTAGTAAACGTCTAAGGCAAACCTCCGCACATATGTGCGGAGGTGGGAGATCAGGCCTTGACCGGCTCCGGCTGCGCGCCGCTGACCAGCGGAAGCGTGTCGCGGACGACCTTGCGCTCGACGAAGAAGGCGGCGAAGGGGATGGTGCCCGACAGCAGGACCCAGAGCAGCCGGCCGAACGGCCACTTCGCCTTGGAGCCCAGGTCGAAGGCGAAGATCAGGTAGATGATGTAGAGGACGCCGTGGGCCTGGGAGACCGCGAAGGTCACGTCCTCGCCCGTCTCGAACCCGTACTTGAAGACCATGCAGGTGCACAGCACGAGCAGCATGACGGCGGTCACGTACGCCATGACGCGGTAGCGGGTCAGCACGCTGGATTTCATGCCGTCGAGCGTAACGGCACGTTCCGGGCGATCTTCGCGCGGGTCAGCTCTCGTCGAAGTCGTGCGCGTTCACGCGCAGGGGGCGCAGCATCGCGAAGATCTCGGCGCACTCCTCGGCGTCGTAGACCCCGAGCCCGAAGTCCATCCCCATCAGGTCGCGGGTGGCCGCCTCGACCACCTCGCGGCCCTTGTCCGTGATGGAGGCGAGGGTGCCGCGGCCGTCGTTGGGATTGGGCCGCTTGTCGACCAGACCGGACCGCACCAGCCGGTCCACGGTGTTCGTCACCGAGGTGGGGTGGACCATGAGCCGCTCGCCGATCTTGGACATCGGCAGCTCGCCGGCCTTGGAGAAGGTGAGGAGCACCAGCGCCTCGTAGCGCGCGAAGGTCAGTCCGTACGGCTTGACGACCGCGTCGACCTCGGCGAGGAGGATCTGGTGGGCCCGCATGATCGAGGTGATCGCGGCCATCGACGGGACCGGACCCCAGCGCTTCTGCCAGAGTTCGTCGGCGCGGGCGATGGGGTCGAACGGGAGACTGAGCGGCTTCGGCACGCGTCGACCTTACCCACTGGTCACATGCTGGTCAGCCCCGTCTCGTACTTCGGTCGTCCCGGCCTCGGTCGCCCGCACCTCGGCGACGACCCAGAGGACGGCGAACGTGCCGAGCACGCCGGCGCCGGCGACCACGAGATGCACGGCGGCGAACTCCGCGGCGAGGCCGGCCGCGGCCATCCCCACGCCCTGGACCGTCATCATGCCCGCGGTCATCAGCGTCATGGCCCGGCCCCGCTGCTCCTCGGGGACGGCGGCGACGAACCAGGCGTCGAGCCCCAGGGTGTACGCGCCGGTGGCGCCGGCCAGCAGCAGGGCGGCGGCGGCCAGGGCGACGCCCGGCTCGGTCACGTAGAGGAGGAGGGGCAGGAGCCCGACGGCGGCGAGCGGGACGACGATCCGTGACCGGGCCTCGGGCCCCAGCACGGAGCCGGCGAGCAGCTCGCCCGCGATGGTGCCGACCGGAAGGGCGCACATCAGCAGGCCGAGGGCGGCGGTGGAGACGCCGATCTCGTCGACGTAGGGGGCGGCGAGCGCCTCGGGGGTGACCGCGAAGAGCGGCGGGATCCAGAACATCAGCATGAGCGCGCGGACCCGGCGGTGGCGCAGCACGGCGAGCGTCCCGCCGAGCCCCTCGCGCGCGCCGGGCGCCCGGGCGGGCCGCTTCCGGGTGCCGAAGCGCAGCAGCAGCGCGGAGATCAGGAAGGTGGCGGCGGTGATCGCGATGGCCCCGCGCGGCGGGACGAGGGTGAGGAGCACGCCGCCGACGCCGAAGCCGGCGAGCAGGGCGCTCTGCGAGACGATCCGCAGCACGGACCGGCCCAGGACGAAGAGCTCACCCCCGCCCAGGATGTCGGTGAGGGTCGCCATGCGGGTGCCGTTGAAGACGGGCGCGACGGCGGCGACGGCGCAGCGCAGCACGAGGAGTCCGGCGACGGGGGTCACGGGGGCGGCCATGAGCGCGACGCAGCCGGCGCACACGAGGTCGCAGACGACGAGGACCCTGCGGGGCGGGTGGCGGTCGGCGACGCCGGCGAGCAGGGTGCCGCCGAGGAAGTAGGGCAGGAAGCCGAGCGCGAAGGTGAGGGAGGACAGGAGCGGGGAGCCGGTGAGGTCGTAGACGAGGACGGTGAGCGCGATCTCGCTGATGACGACACCGAGGAGGGACAGCAGGTGGGCCACGAAGACGGTCCGGAACTCCCGTACGGCGAACACGGCGCGGTAGCCGCGCCGCCCGTCCTCCCCGCCGGGGCCCGTGGCCCGCTCCGCGTCGGGCGTGGGCGCCGGCTCCCGGGCGGGGGCGGGGGCGGGCCCGGCGGCGGGGACGGGTTCGGAGGCCACGGCGCCCGGCGCGGTCGCGGGGGCGCCTGCGGTCGCGGCCGCCCCCGGGGCCGCGAGGGCGGGCTCGGGTGTCCGCGGGGAGGGCCGGGTCGGGGCCTGGGGCGTGTCGTCGGCTGGTCTCGGCATGCGGCGCAGACTGCCGGGCGCGGGACGGCGGACCTAGACTTTCGGCTCCAGCCGAATCTCCCGAGCCGGAGGACCCGTGCCCTACCACCTCCATTTCGGCGAGTCCGACCCGCTCCGGATCCGGTTCGCGATCTCGCCGCTCTGGGAGACGCACTCCGCCGTGCGGGTGCTCGCCCGGCCCCGGCAGCAGGGCTACCACCTGCCCTGGCTGCGACGGATCCGCGGCGCGGCCGAGGGGCTCGACCTGCGGCCGCTGCACCTGCTGATGCCGCAGCGCGGCCACAGTCCCGACTTCCTCTATCCGCCCCCGCTGCGGGCGACCGCGTCCTTCGAGGACGAGATCGCGGCCGTCCGGGAGACCGATCCGGCCCTCGCCCTGGACGACTTCGAGCGGGCACTCGCCGGCACCCCCGGGGCCGCGGACAGCGCCGAGGGCCAGCGCATGCTCGCCGACCCGGCCGGCGCCGTCCAGCGCCTCGCCGATCTGCTGCGGCTCGCCTGGGAGGTCCTGGTGGCCCCCGACTGGCCGCGGCTGCGCGCGCTGCTGGAGGCGGACGTCGCCTACCACTCGCGCCGGCTGGCGGAGGGCGGTCTGGAACGGCTCCTGGGCGAACTGCACCCCGCGTTCGACTGGGCCGCCGAGCGCGCGACCCTCACCGTCGACTACCGCGGCGAACACGTCCGCGCCCTGGACGGCCAGGGGCTCGTCCTGCTGCCGTCGGTCTTCATCTGGCCCGACGTGGTGAGCGGCTTCGACCCGCCCTGGCAGCCGACCGTCGCCTATCCGGTCCGCGGGATCGGCGGCCTGTGGACCGAGGCCCGCGAGCGGACGCCGGACAGTCTGGCCCGGCTGCTCGGACGGGCCCGCGCCGACGTGCTGTGCGCGCTCGACGAGCCGGCCGGCACGACCGCGCTGGCGCACCGGCTCGGGCTCGCCGCCTCCTCGGTGTCGGCCCATCTGGGCGTGCTGCGGGAGGCGGGCCTGCTGACCTCGCGCCGCCACGGCCACCAGGTGCTGTACGAGCGGACTCCGCTGGGGATCGCCCTGGCGGTGTCGCACCCCGACCCGATATGACCGTTGTGTCACGATGATCCGGCCCGTCTGACCCGTGACCCTGGGGGCCGGATGTCCCGCCGCACCACCACCGCCACCGTCGCGGCCCCCGTGGCCCTCGCCCTGGCCTGCGCGCTCCTCGTCGGCGGCTGCGACACCGGCGGCCGGGGCCGGACACCGGCCGGTCCGCCCTCCCCCGGCACGTCCGCAGCCCCCACCGGCGGCTCCCCCTTCTGGGTCGACCCCGACAGCGACGCGGCCCGGCAGGTCCGGGAGTACGAGGCACAGGGCCGCACCGAGGACGCCCGGATCCTGCGGCGGATCGCGGAGCGTCCGGTCGCCGAGTGGCCGGCCGGGGACGACCCCGCACCGGACGTCGCCAAGGCGGTGCGCGGCGCCGCGGCCGAGCGGCGGACCGTGGTGCTCGTGGCGTACAACATCCCGCACCGCGACTGCGGGATGTACTCGGCGGGCGGCGCGCCCGACGCCGGGGCCTACCGGGCCTGGCTGGACGCCTTCGCCGGCGCGGTCGGGGACGCGCCCGCGGTGGTCGTCCTGGAGCCGGACGCGGTCGCGCACATGGTGGACGGCTGCACCCCGGGGCAGTACCACGACGAGCGCTACCGGCTGCTGGCCGAGGCGATCCACCGGCTGAAGCGGCAGCCGCGCATCCGGGTCTACCTGGACGCCGGAAATCCGCGGTGGATCGACGATCCCGGCAAGCTGGTCGAACCCCTGCGGCGGGCGGGCGTCGGACGCGCGGACGGCTTCTCGCTGAACGTCTCCAACTTCGAGACCAACGACCGCGTGAAGGGCTTCGGCGGGCGGTTGTCGGCGCTGCTCGGCGGCGCCCACTTCACCATCGACACCAGCCGGAACGGCGCAGGCCCCCTGCCGGGGAACCGGGAGGAGGCCTGGTGCAATCCGCCGGGCCGGGCGCTGGGCGTGCCGCCGACCGACGACACCGGGGACGAACGGGTCGACGCGTACCTCTGGATCAAGCGGCCCGGCGACTCGGACGGCACGTGCCGGGGCGGGCCGGCCGCGGGCACCTGGTGGCCGGACTACGCCCTGGGCCTGGCCAGGAGGGCCAGGGCCTGAACCCGCGGACGACGGGCCGTCAGCCGACCTGCACCCACTTCGCCTCGGACGGGGTGCCGTCCCCGTCGGTCACGAAGAGCATGTACCAGCCGGGCGGCACCAGCGTGCGGTCCTTCGGCACGTCCACCGTCACCGTGCCCGCGCCCTTCGTCAGGCCCAGCTCGACGGAGCGCTGTTCGACGTCCGTGGTGTGGGTGACCGCGCTCGGGCGCATCAGCCGGGCGGTGGCGATCCGGGCCGCGTCCGCCGTCCGGAAGGTGACCCGGCCACCGCCGTCGACCTTCTCCGGTCCTTCCCCGAGGACGGGCCGGGTGGCGCCGGCCCGGTGCAGGGCGGGCGGGGTGAAGACCTCGATCCGCTGCTCGAAGGTGCCCAGCCTGGTGTTGTCCTTGTCGTCGAAGAGCGGGTCGGAACCGAAGGTGGCCACCCGCCCGTCGGGGAGCAGCAGCGCCTCGGAGTGGTAGTTGCGTCCGACGGTCGGCTCGGCCGCCTCGGTGAAGCCGTTGGTCCGCGGGTCGTAGAACTGCGCCTTGAGCACGTCACTGCCGCCGCGGCCGCGGTACTGGCGCGAGCCGCCGGTGGTGAAGACGGTGTCGTCGGGCATGAGGACGCTGCTGAGGTAGCGGGTGCCCTGCGGCAGCACCGGCCCGTCCCGGAACGACGGGGAGGCCAGGGAGAGGTCGACGATGGAGGTGCGGGCGGTGGACTTCGGGGATTCGCCGACCCCGCCGCCGCCGAGGACCATGAGCCGCTGCCGCTGGGCGGGCGGCAGGAGGACGGAGGAGGACGTCTCCAGTTGGTCCGGGTCCGTCAGCCCGCCGAGCCGGGTGAACGTGTTCTTCTCCAGGTCCCACAGGCCCGGCGCGCGGCCCTTGTCGGCGGGTCCGTAGCCGGCGTTGGAGCCGGTGTAGAGGAGCTTGCCGCCCTTCGTGAGGAAGAGCGAGGGGTAGGTGGGGAAGTAGCGGGAGGGTCCCCGGGACCACGTCCGGGTCGCCGGGTCGTAGATCTCGTTGTCGCCGGGGACGACGTCGCCCACGTCGTTGAGGCCGGAGACGGCGAGGACCTTGCCGTCGTCGAGGGTGACCAGGGTGGGGTACCAGCGGGCGTCCTTCATCGGGGCGACGGGGACGTAGCGCTCGGCCCGGGGGTCGAACTCGTAGGCGCCCTTGATGCCCTGGAAGTCCTGCTTCTCGGTGGTGAGCCGCTGGGCGAGCCCGTAGACGTTGTCGGCGTCGGCGCCCCTGAGGCCGACGATCTCGTACTGCGCGGCCTCGGTGGTGAGTGCCTGGGGGCCCTCCTCGCGCGCCTCGACGAAGACCCGTGCCTCGGCCGCGGTGACCTTGGTCTTCCACGGCTTCATCTGACCGCTCCCCGTGTACGAGACCTCGAACTCGCGCTTGGCCCTGGGCACCGTGACGTCGAACCTGCTGACGTACTCGACACCCGAGGGAGAGCGGAAGACGGTGCCCTTCCTGAGGGTGACGGCCTTGTCCGGGCTCTCGTTCTTGACGCGCATCCCGCCGCCGGCCTTCCGGACCTCGCCGTCGAGGATCTCGTAGCGGGCGGTGCCGCCGGCGACCAGGAGCCGGCCGTCGGGGAGCTGGGCGTGGCCGGAGCAGAAGAAGTCCACGGGGGTGGGGATCTTCTTGAAGGTGTCGTTCCGCGGGTCCCACAGCACGGTCTCGAAGGTGCCGGAGTCGAACTTCTTCTGGTCGTTGCCCGAGCCGGCGATGAGCAGCACCTTGCCGGTCCGCAGCAGCGCCGCGTGGATCGCGTTGACGCGGTACTCGGAGGGCACGTCGACCTGCTGCCAGGAGCCGTACTTCCGCAGGTACCCGGGCTGGGCGATCTTGTAGGCGTGGTAGTTCGCCTCGACGAAGGAGACGGCGGCGGGGGCGTTCAGCGCCGCGAGGACCACGACGGCTCCCCCGCCGACCAGGTTCTTCCTGAGCTTCTTCGACGGCTGTCGGACCATGTGTCAGCTTCCTCCGGTCGTCGTGGGCGCCGCCGCGGTCGGTCCGGCGGGGCCGGACGCGGCGGTCGTCGTCTTCGTCACCAGGACGGCGGTCGGGAGCGCTCCGGGCTCGGCGGCGGGAGCACCGCCCGTCCGGGCACCGCCGCCGACCCGGCCGCCGCGCAGGACGGTCCAGCCCCAGACGGCGAGCGGGCTGAGCGTGAGCGCCAGGGCGAGGAGGGACCAGGTGCGCATGGCCGCGTGGGTGTGGTGGAAGTGGACGGAGGCGGCCAGGGAGACGACGAGGACGGCCGCCCAGGCGAGGTGGATCCGGAAGGTGAGGGGGCGGTCCGGGCTGGCCTCGCCGCCCTTGGGGGTGACGACGAACCGGCCGCGGGTGCGCAGCACCGCGGCGCCGAGGGACTTGAGGTAGATCGGGGCGGAGAGCGCCGACATCGCCATGCCGGCCAGCCCTCCGGACCCCTCGGGCTCGTGCGGCGAGACGTTGTGCCGCCGGTTCCAGAGGTACAGCCCGATCTGCAGGGCCACCGCGTCGCTGTAGATCATCAGCCAGACCGCGGAGGACACCTGGGTGCCGGACGCCCCGAACCAGAGGAACAGCACGCAGCTGAGGATGCCGAGGAGCCAGTTGACCGCCGTCATCGGGTAGTAGACGAGCATCAGGGTGTAGTTCAGGAAACGGCCGGGCGGCACCCTGAAGGGAGTCTTCCAGTACTGCTTGATCAGCGTCTCGTACGTGCCCCGGGACCAGCGCAGCTGCTGGGTGAAGAAGTCGGTCCAGGAGGCCGGGCCCTCGCCGACGGCGAGGACGTCGGGGGTGTAGACGGACCGCCAGAAGTGACCGGTGCCGGGATTCCTGCGCCGGTGCAGCTCGAAGCCGGTCGCCATGTCCTCGGTGATCGAGTCGTACAGGCCGCCGACCTGTTTCAGTGCGGACACCCGGACGGCGTTGTTGGTGCCGACGAACATGGGCGCGTGGTAGCGGTTCCCGGCCCGCTGGATCAGGGCGTGGAAGAGGAACTGCTGGGACTCCGCGGCCTTGGTGACGGGCCCGGTGTAGTTGCCGTAGACCTGTGGTCCGACGACGAAGGCGACGTCCGGGTCGCGGAAGTAGCCGAGCATCCGCTCCAGGAGGTTCGGCAGGGGGACGTGGTCGGTGTCGACGGAGGCGAAGAACTCGTAGGCGTCGCCGTGCATCGCGAGCCAGGCGTTGTAGTTGCCGTGCTTGGTGCGGGCCTTGTGGACGCCCTTGGCACGGTTCCACTCGGGTACTCCGCGCCGGGTGAAGTGCCGGACCCCGAGTTCGGCGCAGAGGGCCCTGGCCCCCTCGTCGTCGCCCTCGTCGAGCAGCCAGACGTCCAGCGGCCCGTCGTGCCGCAGCCGCCTCGCGGCCGCGAGGGTCGCGCGGACCATGGCGAGCGGTTCCTTGCCCGGCACGTACGTGGTGAGGAAGGCGACCCGGGTGCCCTTCTCGGCGTACACGGGTATCGGGTCGCGGGCGACCATGGTGGCGTGGGCGATCGAGGCGACGTTCACCAGCATGAAGAAGCAGATGAGGCCGATCGACACCAGCATCACCGTGTCGAGATGGACGAGCAGGCTGTCGCCGTCCTCGCGGACGGTCCAGTGGCTGGGCCAGACGAGGTAGACGAGCAGGGTCGCGGACAGCAGGGGCGCGAGGGCCATGAGCAGGACGGCTCGTATGCGGTGCGGCTCCTTCGCCAGCAGGCTGCGGTACCTCACCCGGTACGCCGTCGTCTCCGGCTCCGTGAGGGGACCGGCGATTCGGCTGTAGGTCTCGTAGTCGTAGCCTTCCGGCCGCACGGTGCCTCCAGCTGCCGTCGGACAGGTCGATATCCCCACGAAAGGGGACGACCGTCGCCGACGCGACCGGAATTCGTCCGAGCGAGCGTTTTCGCGGTGCGCGGTGCCGCTGGGCCGATTCAGCGACGCCCGTCGCGCCGCAGCCGGTGCCGGACGGCCCGCTGGGCGAGCGGGCCGAGGTCCTCCAGGGCGGCGGCGATCGAGGCCAGCTGCTCCAGGGAGGCGAGCACCTGCTCCGCTCCGTCCGGGTCCACCCCCTCGTACAGTTCGAGCCCCACGAAGGCCGCGGCGCAGGTACGGGCGAGTCCGGCGGGGTCGGTGAGCTCGCCCAGCGGGTTGCCGGCCAGTACCCGGGCGAGAACGGCTTCGAGTTCCTCGATCCAGAGGTCGAGACCGGCCGCGGTGGCCGGCGCCAGGCGCGGCTGGGTCTGCGCTCCGGCCAGCAGCTGGGCCAGTACGGCGACATGACCGCCGGCCCGCTCCTCGGCGTGCATCTCCCGGCCGAACTGGAGCAGTTCGGCGAAGGTTCCGATCGCGGCGAGCCGCTCGCGGTAGCGGGTCACGCGCCGCTCCGCGCCGTGCCGGCAGGCGGCGGCGAGGAGCTCGTCCATGGAGCCGAAATGGTAGAAGACCAGGGCCTGGTTGACCCCCGCGGCGGCGGCGACGGAGCGGGCCGAGGTCTTGGCGATGCCCTGTTCGGTGAGGGTGCGCAGGGCGCCTTCGAGGAGCTTCTCCCGGGTCTCGCGGCCGCGCGCGTCCTTGGCGGTGCCCGGGGAGGGGCTCCGGCGCGCGTCGCCCGCCTTCCCCGCGTTCTCGGGGTCTGCGGTCACGCGGGTCCCTCCTCCCGTACGGAGCCCGGCGCCGGGCTCTATCACGTCCACCCCGCGGGCGCAGCCGGCCGGCGGGCCGGACGGGCCTCCGCACTCCGTACGCCTGACGGCCAGTCGGTCGACGGGGGGGCACGGAGGAACGGGCCGGGCGGACGGATGCCGGTCGCCGTCGGCCCGGTGGCGCTCCCCCGCGGAGACACCGGTGCCGACGACGGCCGAAACTCATTGAGCGACCGCTCAAAAAGAAGGTAGCCGATTTTGAGCGGTCGCTCAAACGACGGCCACGGAGAGAGCCCCCGACCCGTGGACGGGCGGGGGCTCGACGAGGTGCCGGCGGCACCTCGGGGCGAAGAGCCGGAGGTCAGGCCTCCAGGTGGCGCTCCACCGTGGCGACCTTCGCGGTCAGACCGTCCGTGACGCCCGGCCGGATGTCGGCCTTGAGCACGAGGGAGACCCGCGGGGCGCGCTCCTCGACGGCGGCAACGGCCCGCTTCACGACGGCCATGACCTCGTCCCACTCCCCCTCGACGGAGGTGAACATGGCGTCGGTGCGGTTCGGCAGGCCCGACTCGCGGACGACCCGGACGGCGTCGGCGACGTACTCGCCGACCTCCTCCCCGACGCCCAGCGGGGTGACCGAGAACGCGACGATCACGCGTTCACCGTCCCCTCGTGACGGGCGCGGGACGCGATGACCGCGTCCTCGGCCTCGCCCTTCAGCTTGCGCTCGGCGAAGAAGCCGCCGAAGGGCAGCACGGAGAGCAGGAAGTAGAGCGCCGCCGTCTTGAAGCCCCACTTGGTCCGGTTCCAGGCGTCCAGCCAGAACAGCACGTAGAGGACGAAGAGGATGCCGTGGATCGCGCCCATCACCGGGACCGCGTTGAACTCCGTGGTGCGCTTGAGCACCGAGCAGACCAGCAGCAGGAGGAACGAGACGGCCTCCGGCGCGGAGACGAGTCGGAGACGGTGGAGGGACGAGGCGGTCTTGATGTCCACGGGGGTCACCTTTGGATCGGGATCGACGATCTTGTGAAGGGATGCACAAGCGCCCGCCCATTGTGGCACCCGACTTTGCCGGCTCTTTATCAGGGTCGGGATCCTCCGCAGGTCCCTGGTGGCCGCCGCACCCCGCCCCGTAATCTCCCTCCGTGGCAATGTTCCGACTCCAAGGCAGCAAAGTGCTCGCCGTCGACATGACCGGCGACGCCGTCAAGGCGAAGAACGGCTCGATGGTCGCGTACGACGGCCAGATGGCCTTCAAGAAGATGTCCGGCGGCGGCGAGGGCCTGCGCGGGATGGTCACCCGTCGCCTCACCGGCGAACAGATGGAAGTGATGGAGGTGAAGGGCCAGGGGACCTGCTGGTTCGCCGACCGCGCCTCCGAGATCAACCTGGTCTCCCTGCACGGCGACAAGCTCTTCGTCGAGGCGAGCAACCTGCTCTGCACCGACGCGGGCCTGCGCACCGGCACCACCTTCACCGGCCTGCGCGGTGGGGCGACCGGCAACGGGCTCTTCACGACGACCGTCGAGGGCACCGGCCAGGCCGCGATCATGTCCGACGGCCCGGCCGTGGTCCTGCGCGTCACCCCGCAGTACCCGCTCTCCGTCGACCCCGGCGCGTACATCGCCCACCAGGGCAACCTCCAGCAGCACTTCCAGTCCGGTGTGACCTTCCGCACCTTCCTGGGCGAGGGCGGCGGCGAGGCGTTCCAGATCCGCTTCGAGGGCGACGGGCTCGTCTACGTGCAGCCCAGCGAGCGGAACACGATCGGGGGTGACGTCTGATGCCGTTCCGCGAGATCAACTCGAAGATGGTCGAGGCCACGGTCGTACCGGGGCAGCGCATGTTCAGCCAGCGCGGCGCGATGCTCGCCTATCGGGGCGACGTCTCCTTCACCCCGAACATCGCCGGAGGCCAGGGCGGCGTCATGTCGATGATCGGCCGCCGTGTCGCCGGCGAGGCGACGCCGCTGATGACCGTCGAGGGCAGCGGCACGGTGATGTTCGGCCACGGCGGGCACCACATCCAGGTGATCCGGCTGACCGGCGACACCCTGTACGTCGAGGCCGACCGGCTGCTCGCCTTCGACGGCACGCTGGAGCAGGGCACGATGTTCATGGGCTCCCAGGGCGGGGTCATGGGCATGGTGCGCGGCCAGGTCACGGGCCAGGGGCTCTTCACCACCACGCTCAAGGGGCACGGCGCCGTCGCGGTGATGGCGCACGGCGGCGTCATCGAACTGCCCATCACGCCCGGCCGCGCCGTCCACGTGGACCCGCAGGCGTACGTCGCCCACCACGGCGACGTACGCAACAAGCTCTCCACCGCGCTCGGCTGGCGCGACATGGTGGGACGCGGCTCCGGCGAGGCGTTCCAGCTGGAGCTCAGCGGCAACGGCTCCGTGTACGTCCAGGCCTCGGAGGAGAAGCTGTGAGCGCCCCCGTGATCCACGATCCGATGACCCTGCCGTCGGACGACAACGTCAACGCCTACACCTTCTGTGTGGAGCTCAAGGGCTCCCAGTGGTTCCTGCAGAAGGGGAAGATGATCGCCTACTACGGGCGGATCGACTTCAACGGCATCGGCCACGGCCGGCTGGACCGCCTGGTGCGGACGTCCTTCCACTCGCCGCTGCACGCGAGCGACTGGGTGGTCGCCGAGGGCAGCGGCAAGATGCTGCTCGCCGACCGGGCCTTCGACGTGAACTCGTACGACCTCGACGAGGGCAACCTGACGATCCGTTCGGGCAACCTCCTGGCCTACCAGCCGACGATGGCCCTGAAGCAGTCGATCGTGCCGGGCTTCGTGACGCTGATCGGCACCGGCAAGTTCGTGGCCGCCTCCAACGGCCCGGTGGTCTTCATGGAGCCCCCGCTGCGGGTGGACCCGCAGGCGCTGGTCGGCTGGGCGGACTGCCCCTCCCCGTGCCACCACTACGACCACGGGTACATGACGGGCGTGATGGGCGGGGTACGGGCCCTGACGGGGCTCGGCGGGACCTCGGGCGAGGAGCACCAGTTCGAGTTCGTCGGAGCGGGTACGGTGCTGCTCCAGTCGACCGAGCTGCTGATGGCGGAGCGGGCGATCGGCGAGACGCCGGCCCAGGCGGGCGTTCCGGGCCATGGTCCGCACGGTTCCGGCCAGGGACCGCTCGGATCCGTACCGCGCCTTCCCGGGCAGCTGGGGGACCTCCAGCGCCGCTTCGGCCTCTGACCCTCCCCCCGCCTCCGGGCGGGGGAAACCCCGCTCACCCCGCCCGGAGCCCGGGCGGGGCCGCGGGTCGGGCGCGGTCCGCGGACGCGTCGGCGACCGTCCGGGGCGGGTGCGAACCGGCCGGGTCTGATTCCGGCCCGGCCGGCCGCCGGGCCGCTCCGGGTCCGGCGCGTGAGCGGTAGTCTGCGGAGTGTGACGCCCTCGAACGTCTGCACCCGTTTGCCGGGCTCCGGGTGCCCCGCGTCACAGTCCCCTACTTCGTCCAGTATTCAACTTCTTAGGTAGAATCCATATATGGAGACCGAGACGGCCACCCCCTGGCTCAACGACGCCGAGCAGTGCGCCTGGCGCACCTACCTGGACGTCAACAGAATGCTGACGTACCAGCTGGAGAAGGACCTCCAGCCCTTCGGCCTGACCATCAACGACTACGAGATCCTGGTGAACCTCTCGGAGTCCGACGACCGTCGTCTGCGCATGAGCGATCTGGCCGCGGCCACGCTGCAGTCCAAGAGCCGCCTCTCGCACCAGATCACCCGGATGGAGAACGCCGGCCTCGTCCGCCGCGAGAACTGCGAGTCGGACCGCCGCGGTCTGTACGCCGTCCTGACCGACCAGGGCATGGAGACGATGCGCAAGGTGGCACCCCACCACGTCGACTCGGTGCGCAGGCACTTCATCGACCAGCTCTCCCCCGAGGCGCTCGGCGACCTGCACGAGTCCCTCAAGCCGGTCGCGGAGCAGCTCCGGGGCCGACGCGGCAAGCCGTAGCGCACCGCCGGGCCCCCTCGGGCCCGCACGGCCGCTGCCGGGCGTGTGCGGCGCCGGCGGGCCCGAAAGCGGGGTGACCCCCCGTGGGCGGCCCCGGGCGCGCCGGGAGCGCGGAGCGGCACCGAGAACACCGAAGAGGGCCTCCCCGTGCGGGGAGGCCCTCTTCGGTCGTGTCAGTTGCCCGTCAGGCTCGCGATGAGCTCGTCGGAGGCCGCGTACGGGTCCAGCTCACCGGCCACGATGCGCTCCGCCAGGGCGTCCAGGCGGCGGTCGCCGTGCAGGTCGCCGATCCGCTCGCGCAGCGCGGTGACCGCGATCGTCTCGACCTCGCGCGCCGAGCGGGCCCGGCGGCGGTCGGCGAGCACTCCGTGCTCCTCCATCCACGCGCGGTGCTTCTCCAGCGCCTCGACGACCTCGTCGATGCCCTCGCCCCGCGCCGCGACCGTCTTGACGATCGGCGGACGCCAGTCGCCCGGGCCGCGCGCCTCGCCGAGCCCCAGCATGTGGTTCAGCTCGCGGGCCGTCGCGTCGGCGCCGTCCCGGTCCGCCTTGTTCACGACGTACAGGTCGCCGATCTCCAGGATGCCCGCCTTGGCGGCCTGGATCCCGTCGCCCATGCCCGGCGCCAGCAGCACCACGGAGGTGTCCGCCTGGGAGGCGATCTCCACCTCGGACTGGCCGACACCGACGGTCTCCACGAGGATCACGTCGCAGCCGGCGGCGTCCAGCACGCGGATCGCCTGCGGGGCGGACCAGGCCAGACCGCCGAGGTGGCCACGCGTGGCCATGGAGCGGATGTACACGCCCGGGTCGGAGGCGTGCTCCGACATCCGGACGCGGTCACCGAGCAGCGCGCCGCCGCTGAACGGCGACGACGGGTCGACGGCCAGGACGCCGACCCGCTTGCCGGCCCGCCGGTACGCGGCCACCAGCGCGGAGGTCGACGTGGACTTGCCCACGCCGGGCGAGCCCGTCAGGCCCACCACGTACGCACCGCCGGTCAGCGGCGCCAGCGCCGCCATGACCTCGCGCAGCTGCGGGGACGCCCCCTCCACGAGCGAGATCAGCCGGGCCACGGCCCGCGGCCTGCCCTCCCGCGCCTGGGCGACCAGTTCGGGGACGTCCACCATGTGCCGATGCTCCTTGCTCGCCGGGACTGCGCCTAGTTGCGGACGTGGATGATCAGCGCGTCACCCTGACCGCCGCCGCCGCACAGCGCGGCCGCACCGGTGCCGCCGCCGCGCCGCTTGAGCTCCAGGGCCAGGTGCAGCACCACGCGGGCGCCGGACATGCCGATCGGGTGACCGAGCGCGATCGCGCCACCGTTGACGTTCACCTTCTCGGAGGTGACGCCCAGGTCCTTCATCGACTGGTGGGCGACCGCCGCGAACGCCTCGTTGATCTCGATCAGGTCGAGGTCGTCGACGCTCAGGCCCTCCTTCGCGAGGGCGTGCAGGATCGCGTTGGACGGCTGCGACTGCAGCGAGTTGTCCGGGCCCGCCACGTTGCCGTGCGCGCCGATCTCCGCGATCCACTCCAGGCCCAGCTCCTCGGCCTTGGCCTTGCTCATCACGACGACGGCGGCGGCGCCGTCCGAGATCTGCGAGGAGGTGCCGGCGGTGATGGTGCCGTCCTTGGCGAACGCCGGGCGGAGCTTGCCGAGGGACTCGGCCGTGGTCTCGGCGCGGATGCCCTCGTCCTGGGAGAAGACGACCGGGTCGCCCTTGCGCTGCGGGATCTCGACCGGGGTGATCTCGGCCTCGAAGACGCCGTTCTTCTGCGCGGCGGCCGCGCGCTGGTGCGACAGCGCGGCGATCTCGTCCTGCTCCGCGCGCTGGATGCCCAGGCGGGTGTTGTGCTTCTCCGTGGACTCGCCCATGGCGATGTTCTCGAAGGCGTCGGTGAGGCCGTCGTACGCCATCGCGTCGAGCATCTCGATCGCGCCGTACTTGAAGCCCTCGCGGGACTTGGGCAGCAGGTGCGGGGCGTTGGTCATCGACTCCTGGCCACCGGCCACGACGACGTCGAACTCGCCGGCGCGGATGAGCTGGTCGGCCAGCGCGATCGCGTCCAGGCCGGACAGACACACCTTGTTGACGGTGAGGGCCGGGACGTTCATCGGGATGCCGGCCTTGACGGCGGCCTGACGGGCGGGGATCTGGCCGGCGCCCGCCTGGAGCACCTGGCCCATGATCACGTACTGCACCTGGTCGCCGCCGATGCCGGCGCGGTCGAGCGCCGCCTTGATGGCGAAGCCTCCCAGGTCGGCGCCGGAGAAGGACTTGAGCGAGCCGAGCAGTCGCCCCATGGGCGTGCGGGCGCCCGCGACGATCACTGAGGTGGTACCGGTCGTTCCAGACATGAGACACGGCCCCTTGGGATGAGGAGTGAACGAGGGTTTACCGCCAATGTACTGAGCGGTGCCGCGCGAGGTCACCGGCCCACCGGTGTGACGGCGCGCACGTTGCGTAACCACCTCTCTGGCGCTGCACTGGAGGAATGCTGACGCGAATCGACCACATCGGGATCGCCTGTTTCGACCTCGACAAGACCGTCGAGTTCTACCGTGCGACGTACGGTTTCGAGGTGTTCCACTCCGAGGTCAACGAGGAGCAGGGCGTCCGCGAGGCCATGCTCAAGATCAACGAGACCTCCGACGGCGGTGCCTCGTACCTCCAGCTCCTGGAGCCCACCCGCGAGGACTCCGCGGTGGGCAAGTGGCTGGCCAAGAACGGCGAGGGTGTCCACCACATCGCCTTCGGGACCGCGGACGTGGACGGCGACGCCGCCGACATCCGCTCCAAGGGCGTCCGGGTCCTCTACGACGAGCCCCGGATCGGCTCCATGGGCTCCCGCATCACCTTCCTCCACCCCAAGGACTGCCATGGTGTCCTGACCGAACTGGTCACCTCGGCGGAGCCCTCCGGCGACCACTCCTCGGCGGAGCACTGACCTCCGGATTCCCGGCCCGGTAGAGTGGGCGGCTCCGGGCCGGGGCCGGTCGGTGCCGCATGCCATGCGGCGTCGAAGTCGGGGTATCCGATCTGCCACCATTCCCCGGGGGGCCCGTTCGCCGGGGAACGGTGCTCAGAGGAGTTGCGACCAGGGGACGGATGGGACCGCGCAGTGCGGGGCTACGAACGCCAGGAGAGCCACCGAGCTGAAGACGACCATCTTTCGCGGTTCGAAGCCGAGATGGACCGGCTGAAGACCGAGCGGGAGAAGGCAGTCCAGCACGCCGAGGACCTCGGTTACCAGGTCGAGGTCTTGCGTGCCAAGCTGCACGAAGCGCGCCGCACGATCGCCACCCGGCCCGCGTACGACAGCGCGGACATCGGCTACCAGGCCGAGCAGCTGCTGCGGAACGCGCAGATCCAGGCCGAGCAGCTGCGCCAGGACGCCGAGCGCGAGCTGCGCGACGCCCGCGCCCAGACCCAGCGGATCCTTCAGGAGCACGCCGAGCACCAGGCGCGCCTGCAGGCCGAGCTGCACGCCGAGGCCGTCCAGCGCCGGCAGCGGCTCGACCAGGAGCTGGCGGAGCGCCGCCAGACCGTCGAGGCGCACGTCAACGAGAACGTCGCCTGGGCAGAGCAGCTGCGCGCCCGGACCGAGTCCCAGGCCCGCCGCCTGATGGAGGAGTCCCGCGCCGAGGCCGAGCAGTCGCTCACCACCGCGCGCGCCGAGGCCACCCGGCTCGCCGAGGAGACCCGGCACCGGGTCGGTTCCGAGGCGGAGTCCGCCCGTGCCGAGGCCGAGGCGATCCTGCTCCGCGCCCGCCGGGACGCCGAACGGCTCCTGAACGCCGCCTCCACGCAGGCGCAGGAGGCCACCAGCCACGCCGAGCAGCTCCGGTCGGCCACCACCGCCGAGAGCGACCAGGCCCGCCAGCAGGCCACCGAGCTGTCCCGCGCCGCCGAGCAGCGGATGCAGGAGGCCGAGGAGAAGCTCCGCGAGGCCCGTACGGAGGCCGAGAAGGCCCTCACCGAGGCCAGGGAGCAGGCGGCCAAGACGCTCTCCTCCGCCGAGTCGACGAACGAGCAGCGCACCCGCACGGCGAAGGCGGAGATCGCCCGGCTCGTCGGGGAGGCCACCAAGGAGGCCGAGACCCTCAAGGCCGAGGCCGAGGAGAAGCTCCGCGAGGCGACCGCCGCCGCCGAGAAGCTCGTCTCGGAGGCGTCCGAGAAGGCCCGTACGGTCGTCGCCGAGGACTCCGCCGCAGCGCTGGCCAAGGCCGCGCGGTCCGCCGAGGAGGTCCTCACCAAGGCGTCCGAGGACGCCCGCGAGACCACCCGCAAGGCGTCCGAGGAGGCCGAGCGGATCCGTCGCGAGGCCGAGAGCGAGGCCGACCGGCTGCGCAGCCAGGCCGAGGAGCAGGCCGGCGAGGTCCTGGGTTCGGCCAAGGACGACACCAAGGAGTACCGCGCCAAGACGGTCGAGCTGCAGGAGGAGGCGCGCCGGCTGCGCGGCGAGGCCGAGCAGCTGCGTGCCGAGGCGATCGCCGAGGGCGAGCGGATCCGCGGCGAGGCCCGGCGCGAGGCCGTCCAGCAGATCGAGGAAGCGGCCCGCAGGGCCGAGGAGCTGCTGACCAAGGCCCGCACGGACGCCGACGAGATGCGTGCCGGCGCGAGCGCCGAGGGCGACCGGGTCCGTGCCGAGGCCATGGAGCGCGCGCAGACGCTGCGCACCCAGGCCGAGGAGACCCTGGATCGCACCCGCGCCGAGGCCGAGCGGATGCGGACCGAGGCCGAGGAGCAGGCCGAGGGCGTCAAGGAGGCCGCCGAGCGGGCCGCCACCGAGCTGCGCGAGGAGGCCGAGCGGGCCGTCGAGGCGCGGCACGCGGAGGCCGCCGACGAGCTGACCCGGCTGCACACCGAGGCGGCGTCGCGGGTCGAGAACGCCGAGCAGGCCCTCACCGACGCCCGCGCCGCGAGCGAGCGCATCCGGCGCGAGGCGTCCGAGGAGACGGAGCGGCTGCGCGCCGAGGCCGCCGAGCGGATCCGCACGCTCCAGGCGCAGGCCGAGCAGGAGGCCGAGCGGCTGCGCACGGAGGCCGCGTCGGACGCGTCCACCTCGCGCGCCGAGGCCGAGAACGCCGCGGTCCGGCTGCGGACCGAGGCGTCCGCCGAGGCCGAGCGGCTGAAGACGGAGGCCCAGGAGACCGCGGACCGGGTCCGCGCCGAGGCCGCGGCCGCCGCCGAGCGGGTGGGAGCCGAGGCCGCCGAGGCGCTGGCCGCCGCGCAGGAGGAGGCCAACCGGCGCCGCCGGGAGGCCGAGGAGACCCTGGACTCGGCCCGTTCCGAGGCCGGCCGGGAGCGCGAGAACGCCCGCGAGCAGTCCGAGGAGCTGCTCGCCTCCGCCCGCAAGCGGGTGGAGGAGGCGCAGACCGAGGCGCAGCGTCTGGTCGAGGAGGCGGACAGCCGCGCGACCGAGATGGTGTCGGCGGCCGAACAGACCGCGCAGCAGGTCCGGGACTCCGTCGCCGGGCTCCAGGAGCAGACCGAGGAGGAGGTCGCCGGCCTGCGCAGCGCCGCCGAGCACGCGGCGGAGCGCACCCGCACCGAGGCGCAGGAGGAGGCGGACCGGGTCCGCGCCGACGCGTACGAGGAGCGGGAGCGGGCGACCGAGGACGCCAACCGCATCCGCGCCGGGGTCCAGGAGGAGACCGCGGCCGCGAAGGCGCTGGCCGAGCGGACGGTCGCGGACGCGATCGCCGAGTCGGACCGGCTGCGCGCGGACACCGCCGAGTACGCCCAGCGGGTACGGACCGAGGCGTCGGACTCGCTGGCCGCGGCCGAGCAGGACGCGGCCCGCACCCGTGCGGACGCCCGCGAGGACGCCAACCGGATCCGGTCCGAGGCCGCGGCCCAGGCCGATCTCCTGGTCTCCGAGGCGACGGCCGAGGCCGACCGGATCACGTCCGAGGTCTCGGACCTGCTGACCGAGGCGGAGCAGGTCAAGGAGGACGGGGAGGCGCACGCCGAGGCGCTGCGCACCGCCGCCCTCAGCGACGCGGAGCAGGTCCTCGACGACGCCCGCAGGGCCGCCGACAAGCGCCGCACCGACGCCGCCGAACAGGCCGACCAGCTCATCGGCGAAGCCACCGCCGAGGCCGAGCGTCTCACCGCCGAGGCCGCCGAGCTGCTGGAGAGCACCGAGCAGGACGCGCTGCGGCTGCGGACCGAGGCGGAGCAGGTCAAGCGGGACGGGGAGGCGCACGCCGAGGCGCTGCGCACCGCCGCCCTCAGCGACGCGGAGCAGGTCCTCGACGACGCCCGCAAGGCCGCCGACAAGCGCCGCACCGACGCCGCCGAACAGGCCGACCAGCTCATCGGCGAAGCCACCGCCGAGGCCGAGCGGATCGCCGCCGAGGCGGCGCGCCAGGCCGACCGGACGCGTACCGAGGCGTCGGACGAGGCCGAGCGACTGCGGGCCGAGGCCGCGGACAACGTGGGCCAGGCCCAGCAGGCGGCCGAGCGGATCCGCGCCGAGTCCGAACGCGTCCGCGAGGACGCCGAGGCGGCGGCGGAGCAGATGCGGGCGGACGCCCGGTCCGAGGCGGACCGGACGCTCGACGAGGCGCGCGAGGCCGGTGCCAAGCGCCGTGCCGACGCGGCCGAGCAGGCCGACCAGCTCATGGCGAAGGCCCAGGAGGAGGCGCTGCGCGCGGCCACCGAGGCGGAGTCGCAGGCGGACACGATGGTCGGCGCGGCCCGCAAGGAGGCCGAGCGGATCGTCGCCGAGGCGACGGTCGAGGGCAATTCGCAGGTGGAGAAGGCGCGTACGGACGCGGACGAGCTCCTGGTGGGAGCGCGCAGCGACGCGACGGCCATAAGGGAGCGGGCCGAGGAGCTGCGTGCCCGGCTCGAGGGCGAGATCGAGGAGCTGCACGAGCGGGCGCGGCGCGAGACCGCCGAGCAGATGAAGACGGCCGGCGAGCGGGTCGACAAGCTCGTGAAGGCGGCGACGGAGCAGCGGGCCGAGGCCGAGGCGAAGGCCAAGGAGCTGGTGTCCGAGGCGAGTTCCGAGGCGGGCAAGGTGCGCATCGCCGCGGTCCGCAAGGCCGAGGCGCTGCTCAAGGAGGCGGAGCAGAAGAAGGCCTCGCTCGTCGGTGAGGCGGAGAAGATCAAGGCGGACGCCGAGAGCGAGGCGGAGAAGATGATCTCCGAGGGCAAGCGCGATCTGGATGTCCTGGTGCGTCGCCGCGAGGACATCAATGCCGAGATCTCCCGTGTCCAGGACGTCCTCGAGGCGTTGGAGTCATTCGAAGCACCTGGCGGAGCGAAGGACGGGGTGAAGGCGGGTGCGTCCGCGGGGGTTACACGTTCGAGTGGCAAGCCTTCCGAGGGCTAGCCACTCAAAAGGCTGGACATTCTCCAGATCAAACGGGCATCCGCTCGATGACACGCCGCTTCGGCGCCTAGGATTCCCTCTAACACCTCACCGGTCTCATTCGACAGGAACCCCATGAGCGACACTTCCTCCCCCTTCGGCTTCGAGCTCGTGCGGCGTGGTTACGACCGCGGTCAGGTGGATGACCGCATTACCAAGCTCGTCGCCGACCGTGACAGTGCTCTGGCCCGAATCACCTCTCTGGAAAAGCGCATCGAGGAGCTCCACCTCGAGACGCAGAACGCCCAGGCCCAGGTCACCGACGCCGAGCCGTCGTACGCCGGTCTCGGTGCGCGTGTCGAGAAGATCCTCCGCCTCGCCGAGGAGGAGGCGAAGGACCTGCGCGAGGAGGCCCGGCGCGCCGCCGAGCAGCACCGCGAGCTGGCCGAGTCGGCCGCGCAGCAGGTGCGCAACGACGCCGAGTCGTTCGCCGCGGAGCGCAAGTCGAAGGCCGAGGACGAGGGCGTCCGGATCGTCGAGAAGGCCCAGGGTGAGGCCAACTCGCTGCGCGCCGAGGCGCAGAAGGACGCGCAGTCCAAGCGCGAGGAGGCGGACGCCCTCTTCGAGGAGACCCGCGCCAAGGCCGCCCAGGCCGCCGCGGACTTCGAGACCAACCTGGCCAAGCGCCGCGAGCAGTCGGAGCGCGACCTGGCCTCGCGTCAGGCCAAGGCCGAGAAGCGCCTCGCGGAGATCGAGCACCGCGCCGAGCAGCTGCGGCTGGAGGCCGAGAAGCTGCGTACGGACGCGGAGCGCCGGGCCCGTCAGACGGTGGAGACCGCGCAGCGCCAGGCCGAGGACATCGTGGCCGACGCGAACGCCAAGGCCGACCGGATCCGGTCGGAATCGGAGCGCGAGCTGGCGGCGCTGACGAACCGTCGCGACTCGATCAACGCGCAGCTGACCAACGTCCGCGAGATGCTGGCCACCCTGACCGGTGCGGCCGTGGCCGCGGCGGGTTCCCCGATCGACGACGAGCCGGCCACCCGCGGTGTCCCGGCCCAGCAGACCCGGTAGCAGGCACGGCGAGTGAGCCGAAGGGGCTGAGGGGTCCCGGAGGCGAACCGGGCCTCCAAGAAGGTGCGAAAACCCTCCGTCATTCCGGTGGCGGAGGGTTTTTCGCGCCCGTAGGTTGGTACGCATGATCGAGCTCGAGGGCCTGACGAAACGGTTCGGAACGAAGACGGCGGTCGACCATCTCTCCTTCCAGGTCCGGCCTGGCGTGGTGACCGGCTTCCTGGGGCCCAACGGGGCCGGCAAGTCGACCACCATGCGCATGATGCTGGACCTGGACAACCCGACCAGCGGATCGGTCCGGATCGACGGCAAGCACTACCGCGAGCTCCAGGAACCGCTGAAGTACATCGGGGCGCTGCTCGACGCGAAGGCGATGCACGGCGGCCGGTCGGCGTACAACAACCTGCTGTGCCTCGCGCAGTCCAACCGCATTCCGTCGAGCCGGGTCGGCGAGGTGCTCGACCTGGTCGGTCTGACGCAGGTCGCGAAGAAGAAGTCGAAGGGCTTCTCGCTCGGCATGGGGCAGCGGCTGGGAATCGCCTCGGCGCTTCTCGGTGATCCCGAGATCCTGATGTTCGACGAACCCGTCAATGGTCTGGACCCCGAGGGAATTCACTGGATCCGCAATCTGATGAAGGCGCTGGCCGCCGAAGGCCGGACGATCTTCGTTTCCAGCCATCTGATGAGTGAAATGGCCCTGACAGCCGATCATCTGATCGTGATCGGTCAGGGAAAGCTGCTGGCAGACACGTCGATGGCCGATTTCATCCACCAGAATTCGCGCAGCTACGTACGCCTGCGCTCGCCGCAGCAGGAACAGCTCCGCGACGTCCTGCGGGCCAACGGCTTCACCGCCGTGGAGGCGGGCGGCGGCACCCTCGAGGTGGACGGCGCGACGACGGAGAAGCTGGGTGAACTGGCCGCGGAGAACCGGCTCGTCCTGCACGAGCTGAGTGCCCAGCGCGCCTCCCTGGAGGAGGCGTTCATGCAGATGACGGCCGGCGCCGTGGAGTACCACGCGCACGGCACGGACGTACACGGCGCGGCCGCGCCCGACGCCGCCGGTCCCCGCTGGGGCGACACCACCAAGGGAGCCTGAACGATGGCAGCGGTATCCGCGGTCCTCCAGTCGGAGTGGACCAAGATCCGTACGGTCTCTTCGACGATCTGGACGCTGGCCAGCGCGCTGCTGGTGACCGTGGCGATGAGCGCGGCGCTGTGCGCCCTGCTGGCGTCCACCTTCGACGACCTCTCGGAGGCCGAGCAGGCCACCTTCGACCCGACCTTCGTCAGCTTCTCCGGACTGGTGCTCGGTCAGCTGGCGATGGTCGTCTTCGGCGTCCTGGTGGTCGGCACCGAGTACTCCTCGGGGATGATCCGCACCTCGCTGGCGGCCGTCCCGCAGCGCGCGACCTTCCTCTTCAGCAAGATCGCGGTGGCCGGCGCGCTGGCCCTGCTGGTCGGCCTGGCCACCAGCTTCCTCTCCTTCTTCCTGGGTCAGGCGCTGCTCGGCGAGCACCGCACCACCATCGGCGCGGACAACGTGCTGCGGGCGGTGGTGGGCGGCGGCCTCTACATGGGGCTGATCGCGCTGTTCTCGATGGGCGTGGCGGCGATGCTGCGCTCCTCGATGCTGTCGCTCGGCATCCTGGTCCCGTTCTTCTTCCTCGTCTCGCAGATCCTCTCCGCGGTCCCGAAGGCCAAGGAGGTCGCGCGCTACTTCCCGGACCAGGCCGGCTCGAAGATCATGCAGGTCGTGCCGGACGCGATGAACTCCGAGGAGGCCCCGTACGGCCCGTGGGGCGGACTGGGCATCATGCTGGTCTGGGTGGCCGCGGCACTGCTCGGCGGCTACCTCGTCCTGAAGAAGCGGGACGCCTGAGGGGACGGGAGGCTGGTAGCGGGGGCGCCTGGCAGCGGGGGACTTGTGGGGTGCGGGTCTTGGGGCTCTTGGGCCCTGGCTACTTCGATTGCTTCTGGTGGTTGGCCGCCCTCTCTCCGAGTGTGGCGGGTTGCGGCGCCGCTTCAAGGGCGCTCCTTCGTCGCGTCGGCTTCGCCGATTTCGCTTCGCTCCACCCTTGACCCGTCGCCTCCACCCGCCTTTTCACACTCGGAGGGCGGCCCGGGGAGGGGGTCCAGGGCGGGGGCCGGTGCCTCTCGGGCGCCGTCGGCCCCCGTCGGGTCCGGGGGTGGCTTCCCGCACCCATTGAATGGGGCAGTCGGGCACGGCTTAGCGGGTGCCACTCGATTCCTGGCGGGGATTCATGCCCCGCTGGTCATTCTCCGGTGGTGGGTGAAGCCGAATCCGAGACCCCTTGGAGAGTCGACGCCCCAGACGGGCCTCGTCCACCCGGTCCGGATCCTTCGCTGGCGAGTGGGACTCCCGAATGACGCTACGACGTACATTACTTGCGGTAACTGGGCGGGATATGGGACTTCTAGGGTCATATCGGACTCTCGGGGGGCTTAATGTACGCCGTAGCGTCATCGGGCAGCCGATCCCAGACCGGCGATGGGACGGGCGGGGCGGATGGGATTCGCCTGACCCGAACTGGCGATGCCGCCTGCGGATTCGGCTTCACCCCCACCGGAGAGTGACCAGCGGGGCATGAATCCCAGCCAGGGAACGACCGCTCGACGCTAAGCACCGCCGGGTCGCCCCATTCAATGGGTGCGGGAAGCCACCCCCGGACCCGACACGGGCCGACGGCGCCCGGGAAATGCGCACCCCCCGCCTGGCCCCTCCCCGGGCCGCCCTCCGAGTGTGAAAAGGCAGCCGGGACCGGGCGGTCAAGGGTGGCCGCCAGGCCATCGCGCAGCGACGCGACGAGGAACGAGGAGCGCCCTTGAGGGCACGGGCCCGGCTGCCACACTCGGAGAGAGGGCGGCCAACCACCAGAAACCGACAAGAGCCCCGGCCCCAACGCCCCAAAAACCCGCACCCCCCAAGCCCCCTCCCCCGGAACCCCCTCCCCCTCCCCCCCGCCCTCATCCCGCCGCGGACGGATCGCGCGGCACCGGCACCGCGTCGGACCCAGGCGGCACGTCGGGCGGCGTGCCCTCGTCCGCGAGGACCTCGTCGAAGCCGTCCCATCCGCGCCAGTCCCACACGTCGACGGCCGGGTCCGCGTGGAGCGGGGTGAAGCGGCCGCGCTCGAAGTCGTCGCCGTCCAGGTCGAACCACCGCTCGTCGACGACCTCCGTGCCGAGGCCGACCGTCCGCGCGGTCAGCCGGACGAGGAGCTTCACCCCGACCGAGTCGCTCAGGTCCTTGCCCTGGATGTGCCGGAAGGGCAGCGCGTCCGCGGGCGCGTCCAGCGGGATCCACACGGTGAAGGGCGCGCCCCGTTCGACCGCGAGCCAGGAGCGTTCGTCGGCGGGCTCGCCCTTCTCGTCGAGGACCTTGAGCCACTTCTTGTAGATGACCAGGCTGCCGTCGTGCGGCGACCGCTCCAGGTAGCGCAGATGGGCGCGGGCGCGCAGGTCGACCACGGTGAGGTTGTCCAGGTAGTTGTAGAAGCGGACGGCGATGATGGCGTCGTCGCTGGCCGCGTGCTCCCGGGAGTAGCCGGGGAAGTCGGCGGCCCACGCGTGGGAGATGCTGGCCCTCCGGCGCCAGACGAACGGCCGCAGCGCGAAGAGCTTGATCATGACGACGCCGAGCACCACGGCCGGGGCGAGTGCGCCGGTCACCGAGGCGACCGAGGCCAGCACCTGGTGGGTCAGGTTCCCGTCCTGCGGGCTGAGGTTGTCCGTCCCGACGCAGGCGCGCAACGCCTCCAGCGAGGTGCTGACCACCTTCTCGACGTCGCCGAACCGGTCGGCCAGCGGGACCGGCGACGACTCGGTGAGGGTCCAGGCGACGGCGATGACGGTCGAGAGCGCCATCAGGGCGCCGAGGGTCATGGCCATCAGGACGTGAACCGCGCGCCCGGCGATCCACCACCGTACGGACGTACGACGTCTCGGATGCGGACGGGTGCGCCGTCTCCAGTTTCTTGTGAACCGCAACTCCACTTCCCCCCAAGTGAATTGATACCGCTGGTCGCATTCTGCCCGAGCGGAGGTGTGTCCGGTATACGCCGGGTCGGCCGTCCCGTACGCTCTCCCGGAACGGTCCGGCGCACCCTGCACAGCTCGTCGACCGCACGACCCCGAAGGGCCCATCCGATGAACCGCAGCCTGGCAGCCCTCGGCCTGGACGAAGTCGCCGCCGAGCGTCCCCTCGTCTATCCCGGACGCCCCGCGACCCAGCCCTCCCTGCTCGCTCAGGACGAGCTGCTGCCCCTGGACGTACGCCCCGCCCGGCTGGGCGCCTGGCAGGCCGAGCAGGGCGGCACTCTCGACGACGTCCTCGTGGCGCACGGCCAGACCCCGGTCGGCCGCCGCCATCCGGTCATCGCGGTGGGCTCCAACGCCTCGCCGGGCCAGGTACGGCACAAGCTGCTCCGGCTGGGCCTGCCCGTGTTCGTCCCCATGGTCCCGGTGCGTGTCGAGGGGATCGGCGTCGGCTGCTCCGGCCACATCAGTCCCGCGGGATACGTGGCGGCCACGCCGGTCGTCGCCCCGGGGACCACCACCACCCTGGTGGTCACCTGGCTCGACGGGCGCCAGCTGAAGGCGGTCGACGACACCGAGTTCCCCGACTACCGGCGCGCGATCCTGCCCGGCGAGGAGTTCGCGATGACGATGCCGTCCGGGGAGCGGCTGGGCGGCGCCTACATCTACTTCAGCGCGCACGGCACGCTCGCCCCCGTCGGCGGGCGGCCCCTGCCGGGCGGCGGCGACCAGGCGACGATCCTGTCCGGGCTGCTCGGCCGCTCCCCCCGCCTCCACGAGCTGCTGGGCCCGGACCCCGAGGCGTGGGTGGAGCGGGCGGGCGGGGACACCGGGACGCGGGCCCGGGGGACGACCCTCTTCGGCGAGGAGGGATGGGTGCTGCCGCCGGACGACTTCGTGCCGTACCTCGACGAGTCGGACACCCTGCGCCGGTACGACGACCTGCCGCCGCTGCCGGGCTCCCTGCCGTCCGGGACCGGGACCGGCTGAGCCGGTCCGGCGGTCCGGCGGTCCGGGCACCCGCCGAAGGCGTCCGGCCATTCCTCCGCCTTGGCCGGAACCGTCAACGGCTCGATAAGCTCCTAGCTCATACGGGGGGCTCCGGCCGACGGCCACGGCCCCGACGACGACCTGACCTGTCGATGGGGCTGGAGAATGATCGAGGCAGTCGGCCTGACGAAGCGCTACGGCGCCAAGACGGCCGTGTACAACCTTTCCTTCCAAGTACGGCCGGGGACCGTCACCGGCTTCCTCGGACCCAACGGCTCCGGCAAGTCGACGACGATGCGCATGATCCTCGGCCTCGACCGGCCGACTTCCGGCCACGTCACGATCGGCGGGCACCCCTTCCGGCAGCTGCCGAACGCGCCCCGCCAGGTCGGCGCGCTGCTCGACGCCAAGGCCGTGCACGGCGGACGCAGCGCGCGCAGTCACCTGCTCTCGCTCGCCCAGCTCGCCGGCATCCCGGCGCAGCGGGTCGACGAGGTGCTCGGGGTCGTCGGCCTCCAGGAGGTCGCCAAGCGCCGTTCCAAGGGCTTCTCGCTCGGCATGGGGCAGCGCCTGGGCATCGCGGCGGCGCTCCTCGGCGACCCGCAGGTGCTGCTCTTCGACGAGCCGGTCAACGGCCTCGACCCCGAGGGCATCCTCTGGGTGCGCAACCTGATGAAGAAGCTGGCCTCCGAGGGCCGGACGGTCTTCGTGTCCAGTCACCTCATGAGCGAGATGGCGCTGACCGCCGACCACCTGATCGTGATCGGGCGGGGCCAGCTGCTCGCGGACATGAGCGTCACGGACTTCATCTCGGCGAACTCGGCCGACTTCGCGCGCGTCCGGACGCCGCAGACCGAGCCGCAGCAGCGGGAGAAGCTGACCACCGCCCTCACCGAGGCCGGCGGGCAGGTGATGTCCGAGCCGGACGGGGCGCTGCGGGTGACCGGGCTCGCCCTGCCGCGGATCAGCGACGTGGCGCACGAGGCGGACGTACGGCTCTGGGAGCTGTCGCCGCACCAGGCGTCGCTGGAGGAGGCGTACATGCGGATGACGCAGGGCGCCGTGGACTACCGCTCCACCGAGGACCAGCTGGCGCACCTTCAGCAGCCTCAGCCGCAGCAGTTCCCGCACGCCCCGCAGCAGCAGCCGGGGTACGTGGTGCCCGAGGTGCCGCAGCAGGGCTGGTACGCCCCGCCGCCGCCCGGACAGAACCCGTACGCGACGCAGAGCGAGCCCGCCCCGAAGCCCGAGGACCCCCGATGACGACCCCCTACTCCTACGTGTCCCCCATCCCGGTCCGCAAGGCGCACCTCGGTGACGCGCTCGCCTCGGAGTGGACCAAGATCCGCTCCGTGCGTTCGACGATGTGGACGCTCGGCGTCATGGTGCTGCTGATGCTCGGCATCGGGCTCGGCGTCGCCGCCCTGGTCGCCGCCAACGCCCCCGAGACCCAGAACGAGTCCGCGCTCGGCCTCGGCTTCTTCGGCATGCTGCCGGGCTCGATCTGCGTGATCACCCTCGGCGTGCTGACCATCGCCTCCGAGTACGGCACCGGCATGATCCGTACGACGCTGACCGCGTGCCCGAGCCGGGCCCGGGTGCTGACCGCCAAGGCGATCGTCTTCTTCCTGCTCGTCTTCACCCTGACCACGGTCGTCGCCGCGCTCACCGGCGCGATCCAGGTCGCGATGGTCAGCGCCGCCGAGCCGACGGGCGCGGAGTGGCTGCGGGCGACCGTGGGCGCCGGTCTCTACCTGGCGCTGCTCGGCCTGCTCTCGCTGGCGCTCGGGTCGATCATCCGGCACTCGGCCGGTGCGATCACCGTGATGATCGGCGTGCTGCTGCTGCCGCTGGTGGCCGCCATGTTCATGTTCTCGGAGTCGCTGAAGTCGGTGCAGGAGGCGCTCCTGATGTACGCGATCCCCTCGCAGATGATCGCGCTCTACAGCGAGACCCCCGCCTTCAACGGCGAGGGTCCGGCCGGCTGGGAGCCGGTCCTGGTGCTGGCGGCCGTCACGGCCGCGGCGATGGGCGGCGCGTACGCCCTGCTGAACAGCCGGGACGTCTGACGACGGCCCGGTCCGCGCGTCAGTGGCGCGGTGCGTTACGGGACCGCTGCACCCGCGAGGTGCGGCGGTCCTTCGCGTTCCAGCAGGCCTTGTGCCAGTGCCGCCGGTCCTCCACTCCCCCGTACTCGGGCCAGGCCACCACGTGCGGGGCTCCCCCGGGGATCTCCTGGTCGCAGCCGGGGCAGCGGTAGCGCTTGCCGGGCGCGCTCGCACCGGCCACGTGCCGGACGCACCACTCCTCGCCCTGCCATGACTCCGTGCGCTGCGACCCCCCGTACCGGTCGCCCGCATCACCCTGGGGATCGGGCTTCTCGCCGCCCTGGGGGCGGTTGCGACGCGGCGACACTCTCTTCACCTCACGGGGTCGGGGAACGCTGGGAGCACAGACGGTTCCGTCCAGCCTACGGGGCGCGACGCGCTGCCCCGCCCGGCCCCGGGAGCGGGTTAGCGGAAAATCGCAAGAACTTCATGAAGAGCCGTTGCCTTTGGCACGTGTCAGACGTTGTTGCCGGTGTGGAGGGGGAGAAACGCGTCGGCCGCAAGGAGGCAGAAGGCGATGCGCGTGGGTACGTTTGTTCTGGCCGCCCAGTTCCCGGGGCAGGGCCAGGGGGAGGCACTGCACCGTGCGGTGCGGACCGCCGAGGTCGCCGAGGAGGCGGGGCTCGACTCGGTCTGGCTGGCCGAGCACCATTTCGTTCCGTACGGCGTCTGCCCGTCGGCCGTGACCCTGGCGGCGCTGCTGCTGGGCCGCACGCGCCGCGTCCGGGTGGGCACGGCGGTGAGCGTCCTGCCGAGCGTCCATCCGGTCGCGCTCGGCGAGCAGGCCGCCCTGCTGCACCTCACCTCCGGAGGACGGTTCACCCTCGGGGTGGGCCGCGGAGGTCCGTGGGTCGACCTGGAGGTCTTCGGCGCGGGCCTGGAGGCGTACGACCAGGGCTTCCCCGAGTCGCTCGACCTGCTGTTGCGCTGGCTGAGCGAACCCCGGGTGGGGGCGGACGGCGAGCGGTTCTCCTTCCGCGAGGTGGCCGTGGTGCCCCGTCCGGACGAGCTGATCGGCGGGGACCCGACGCCCGAGGTGGTCGTCGCCTGCACCTCCCTCAGGAGCGTCCGCCTCGCCGCCGAACGCGGGCTGCCGATGCTGCTCGGGATGCACTGCGGCGACGAGGAGAAGGCCGACATGGTCGCCGCGTGGCGGCGCTGCGCACGCGAGGCCGGGCGCGACCCGGACGAGATCGCGCGGATCGGCGCCGGACACGTCTCGGCGGGCGTCGCCCAGCTCGCGGACCGCGGCGCGGACGCCGCCGAGGCGCTGGTGAAGGCCATGCCCGGCTGGCTGAAGCAGGGGCTCGACGCCCATGTGACCGTCGACGGCCGGCACCGGTCGATGCGCGATCCGGTGGCCTACACGGAACTGCTGTGCGGACTGCACCCCGTGGGCACACCGCGACGCGCCGCGGACCGGCTCGCGGCGACGTCGGAGCGGACGGGCATCACGCGCTTCGCGCTGCTCGCCGAGGGCTCGGGCGACCTCGCCGCCACCGAGGAGAACGTGCGGCGGCTGGGTGCCGAGGTGCTGCCCCTGCTCGTCTGAGGCGAAGGACGTCATGGAGGGTCGCCGGGGGGGGGCGGGCACCGGGGGATGCTGCCGCTCCGGTGTCTCTCGCATCGTTCGTGTCTCCCGCGATGCGGAGCGGCAGCACCGTGCCTCAGCAGTCGCGGAGTTCCGGCGACTGGTTGAGCAGCTGGCCCCGCACGGAGGTGAAGCGGGCCAGCCGCTCGTCAACCGCCGGGTCCAGCGGGAACACCGCCACACGGTGGCAGTTCTGGAAGGCAAGACGCACCCCGAAGTGCCGCTGCAGCGCACCACGGATCGCGTCGCTCGCCAGTGCACGCAACAGCTGACCACGTGCCTGCTCGTTCGGCGGCGGCGTCTGGTTGTCGGCGAACTCTCCACCGTCGACCTTCAGCTGGGCCACCAGAGAACTGATCATCTCCCATGCGTAGGGCAGGGAGGTCCGGACGCAGTCGACGAAGTCGGCTTCGTCGACCTCGCCTCGCTCGGCCTGTTCCAACAGCGCCGGTGAGACGTCGAGCGACATGGGTTCTCCTCTCGCGACCCCGACGGGCGGGGTCTTACGGGCAGGGATGAAGGACCCCCCGTACGACACGCTGCGTGCACGGACGGCGACCTCCTGCTTCCACGTTAAGCGCGCGGTCCGAAGCACACCAGGAGATTGGGAACACAACCGGCCAATAACCGACGGGCGCGGGACGGGTGTTAACAGCCGAATCGCGCGGAAGAGCGTGCGTCTTGTAGCGTTGCCGACCATGCGTCTCGTCATCGCCCGCTGCTCCGTGGACTACGCGGGCCGGCTCACGGCCCACCTGCCCTCCGCTCCCCGTCTGATCCTGGTCAAGGCAGACGGAAGCGTCTCCATCCACGCGGACGACCGGGCGTACAAACCGCTCAACTGGATGTCCCCGCCGTGCACGCTGAAGGAGGGCGTCGACGGCGAGGCCGGCATCTGGACCGTGGTGAACAAAGCGGGCGAGAAACTGATCATCACGATGGAGGAGATCCTCCACGACTCCTCGCACGAACTGGGCGTGGACCCGGGCCTCATCAAGGACGGCGTGGAAGCGCACCTCCAGGAGCTGCTCGCCGATCGCATCGAGACACTTGGCGAGGGCCACACCCTGATCCGCCGCGAGTACCCCACGGCGATCGGACCGGTGGACATCCTGTGCCGTGACGCCGACGGCGGCACGGTCGCGGTGGAGATCAAGCGCCGCGGCGAGATCGACGGCGTGGAGCAGCTGACCCGGTACCTGGAGCTGCTGAACCGCGATCCCCACCTCGCGCCGGTGAAGGGCGTCTTCGCGGCGCAGGAGATCAAGCCGCAGGCCCGGGTGCTCGCGACCGACCGCGGCATCGACTGCGTGGTGCTCGACTACGACGCGATGCGCGGCATCGAGGACGACAAGCTGCGGCTGTTCTGACCGCCGCGGGGCCGAACTCCTCCGCCAGGTCCTCACCGAACCAGGTGGGGACGAGCAGCGTTGGCCCTCAGTGATCCGGACGAAGCACCCAGGCACCTCCGGGCGATCGTCCCGGGTCCACGACGACGGCCCCGGACGCGGTGAACGCGTCCGGGGCCGTCGTCGTCGTACGGGAGCCGTCAGGCCGGGGTGCCCTCGGGGGCGGTGGAGACGGGGGGCCCGCTGCTGAGCGTCGCCGAGGCCGAGTTGCCCGGGTTCTCGGAGGTCGCCGTGTCGGTCGGCGTCGGCTGCGTGGTCGGCGGAGTCGTCGGCGGAGTCGTCGGCGGGGTGGTCGGGGGGCGGGTCGTCGGCGGCCGGGTCGTCGGCGTCGTCGTCGGGCGCGGGCTGGTCGGCGCCGTGCTGGGCGCTCCCTTGGTCGGGCCGCCGGGGCTCATGGAGCCGGCCGGGGACGACGGGGTCGCCGCCGTGCCGCTCGCGCCGGGCGAGGCGGATCCGGAGGCGCCGGGAGAGGGGGACTCCGACGGGCCGTCCGTCGAGCCGTCGCCCGCCGGCACGTCCACGTCCAGACCGCCGTCGCCCTCGTCGGCCGTGCTGTCGGAGGTGACCCGGCCGGTGCCGGGGTCGTCGGTGCTGCCGGAGGTGGCGCCGATGATGACCACGGTGCCGAGCACGGCGGCGAGGAGAGCGCCGGTGCTGACGGCGACGACGTTGCGGCGGGCGCCGGCGAGCACGCCCCAGCGACCGGCGGACCGGCGCTTCTCGTCGCCGTCGGCGACGGCGGAGTGGGTGAGCACGGTCGGACCCGGGTCCCCGAAGCCGGGGAAGGCCGGGACCGGCTTCGTGACGGCCTTGGCCGGGCCGGCGGGCAGGGCCGGGATGCCGCGGGGCGGGGACACGGGTCCCTCGCGCCGGGTGGCGGTCGTCTCCTCCTCGCCGTGGCCCGGGACCGCGGTGCGGTCCGCGACCAGGGCGAGCGCCCGGCGGCCGGCGACGGTGCCGCGCTTGTCCGACAGGACGCCGCGCATGCCGACCGAGGCCTCCAGTTCGGCGCGGGCTCGCTCCAGGTTTCCGGAGCAGAGCGCCAGGACGCCCAACTCGTGGTGGAAGTAAGCCTCTTCGGCGACCTCGCCGGCGAGCCGGGCGGCCTCCTGACCGCTGCGCAGCGTCCGCTCCCAGGCGCCCCAGTGCAGCCCGGCGGCGAAGGCGGGGGCCGCGCTGCGGGCGAGGAGGACGGCGGTGGCGGGGTGCTCGGAGTCGGTGCCCGGGACGAGCGCGCCCAGGGCCGCCAGCAGGGCGTCCGACTCGGCGGCGGCCCGTGTGGGCGTGACGGAGGGGTGCCCGGCCCACCAGGCGTAGTGCTGGGCCACGGTGTGGGCCCGGTCGGCCGTGTCCTCGCCGTACCCCTGGGCGAGGAGCTGGGTCTGCACCCCCGCGGCGAGGCGGTAGCGGGTGCCGGCCGGGGAGAGCAGTCCGCAGCCCATGAGCTCGCCGAGGGCGGCGTCGGCGTGGGTGTCGCCGACGAGGGCGGGGAGGTGGGCCTGGTGCGGCACCTCGCCGCCGAGGGCGACGGCGAACCTCAGGGTCTCCTGCGCGGAGCGGCTGAGGCGGGAGGCGAGCAGGGCGGCGGGGGCCGCGCCCTCGCCGAGGCTGGGCAGCGGTATCTCGCGCAGCTCGACCTCGTCGGCGTCGACGACGGCGGCGTCGTTGTCGATGTCGTCGGCCTCGTCGGTGGCCCGGCTCGTGCCGGCGGCCGGGCCGAAGGCGTCGTCGAGCGCCCCGAAGGCGTCGAACTCGACCGGCGTGACCCGCAGTTGGTCTCGCTGCCGGAGCAGCGCGCCCGCCTGCACGAAGCGCAGCGGCAGTCCTTCGGACTCGAACCAGAGGTCACCCGCCCAGTTGGCCTCGTCCTCGGTGAGGGACCGGCCGACGGAGCTCTCCAGGAGTTCGAGGGCGGCGGACCGGCCGAGACCGGCGAGCGCGACCTCCTCGACGTGCGCCGCGGGCGAGGCGGCGGCGACGTCGGGGGTGGCGCTGAACAGGAACGCGCATTCGGGGGCCGCGGTGAGCAGCTCGTCGAGGGTGGCGCCGCCGAACTCCAGGTCGTCCACGACGACGACGGCGCCGATGCCGGCGACCCGGTCGAGCAGGGTGGGGCGGTCGGGGCGCTGGTCCGGCGCGTACTCGACCGCGGCGAGGAGCTCGTACAGCAGCTCGGTGGGGGTGCGGTGCAGGCCCGAGAGCCGGACGACGCCGTCGGGCGCGAGGTCGGCGCAGTCGGCCGCGACGCTGTCGAGGAGGGTGCTGCGGCCGGAGCCGGCGGGGCCGGTCAGGCGCGCGGAGCGGCCCCGGGACAGGAGCTGGACCAGCTGGTCGCGCTGCTCCTGCCGTTCGAGCATCGGGAGCGGCACCGCGGCGGGGCCCGGCAGTACGGGCGGGCCGGCGGCACGGGTCGCCTCGACGCGCTCCTCGCCGGTGCGGCGGCGGGACGGCCCGGGCTGCTCGCCGGGCGGGCAGGCCTCGATCTCGCTGCCGTCGACCGGGTTGACGGTCAGCAGCAGGTCGCCGGAGACGAGCCGGGTGGTACGCGCCCGGGTGGGTACGGAGGGCCCGCGTTCGGGCAGCAGCCCGCCGCGGGTCTCGCGGGTGTCGTCACCCTCGTTGTCGTGGCCGAACTCTTCCGGCCCCCGGTTCATCGGGTCCATGATCCAAGCCCCCAAAAGCGGTGCGCGCCGAAGCCCCTCCCGGCCGATCTGCACGCTCGCCGTCGCTTCTGGTCCGGTGCCCGCCGGGTGGGTTCGTGAATGGGCAGGCGAGCCGAACCCTAGACCGTCTTCCGCCATCCGGGAACAGGCGGGGTACCGCGCCGCCCCAGACGTCACGGTCTTGTGAGGATTGAGGCGGGACGCCTCATTCTCACAAGCGCTTCACAGCCGGTTCACACCCGGGGCAGCGACTCGGCCGCCAGGCCGCCCTCGATGGCGAGGATGCGGTGCAGCCGGGTCGCCACCAGCAGCCGCTGCATCTGCGGCGGCACGCCTCGCAGCACCAGCCGCCGGCCGCAGCGGCCGGCACGGCGGTGCGCGCCCATGATGACCCCGAGCCCGGTCGCGTCCCAGGAGTCGAGACCGGTCAGGTCGAGCACCAGGTCGCCGACGCCGTCGTCGACGGCCGAGTGCAGGACCGTACGGGCGTCCGCCGCGCTACGGACGTCGAGGCGGCCCCCGACGACCAGCTCGACATGGTCGCCCCTGATGTGCATATGCGCTCCCCGGGAGTGCTCCGTCTTTGCAACAACTGACTGCCGTGCGAGCAGAAGCGTTGCGCCTTGTAAGCGAACTGATACCGAATTCACCCTGTGGGGTGATGGTGAAGCGACCGAACAGAACTCAGTTCCGACTCGCAGCGATTCAGTGCTTGTAGAAGCCCTGCCCGCTCTTGCGGCCGATGTCACCCGCGTCCACCATCCGGCGCATCAGCTCCGGCGGGGCGAACTTCTCGTCCTGGCACTCGGTGTAGATGTTGCTCGTGGCGTTCACCAGGATGTCGATGCCCGTCAGGTCGGCGGTCGCGAGCGGGCCCATGGCGTGACCGAAGCCCAGCTTGCAGGCGATGTCGATGTCCTCGGCGGTGGCGACGCCCGACTCGTAGAGCTTCGCGGCCTCGACGACGAGCGCGGAGATCAGCCGCGTGGTGACGAAGCCGGCCACGTCGCGGTTGACGACGATGCAGGTCTTGCCGACCGACTCGGCGAACGCCCGCGCGGCGGCGAGGGTTTCGTCGCTGGTCTTGTACCCGCGGACGAGCTCGCAGAGCTGCATCATCGGGACCGGCGAGAAGAAGTGGGTGCCGACGACGGCCTCCGGGCGCTCCGTCACCGCGGCGATCTTGGTGATCGGGATGGCCGAGGTGTTGGAGGCGAGGACCGCGCCGTCCTTGGCGACCTTGTCGAGGGAGCGGAAGATCTCGTGCTTGACCTCCAGCTTCTCGAAGACGGCCTCGACGACGATGTCGGCGTCGGCCACCGCTTCGAGCTCGGTGGTCGCGGTGATGCGGCCGAGCGCGGCCTCGGCGTCGGCGGCGTCCAGCTTGCCCTTGGCGACGAACCGGTCGTACGACGCCTTGATGCCGTCGGTGCCACGGGTGAGGGCGGCGTCGGTGACGTCACGCAGGACGACGTCCCAGCCCGCCTGGGCCGAGACCTGCGCGATTCCGGACCCCATGAGTCCGGCCCCGATGACGGCGAGCTTCCTGGCCACGATCTTCCACCCCTTAACGCCTGTTCACTTCTCTGGCTCTTCGGCGGAGATTAGCGGGAGTGAGCCGCCGTGTGACCGTGAAGTAATGCGCGTCACGCCCCGTTTGACGGACGTCACACTCGCGACAGGTCCCGCGGCCCGCTCGCCGATCCGGACGCGGGGCGCCCGGCAGGATCCGCGAGACACGCCCCCGCCGCGCAGGGCGTGCGTCAGGAGCCGCGTACGGCGTAGGTCAGGACGCGGTCGCTCAGCAGGTCCTCGATCTCGTCGAGGAGGACCAGGGCCTCGCGGGAGACGGTGGTGGCCTTGCGGCCGGGCGTCATCTCGCGGGTGATGTAGCCGACGACGGTGTTCTCGATCCAGGCCAGCTGTCCGCCGACGAGCAGCGGCAGCGGGTCGTCGGCGGGCGCGCCGGCCTCCTCGCGCAGGGTGGCGACGACCGCGTCCTGGACCTCCTGCTGGAGGTAGAAGAGCCTGGCCTTGAGGGTGGGCGCGTGCTCGATGACGTTCATGAAGGCGTCGAAGCCCTCCATCAGCCCGTACGCGGGTGAGACCGCCCCGATGTCCTGGCGCATCCCGCGCAGCACCGCGGCCGCGGCCGACTCCCCCGCGTCGCGGCCGCGGATCATCCGGGCCAGGCGCATCGTGACCCCGTCGAGCCGGTCGAGGAAGAGGTCCTCCTTCGCCGGGAAGTAGTTGTAGACGGTGTTGACGGACACGTCCGCCGCCTCCGCGACCTCCGCGACGGTCACGGTCACGAAGCCGTGCTCCAGGAAGAGCCCCGTCGCGATGTCGGAGATCCGCTGCTTCGTCTGGCGCTTCTTGCGCTCCCTGAGCCCCTCAGCCATGTCCCCATCCTAGGGATCGTCTCGGGGTGAGTTGAAACTTGGAGGCATTGCAAAAATGCAGTGACTCTGTTTTTGTGGTCCCTATGCCAATCATCAGTACGTCCGGGCTCGCCCGGACCTTCCGGACGAAGCTCGGCCCCGTGGAGGCGGTGCGCGGCATCGACCTGACCGTGCGCCCCGGCGAGATCCTCGGCCTGCTCGGCCCCAACGGCGCCGGCAAGACGACCACCCTGCGCATGCTCACGACCCTGCTGCCGCCGACCGGCGGCGCGGCCACCGTCGCCGGACACGACCTGGTCCGCGACCCCGCGGCCGTCCGGCGCCGCATCGGATACGTCGCCCAGTCCGGCGGCGTCGATCCGACCGAGACGGTCCGCTCGGAGCTCGTCCTCCAGGGCCGCCTCTACCGTCTCGGCAAGGCCGAGGCCGCGGCCCGCGCCGAGGAGCTGGCCGGCGAACTGGGCCTGACCGGGCTGCTCGACCGCCGGACGGCGGCGCTCTCCGGCGGGCAGCGACGCCGGCTCGACATCGCGCTGGGGCTCACCCACCGGCCGGACGTGCTCTTCCTCGACGAGCCGACGACCGGCCTCGACCCCGGCAGCCGGGCCGACCTGTGGGCGCTGGTGCGCCGGCTGCGCGACACGCACGGCACGACGGTCGTGCTGACCACCCACTACCTCGACGAGGCGGACGCGCTCGCCGACCGGCTGGTGGTCGTGGACGGTGGCCGGGTGGTCGCCGAGGGCAGTCCCGCCGCGTTGAAGGCCGAGCACGGGGTCGCGACCCTCCAGGACGCCTTCCTCGCGATCACCGGGCGGGGCCCCGCCCCCGCCGACGCCGCTCCCGTCGCCGTCTGAGACACGGCCCGGCGCCCGGCCCCGGCCGCGGCGAGCGGTGCGACGCGCCCGCCGTTCCCGCTCCGGCCCCGGCCTCCTTCTCTCCCGCCTCCTGAGGACCCGACATGCTGCTGCACGACACCGCGATCGTCTTCGGGCGCTACGCCCGCCAGACCCTGCGCTCGAGATTCCAGATCCTCTTCGGCGTCCTGATGCCGCTGCTCCACCTGCTCTTCTTCGGCCCACTGCTCACCGGGCTGCCGCTCGGCCGCCCGGGCGACTCCTGGCAGATCCTGGTGCCGGGGCTGCTGCTCCAGCTGGGGCTGTTCGGCGCCTCGTTCGCCGGTTTCTCGGTCATCATCGAGAAGAACCTGGGCGTGGTGGAGCGGATGCGGGTGACCCCGGTCAGCCGGCTCGCCCTGCTGCTCGGCCGGGTGCTGCGCGACGCCTCGCTCTTCGTCTTCCAGGCCGTGCTGCTCGTGCTGACCGCACTGGCGATGGGGCTGCGCGCGCCGCTCGCCGGCGTTCTGATCGGCTTCGTGTTCGTGGCCGCGCTCACCCTCGCCCTGGCCTCGCTGTCGTACGCGCTGGCGGTCAGGGTCCGCACCCCGCAGGAGTTCGGACCCACCATCAACGCGCTGGCCATGCCGTCGATGCTGCTGTCCGGGCTGATGCTGCCCATGACCCTGGCTCCCGGCTGGCTCGACCTGCTGTCGCGCTTCATGCCCTTCCGCTACCTGGTGGACGCGGTGCGGGACGCCTATGTCGGCCACTACGCGACGGCGACCATGCTCCACGGGGTCCTGGTCGCCGCCGGTCTCGCCGCGGTCGCCGTGACGGTGGGCACACGGACGTTCCGCGGGGCCGGAGCGTAACTACGCTGGGGTCATGGTCAATCTGACGCGCATCTACACCCGCACCGGCGACAAGGGCACCACCGCGCTGGGCGACATGAGCAGGACCGCCAAGACCGATCTGCGGATCTCGGCGTACGCCGACGCCAACGAGGCGAACGCGGTCATCGGCACGGCCGTCGCGCTGGGGCAGCTCGGCGAGGAGGTCGTGAAGGTCCTCGTCCGCGTCCAGAACGACCTGTTCGACGTGGGCGCGGACCTCGCCACCCCGGTGGTGGAGGACCCCGAGTACCCGCCGCTGCGGGTCGAGCAGTCGTACGTCGACAAGCTGGAGGCGGACTGCGACCGCTTCCTGGAGGAGCTGGACAAGCTCCGCTCCTTCATCCTGCCGGGCGGCACGCCCGGTGCGGCGCTGCTGCACCAGGCGTGCACGGTGGTGCGCCGGGCCGAGCGCTCCACCTGGGCGGCGATCGAGGTGCACGGCGAGACGATGAACACCCTGACCGCGACGTACCTGAACCGCCTGTCCGATCTCCTGTTCATCCTGGCCAGGACGGCGAACAAGGAGGTCGGGGACGTGCTCTGGGTCCCGGGCGGCGAGCGCTAGGGGGTGTCCCGTAATCCGCGGCGGGTCGGCGCACGGCGTCGTGGGACCGCCGGGACTCCGTCGTCCCGGCGGTCCCGGCCCGTCCGGGGCGGCGTCCGGGGTTCAGGGCGTCCGGTCGGGCACCCGCTTCTCGTCCCTCGCGGTCCCCGCCCCGCCCCGGGGCTCCTTCTTCGGCCAGATCAGGTAGGTGAGGGCGATCAGGCCGTGGATGCCGGCGGCCCGCCAGGCCACCACGATCCACGCGGTCAGCGACGCGGTGTCGCCGTCGTCGCCCACGTACCAGGTGGCGAGCAGCAGCAGTCCGCTCGCGACGGCCGCCGCCACGACCGAGCCCAGCCAGACCCGGCCCTCGTGGCGGGCGCGGGCCATCCCGTAGCGCGGCGGTCCGGCAGGCCGCTCCCGGCCGCCGAGGCGGTGGGCCGCATGGCCGTCCAGCCACGTCACCGTGCGGTGACCGTGGCCGACCGTGTAGCCGATGTAGACGGCGGCGAGGCCGTGGCGCCAGCTCGGTTCGGCGCCGTTCTTCAGGTCGATCGCCGTGACGACGAGCAGGACGATCTCCAGCAGCGGCTCGCAGAGCAGCAGCGCGAGGCCCGTCCGGGGCATCTTCAGCAGGTAGCGGGCGGCGAGTCCGGCGGCCAGCAGGACCCAGAACCCGACTTCGCAGATCACGATCAACGTGACGATCACGGCACTCATCCCTTCGGTCCCCTCCAGCGTCCCGTCCGCCGCGCCGTTTCTCGTCGTCGCCGGTGACGACGTCCGTCTACATCCTTCGACGGAGCCGGGGATCGGCCCGGACGGCGAGGTCACGCCGCCGCCCACCGTGTTGGATGGGAACGTGACCCTCCCCCGACCGCACCGCGACGATCTCCTGATCGCCGCCGCCGGGCTCGCCTGCGGCCTGCTGCTGTACGCCTTCTCGCTGCACACGCAGGCCGATCCGCTCATCACGGCGCGCTGGGCGACCCTCGTCCCGCTCGCCGTGATGACCGCGGCGGAGACCGTGCGCCGCACGCTGCCGCAGGCCGCGCTGGTCGTCGGCACGGTCGCGATCGTGGCGGACCAGCTCACCTACGGCAGCCTGCCGACCGTGCTGATGTTCACGGACGTCGTCTACGCGGCCGTCGTCTACGGCTCGCCCGCCTCCGCCCGGCGCATCCCGTACACCACGGGGCTGATCACCATCGCGGTCACGGTCGGCTTCCTCGCCTGGCTGCAGGACGCCATCGCCCTGCTCATCGGCCTGGTCACGGGCATCGTCTCCTTCCTGCCCGCCGTCACCGGCGCCGTCGTGCGCAACCACCGGCAGGCCGCCGAGGCCGCCCGGCTGCGCGCGGAGCAGACGGCGCTGCTCGCCGAGATGGACCGCACTCAGGCGATCACGGCCGAGCGCTCCCGGATGGCCCGCGAGCTGCACGACCTGGTGGCCAACCACCTCTCCGCCATCGCCATCCACTCCACGGCCGCGCTGTCGATCGACGAGCCGGCGACGACACGGCAGTCCCTGACGGTGATCCGGCGGAACAGCGTCGAGGGTTTGGCGGAGATGCGCCGGCTGATCGGGCTGCTGCGGGACGGCAGCGGTGACGCCGAGCCCGCCGCCGCGCCCACCCTGGCCGGGCTCGACGCGCTGCTGGCCCAGGCCCGGACGAACGGCGAGGCGAGCGGGCTGGCCTTCGTGCTCGACGACACCCGGGACCCGTCCGAGGAACGCCGGGAGCCGTTGCCGACCCCCGTCGAACTGGCCGCGTACCGGATCGTGCAGGAGTCGCTGACCAACGCCCTCAAGCACGCCCCGGCCGGTACGGTCACCGTCGTCCTCGCCCGCGACGAGCGGGCGCTGACGGTGCGGGTGGACAGCCCGTTCGGCGACCGGCCCGGACCGCGCGCCCCGGGTTCGGGGTCCGGTCTGATCGGCATGCGGGAGCGGGTGGCCCTGCTCGGCGGCTCCTTCGAGGCGGGGCCCGTACCGCACGGGGACGGGGCGAAGATCTGGCAGGTACGGGCCGAGCTGCCCGCCGAGGAGAGGACACCGGACGCATGACGATCCGGATCGTGGTCGCGGAGGACCAGAGCGCGGTACGGGCGGGGCTCGTCCTCATCCTGGGCAGCGCCCCGGACATCGAGGTGGTCGGGGAGGCGGCGGACGGGGAGCGGGCGGTGGAGCTGGCCCGGGAACTGCGCCCGGACGTCGTCCTGATGGACGTCCAGATGCCGCGGATGGACGGGGTGACGGCGACCGGGCTCGTCGTCTCCGAGGGCCTGGCCGACGTGCTGGTGCTGACCACGTTCGATCTCGACGCGTACGTCTTCGGCGCGCTGCGGGCCGGGGCGGCCGGGTTCCTGCTGAAGAACACCGAGGCGAAGGACCTGATCGAGGGGGTGCGGACGGTGGCGCGCGGGGAGGGGACGATCGCGCCTGCCGTGACCCGGCGGCTGATCGCGGAGTTCGCGGCGCCGAGCCGTCCGGTGCGCGCGGCGGAGGCGTCCGTGCTGGACGTGCTGACGCGGCGGGAGCGCGAGGTGCTCGCGACGCTCGGAGAGGGGTTGTCCAACGCGGAGATCGCGATCCGCCTGGACATGGCGGAGGCGACGGTGAAGACGCACGTCAGCAAGGTGCTCGGCAAGCTGAAGCTCCGCTCGCGGGTCCAAGCGGCCGTTCTGGCACAGGAGTTGGGAGTCTGAGCGCGGCCGGAGGGCGGGGCGGCCGGGACCGGGGTCCCGTCGCGCCGACGTTGGTCTGGACCTCTTGACGGTTGGTCCAGACCTTTCTACGCTCGCGGGGCGCGCGCACAGTTCACGGACCACCCCCACCTTGTCCGTTCCGTCCGCAACTTGAGGAGCACCGTTGAGCACTCAAGCACCGACGCGCAGAACAGGGTTCAGACGCCGGGCCGCCGCCGGTCTGACCGCCCTGATCCTGCCCCTGGCCGCCATGGTCGGCCTCGCAGCACCCGCCGAAGCGGCCACCTCGGCCACCGCCACCTACACCAAGGTCTCCGACTGGGGCTCCGGCTTCGAGGGCAAGTGGACGGTGAAGAACACCGGCACCACCGCCCTCTCCTCCTGGACGGTGGAGTGGGACTACCCCTCCGGCACGGCCGTCACCTCCGCCTGGGACGCCACCGTCACCAGCTCCGGCACCCACTGGACCGCCAAGAACGTCGGCTGGAACGGCAGCCTCTCCCCCGGAGCCAGCGTCTCCTTCGGCTTCAACGGCAGCGGCGCGGGCGCCCCCAGCGGCTGCAAGGTCAACGGCGCCTCCTGTGACGGCTCCACGCAGCCCGGCGACAACGCCCCCTCCGCCCCCGGCACCCCGGTCGCCTCCGACATCACCAACACCTCGGTGAAGCTGACCTGGACCGCCGCCACCGACGACAAGGGCGTCAAGAACTACGACGTCAAGCGCGACGGCACCACGATCGCCACGGTCACCGGCCTCACCTACACCAACACGGGCCTGACCGCCGGCACCGACTACAGCTACACGGTGGTCGCCCGCGACACCGTCGACCAGACCGGTCCGGCCAGCGGCGCGGTCCCCGTGCGCACCACCGGCGGCGGGGGCACCCCTCCCCCGAACGTCGTGAAGATGGGCTACTTCACCAACTGGGGTGTCTACGGCCGCAACTACCACGTCAAGAACATCGTGACCTCCGGCTCGGCCGCCAAGATCACCCACATCAACTACGCGTTCGGCAACGTCACCGGCGGCAGGTGCACCATCGGTGACTCCTACGCCGACTACGACAAGGCCTACACCGCCGACCAGTCCGTCGACGGCGTCGCCGACACCTGGGACCAGCCGCTGCGCGGCAACTTCAACCAGCTGCGCAAGCTGAAGAAGGCGTACCCGAACATCAAGGTCCTGTGGTCCTTCGGCGGCTGGACCTGGTCCGGCGGCTTCGGCCAGGCCATGCAGAACCCGACCGCCTTCGCCCAGTCCTGCTACGACCTCGTCGAGGACCCGCGCTGGGCCGACGTGTTCGACGGCATCGACCTGGACTGGGAGTACCCGAACGCCTGCGGTCTGTCCTGCGACACCAGCGGGGCGGCCTCCTTCAAGAACATGATGCAGGCCATGCGGGCCAAGTTCGGCGCGAGCAACCTGGTCACCGCGGCCGTCACGGCCGACGCCTCGGCCGGTGGCAAGATCGACGCCGCCGACTACGGGGGCGCCGCGCAGTACATGAACTGGTTCAACGTGATGACGTACGACTTCTTCGGCGCCTGGGCGGCGCAGGGCCCGACGGCCCCGCACTCCCCGCTCACCTCCTACGCCGGGATCCCGCAGGCGGGCTTCAACTCCGCCGAGGCGATCGCCAAGTTCAAGGCGAAGGGCGTCCCCGCGAGCAAGCTGCTGCTCGGCATCGGCTTCTACGGCCGCGGCTGGACCGGCGTCACCCAGTCCGCCCCGGGCGGCACGGCGACGGGCCCGGCGGCGGGCACGTACGAGCAGGGCATCGAGGACTACAAGGTCCTGAAGAACTCCTGCCCGGCCAACGGCACGGTCGCCGGCACGGCGTACGCGCACTGCGGCACGAACTGGTGGAGTTACGACACCCCGTCCACGGTCACGTCCAAGATGAGCTGGGCGAAGAACCAGGGCCTGGGCGGCGCGTTCTTCTGGGAGTTCAGCGGTGACAGCGGCAACGGCGAACTCGTCGGCGCCATCAACAGCGGACTCAACTAGGTCCTGTCCGGGCGATCTTTGAGGACCGGCCCGCGGCGTCGGATGTGGTGTATCGCAAGGCGGAGGATCGCCCTCGTACCGGGCGTACTCG